>JANYKT010000027.1 GCA_025358085.1 Deltaproteobacteria bacterium | reverse complement strand
TCGCCAGGGGGTGAGCACCTGTTTGAGGGCGACGACCCCCACGGTCTCCCGGCGGCGTTCCCTGCAGAGAGAAAGGGCGCTGCTAACTGACCTGCATTGAGCCTAGCACTACTCGGAAGCCTCGACCTGCGCCGAAACGATGTTCTCCTGAGCCTTCTTGCGGCAGCTGCTGGGGTCCTCGCCCGGGAAGTGCAGCAGCACCTCGCGGTAGGTCTGCTGGGCGCGGTCGTCCTGCTCGTACTTCTCGAAGCGCGCGGCGGTAAAGATCATCTTCGAGCAATCTTTTTCCAGGTCGCGCTCGCAGTCCTTGATCAGCTGCGCCACCTCGTCGTAGAGCGCCGGGCGCGGGCTCAACCCCTCCATGTTGCGGCGCGCGATGAGGAAAATCTTCCAGGCATCGTAAAGATTGCGCGGGGCGACGCGGCGCTCCTGAAGCTTCCGGCGCCCGCGGTCGTAGGATTCCTGCGCTCCCTTGAGGTCGCCCGGCGTCACGGCGATGAGGTCCACGCGCACGCGTCCGACGCTCCACTCCTTGCCCTTCTGGCCCTGCAGGACCGTGACGAAGTTGCGGCCGTCAGCGGCGAGCAGGGCGGGCGTGAGCGGCACCACCTGGAGCTCGCCCCTCGCACCGGCGACCGGCGCCCAGGCGAGGTGCTTGCCGTTCAGCCGCAGCTCCACCTCGGACGGCGAGCCGATGTGCATGGGCTGGTAATGGAAGAGCGCGCTGGTCCTGGGCGGCACGTTGAAGCCGAAGACAGCCTGGTTGCCGCAGTCCGCGTCCACCTCGCCGTGGCCGAACGAGATTGCGGTGACGTCGTCGTCGACCGAGATGGTGTCGGGGCACTCGAGGCCCTGGCGCTCGCGGCCCGAGACGGAAACGCGCGCGAGCCCGATGACCAGCAGCGCCGCCGCGGCCCCCGCGCCGATGCGCACGCCCCGCGGGAGCCGCGCGAAAACCTCGAGCGGACCTGGCTTGCGCGTTCCTCCGGCGCGCGGCGCGACCGACCCTGCCGCATGGGGCAGGGTCGAGATTCGCGTCGCCTGCTCCTGCGCTTGCGGCAGGCTGGTGATCCGGGTCTCGTTGTTCCCCGCCGCTTCCGCCCGGACGGCGAACTCGAACGCCACCGGACCGACGCCGATCAGGTCGCCCTCGCGAAGCAACTGCGGTCGCTCGATGACGACACCGTTCAGCTCGGTGCCGTTCGACGAGCCGTTGTCGAGCAGGAAGTAGCCGCTGCCCTGCCGCTGGATGCGCGCGTGATTGCGCGAGACGCCGGCATCGTTGAGGACCACGTCGTTCGTGGCGCCGCGGCCGATGGTGACGTCCACCGTTGCGAAGGAAAATTTCTGCCCGCGCCCCTGGCCTTCGGCGATGGTCAGGACGAAGGCCATCGCTAGAAGTTCCCGCCGAAAAAGACCGCGTAGGCGATGGGTCCGAACAGCATGATGAAGATGGTCGGAAAGATGAAACCGATCAGCGGCAGCAGCAGCTTTACCGGCGCTTCGTTGGCGAGCTTTTCGGCGCGCTGAGTGCGCTCGATGCGCATCTGGGTGGAGAGGATGCGCAGGATCTTGCCCAGCGACGTGCCCATCTTGTCGGCCTGGATGAGCGCGTGGACGAAGCTCGAGAGCGTGACCAGCTCGCAGCGGGCCCCGAGGTTGCGCAGCGCTTCCTCGCGCGTCTTGCCGAGCTTCAGCTCCTTGAGCGTAATGGCGAGCTCGTCGCGCAGCGGACCCTTGCGACCCTTCTCGACCACCTTGCCGATGGCGGCCGCGAAGTCGAGGCCAGCTTCAACCGACAGCGTGAGCAGGTCCAGGTTGTACGGCAGCGCGCGGGTGATGGCGTGGTGGCGGGCGCGGACCTTGTCGTGCAACCAGATCAGCGGATAGGCAGCGCCGAAGGCAGCGAAGATGAACCAGCTCCAGAACGGCAGATCGAGCCAGATGGAAATGGCGACACCGATGCACAGGAAGGTGAACGCGGTCAGCTCCATGAAGCCGACGATCTCGGCGGCCGTGAGGTCAGCCGGACGGCCCGCCCTGCGCAGCGCGGCGGTGATGCGGTCCGAATAGCGCGCAGGCACCCAGCGCTCGTTGAGCGAGGCGAGGACGGCAATCGCGGTCCGGCGCAAGGCCTGCAGCGAGCTGGACCCGATGTCGGCCGGGCTCTGCAAGAGCATTGCTTCGTCGTGGCCGATCTGCGCCAGGTAGCGCTGGTAGAGGGCCCGGTAGAGTTCGTAGAGGCCGAGAACCAGCGTGGCCACCGCCGCCGCCGAGGCCAGCGCGGCCAGAATCATCAATATGTCCGGCACGCCGGCGCTCATACGTCGATGGCTACGATGCGGCGAATGAGCAGAAACCCGATGGTCTCGAGGATGATGATGACCGAGACCAGCACGTAGCCGTAGGCGTTCTCGAACATCGGCTCCATCAAGTCGGGCCGGTACCAATTGAGGAACAGTCCGAGAAAGAGCGGCAGCGACGAGACCACCCAGCCCTGCATTTTTCCCTGGCTGGTGAGCGCCCCGATTTTACCTTCGAGCCGGAAGCGTTCGCGGATGGTGGCGGCGATGACCTCGAACATCTCGGCCATGTTGCCACCCAGCTGGCGCGCGATGTTGGTGCTGGTCGAGACCAGCTCCATGTCCTCGCTGCCGACACGGTTGGACAGGTTGATCATCGCCTCTTCGACCGGCACGCCCAGCTTGATTTCCTTGATGAAGAGTCCGAACTCCTGTCGCAGCGGCGCGTTCGATTCCTTGCCGATCTGCTCGATGGCCTGCTGGAAGGTGAGGCCAGCGCGCAGGGCATTGGACATCTGCTGCAGCGCCTCGGTCAGCTGGGTGTTGAAGAGCCTGATGCGGCGGCGCCGGTAGTAGCGCACGGCGCCGATGGGGGCGAAGAAGCCGCCCACCGCCGCGATCGAGCCGAAGAACGGTCCGCCCAGCCAGTACCCCACCGCCGCGACGACGACGAAGGCGATGAAGTTGAGCAGGAGGATCTGGCCTGGCTCGATGAAGAGAAACATGTCGCTCAAGTCGTTCATCGACTTGGTGACGTAGCGGAGCTTGTACTGCTCGAAAGCGCGCTGCAGCACGTCCAGCGCGAGGAAGGCGAAGAAGAAGATCGAGGCGGTGGTGAAGAGGAAGACGAGTGCCGGCGCCATGGCTACTCCGTCTTCACGGCGACGCCTGTGTTCTCGGTGGCGCTCTTGTTGCCGCGGATGATCTGGATGGTCTTGTAGCGCTTCTGCTGCAGCTCGCTCGCGCGTTCGCCGGTCATCAACGTCTTGAAGTCCACCACCTGCCGCTTCTCCTGGTAGTCGAGATCGTCCGGGTTGCGCAGCAGAAGCGTGATGGTTCCGGTCTCCTGCGCGAGCGTGAGCAGCTCGGCCTCTTCCGGCAGCGCCAGCAGGGTCACGGTCTGGTAGCGCTTCTCCTCGTCCGGCACGTAGGTGGTGTTGGCGTTGATGTGGCCGGTGGCGAGCACCACCACGTTCTGCAGCAGCGTGACCGTCTTGAGCTGGTTCAAATCGGGGTCGCGGAAGCTGCCGATGACGTCGACGTGATCGTTCGGCCGCACCCAGAGGCCGACCGCGTTCCGCTCCTGCACGTCGATGGTGACCGCGCGGCCCTTGGGATTGATCATGGTCGAGAACTCGGCCTCGCGCGCCGACTCGAAGTGGCTCACCAGGATGGGGTCGCCCGCCTTGAGCGGCACCATCACGCGCTGGCCGACGGGGCTGTTCTGCTTGAGGCTGCCTTCTTCGTCGACCTTCATGTTCGACTCGGTGACGAACTTCACCGGCATCTCCTTGACGGCGATCATCTCGTTGTCGAGCTCGGTGCCCTCGGGGATGTCGATCTTGGCGCAGAGGATGTTGACGGTCTCCCAGCCCTGCTTGACCTTTTTCTGCTGCGCCTTGATGGCGGAGTAGGCGATGAGCCCGGCCATCAGGCCGAGCGCGAGCGCGATGAAGAGCGGATTCTTCCCCGACAGCAAGGCAGCCTCCCGACGCAGTGTGCGGAGGCGCAGCGTATGCGGCAGCGAGGGCCTGAAGCAAACGAATGTGCCCCCGTCCGCTACTTGCCGGATGCAGGCGAATCGTTGCTGGACGGCGGCGCGATTTCAGCAGGTCGCAGCGCGCGCGCGGCGGCAGCGGCGGCGCTCTGTTCGGCGGGATAAAGCCGGAGCAATTCCTGGCGCACGCCGCGAGCCTCGTTCCACTGACTGATGGCCGAGAGGCACTCGACTGCGTGGGCCAGATCCCACGCGGCCGTCGAGGGATCGGGGCCGAGGCGCCGGAGCTGCGCGGCCTTGCGATACTGGGCTGCCGCGAGTGCGTAGTTGGCTTCACGGCGCGACTTGCGCGCGGCGTCCTCGATCGCGACGGGAGACAGGCCGGCCTCGGCAGCGGACTCGGAGTCAGGCGCGGGGGCGGCCGCGGCAGGCGCCACTGCTGGAGCCTTCGCGGCAGGCGCCATTGCTGGAGCCTTTGCAGCAGGCGCCACTGCTGGAGCCTCCGCGGCAGGCGCGGAGGTGGCGGACTGGACGGCTCCCGAGAGGACCGACAGCGACCCCGCTGCTTCAGCGGTCGCTTTCCGAGAGGTCGCCGCGCCGGCTGGCGGCGAGACACCTGCGGCTGTCGCGGCGCGAGCGTCAGCTGCTCTTCCCGGCGCGGATTCATCCGCGGCAACCTCAGAGGAGATGTCGCCTCCCCCTCCGAGTTGGCGTGTCGCTTCCGGGCGACTCCTCTCTCGCGCTCGTCGTTGTTGTTCGCTTTGCGGCTTCTGCTTTGCGTCCGCTGCGCTTGGCGGGGCCGTCGTTGCGAGCGCTGGCGCCGGCGCTGCCGCCGCGTTCCCGGTCGCACCGACCGCAGCCCGGCCGACACCCACGCCGATGGCTGGCTGCTGCTGCGGCGCCTTGATGTGAATCTCATAGGCGGAGGACTCGACCGCCGGCTCGGCGCGCTTGCTGCTTCGGGTGCTCGTCACGGCAAGCACGAGCACCGCCGCCGCTGCCACCGAGCTGAAGGCCGCCCACCGAAGCGCGCGCCGCGGCCTGGCTCCCCGCTTGGCCGTGTGCACCGGTGCCAGCGGGTCGACGATTGCCGGCTCGATCCCGGCTGGACGCACGCTGCCTGTCGCCTCGATCACCGCGCCGGGCGTACCATCGGCGCGCAGAGAAGCTTCGGCGCGCGCAGCGGCCAGGATGCGATCGTCGAAGCCGGGCGACGGCTCTTCCAACTCGGAAAGTGGCGCCGCCATCCGCCGCGTTTCGGTGAGCAGCACCTGCTCCCGGGTGCACGAGGCGCAAGTCTCGAGGTGCCGCTCCACCTCGAGCGCGCGCGCCGCGGGAAGCTCGCCCCAGGCGAACTCGAGCAGCGACTCCAGAACTTCCTCGTGCGTCATGCCCTCCCCAATCGAACCGAAGAATCCGCTTCGGGCTCCGCCAAATCTGCACTGATTCCTGCCGCCGCGAGCGCCTTGCGCAGACCTTCGAGCGCGTAGCGCATGCGGCTCTTGACCGTGTTCTCATTGACCCCGACCACCACGGCAATTTCCTTGAACGGCACGCCCGCCTGCTCCCGCAAGACGAAGACCTCGCGCTGCTCGACCGGCAGCGAGAGCAGCGCCGCCTGCAACAGCGGCCGGAGGCGCGCGCTCTCGGCGCCGCGGTCCGGCCCCGGTCCTTCGGCCACCACCGAATCGACCAGCGGCGGCTCGTCGTTGGGCCCATCGGCGTCCAGGCTGTCGGCGCGCCGGAACTTGTCGCGGCGGCTCTGGTCGACGCAGAGATTGCGCGCGATGGTGTAGAGCCACGTCTGGAAGCGCGCTCGCTGCTCCCAGGCTGCGGCGCTCTTGACCAGGCGCAAGAAGGTCTCCTGCGCCAGATCCTCTGCCTTTTCTCGGTCGCCCGTCATCCGCACCAGGAAAGTGAAGAGAGGCCCGCGATGGCGACTCAACAGGCGCTCGAAGGCGCCAGGGTCGCCCTGCTGGAAAGCCGCCAGCAGCTCCTCGTCGGACATGTCCTGGGTCATCTCAACGCGCGGGGGTGCACCGGGGATCTACCACATTTGTGAGAGCAGGCAGAAGCGTCGTGCCCGCCGTCAGGCCCGGGCGGCGGCCACACCGGCGGGCGCGAGGCCGTGATGATTGCGCGGAGGGCGGAAGCCGGTGGAACTCTGCGGGAGTTGCAGCTCGGCAAGCGTGCCCCGCGCTCCCCGCAAGCAATGGATGAGCAGGCGCACCGCGCGGAGATCGAAGTGCCCGGCTCGCGCTTCATCGAGCAGCTGATCCGCTGCGCCGCGCGCGTCGAAAGGTTGCAGGCGGTACGCTCTCGGCGCCAGCAGCGCGGCGAAGGCGCTGGAGAGGGCGACCACGTCCAGCCCACGCAGGGGCGGCCGGCCGGCCACCCGCGGATAGCCGAGCCCCGCGCGCGTGTGGTGGAGCAGCGCGAAGTGGACCGCGGGCGCATCGCCAAGTGAACTCGCCAGGGTCAGCGCCCCGATGAGCGGGTGGTCCTCGAGCGCCAGCGCCTCGGAACGAGAGAGGTGGTCTCGCTTGAAGCTCAGCCGCGCCGCCGTATGGCGCATCCCGACATCGTGGACCAGCGCCCCGCCTGCCAGCCGCGAGAGTCCGGGAGCTTCTCCGAGCGCCGCGCGGAACAGCCGCGACGCGATGAGCGCCGTCCAGACGGCGTGCTGATAGCGCGCGGCGTCCTCGCGCCGCAGCAGCTCCAGCTCGTCCCACACGGCTTGCGGAAACCGCACGTCGCAGATGGCGTCGGCGACGCAGGCGCGGGCCTCGTCGCTGCCGACCAGATGTTTGAGCGCAGGCTCCTCGAAGGCCTCCAGCACCGCGTCTGCGAGCGCTGTCTCGTGCAGCGGCCGTTCGCGAGCACCCCTGCATGCGCAAGCCGCGACGTGCTTCAGGTAGGGCAAATCCACGATTTCGCCCCGCGAGGCGATCAGCGTCCCGTCCGCCCTGAACAGATCGCGGGTCAGCACCGTGCCACTCATCGAGACGCTCATCCACCCTCCGACGCGGCGCGAATGTACGCGCGCGCGATGGGTGGGACGCAAGGTGCAGCAGGTACGCCCGCGGGCTACAGCGCTTCTTCGGAAGTCAGCTGCTCCGCGGGACCCGCGTCCGGGATTGCGCCGCGGCTCCGCATCAGCTCACCGGCCAACTCTTCGAAGTCGATGACGTTCCGCCGCTGGAGCACGCGCAGTACGGCGGCGAGCAGCCGGAACGCGCCGACACCGTCGTTCATGTCTACTCCGACGGTCGAGAGCGTCTCGAGGTCTGCCGGCGACAGCGGCATGGTGGCCGCGAGCGCTTCGCCCAGCCAGCCCGCTCCAACGGCCGGTGGCTCGGGAGGCGGAGCAATCCAACCCTCCAGCAGAGGCTCCTCGCTGCCGTCCTCGGCCGCGGATTGCTCCTCCTCGGTTGGCTCATCCTGGAAGGCCGCGGACTCCTCGACAGCTCCTGCTTCGGCCTGACCGTCATTCGCGGGCAGCTCTTCCGGAAGCCGCTCGTCGATGGGGACGTCGGCGCTGGGTTGCTCCGCGGTGGCCGCGTCGTGCGCGGGGCTTTCCTTGACCGGGTCGCCATCCGCGTCAGCGTGCCGGTGTGGCTCGTCCCCACCAGGAAAACCCTGGTCCTCGCCCTCGTGGTGCGCAACGCTTGTCTCAGGGAGAGCAATCTCTTGCGCCAAGGAAGGGTCGCTGCCGGAAAGCGCGGGTGCCGACTCTTCCCCTGCGCCTGTCTCGCTGGCAGGAACGTCGTCAGCGTCCGAATCGCTAACCGCGAATGCTTCAGGCGCCGGGGCTTGCTCTTCGAAGGGGCTGTTCGCCTCGACGAGGTGCGGCTCGGCAAGGCGAGCCTCCGCAGGCGGCGATTCGGTTGCGAACTCCTGCTCCCCGAGCGCGGCTTCTTCGTCAGCGGCGATCGGTTCGTGCGACGGGTGACCTCCGGCCACTTCCTCCGGCCAGCCAGCCGCCGGGTCGACGGTCTCGAGGTGTTCTGCCTCTTGCCCAAGCTCTAACTCAGCCTCGACTTCCGCCTCGGGCTCCTGCACGGACCCGGTCTCCGCGGGCGCGGTCCAGGCCTGCTCGACCTCGGCCTGCGGCTCCTGCGCGGGCTCCCCCCAGGCGGTCACCGTTGCGTTGTGCTCACGCGCAGCGAGCGGATCTTCGCTGGTCGCCCACGCGTCAGGCGCAAAAGCTTCGTGCTCGGCACCCCCATGCTCCGGAGCGGTCTCGGCGCGGCCAACCGCGGAGCCATGCTCCTCCGGCGCGGTCGCCCCCGGGGATGGCTGCTCCTCGACCAGCGATCGCCCCTCATAAGCAACCGGCTCCTGCGCTGCGGTTTGCTCGTCGTGCGCGGGTTCGTCGTGCGCGTGTTCGTCGTGCGCGGGTTCGTCGTGCGCGGGTTCGTCGTGCGCGTGTTCGTCGTGCGCGGGGGCTGCCTGCGGGACCGTCTCTTCAGGAGGCGCGGCCCAGCTTTCGTCGCCCCCCTCCAACACATCTGCCGTGCCGATGATGGCGTCGGCCGGAAGCTCCTCACTGAGGGGCTCCTCCGCGGCCGCCACCGGCTCGGTCTCGGCTTGCTCCCCGGCGCCCCACGCGGGCTGAGCCGTTTCCCAGGCCGCTTCCGGCGCGTCAGGCGTGGCGCCCCAGTCCTGCCCCTCCTGCGAATCCCTCGGCGGCGCTGCCGGTGCGGACTCGCCCCAGCCCGAAATCGCCAGCCGCGCGGCCTCGTCGGCAGGCTCGGCCTCGCCGGTCGGCGCTGCATCCCAGCCGCCCTCGGGAGCAACGCCCCACTCCGAACCCGTTGTCTGCGGCGCCGAGTGCCACGAAGCGTCGGCCGGCGCAGCGTCGCTTCTCTCGAGGCCTTCGAGCGGCGCGTCCTCGACGCCTTCGTGCCGCGTCGCGTCGCTCGCGTCTTCCAGACCCTCGAGCGCGTCGCCGGCGGTTCCGTCGCCTGCAACGTCCTCCTGCCCGGTCACCTCTTCGCCCGACGACTGCACGTGCGCAGCGATAGGCTCGAGGCCCTCCATCGGCCCGTCGGCAGCACCGTCCGATTCCGCCAACTCAAGCGGCTCGGGCTGGGTAGCGGGCTGCGCCGCCGCGACGTTGACGAAGGAGTCTGCGTCCACCGGTTCGATCTCCTCAAGCGGCTGCACAGGTCTGGTCGAGCGCGCCGGGATAGGCGGGGGAATGTAGGGTGATGACGCGCGATGCGGAGCGGGCGGCTGGTTTGGCTCGATGCGCCTGGGGAAGGCCGTGGTCGCGGAGGGCGCCGCTGCTCCCGGCGCAGGCGTCGTTGTGGCCACGGCAGGCTTTGCGGGTGCCGCCCCTGCGACCGCCGGAGCGGGCTGGGTTTCGCCGTAGCTGGTCACGATGGCATTGACGATCTCGCTGTCGCCGCAAAGCATCGGCTTGATGCGCTTGCCGGTGTGAAAGGCCAGCTGATCCACGGCGGACAGGTCGGTGGGATCGCTCATGGCGACGGTCAGCACCTCGCCGCGCCCGCTGCCGAGGATCTCGTAAGCGAAGACATGCAGCTTCTCCGCGATGGGCCGGGTCACGAGCTTGACCGCCCGCGGATCCACCTTCTGCGTCGCCAGTCTCACCACCGGCATTCCCAGGTGGGTGGCGAGCGCGCTCACCACCTGCGCCTCCCGGCAGAATCCCTTCTGCACCAGGATGGCGCCAAGCTTGCCGCCCCACTGTTTCTGGTGGCCGAGCGCGCTCTGCAGCTGGTGCTCGTCCACGACGTGAAGTTCCGTTAGGAGCTGCCCGAGGCGCTTGCGCGGCGGCATCAAAATCTCCGTGGTCAGCGCTTCACGCGCGAGAGGTACTCGTCGCGCGTGAAGACGCCCTTCTCAATGAGCAGCTCGACCATTGCCTTGAGCGCGGCCACCGAGCGCCGCTGCGTCTCTTCCACGCCGCGCAGAACCTCGACAGCGCTGGACCTTGCGGCCGGAACCTGCGCTGTAGGTGGTGCGCGTGGCGCGCCGTTGGTCTGCGGCGAGGGTGCCAATTGAGCGGCCGGGGCAAAACCCTGCGGCGACGCGTTCCTGGGCGCCTTGCGCGGGTCGAGGGTGACCACCGAATCGCCGCTGTTGTTGACGATCTTCATCGCTGACTGTTCTTCATCGGCGAACAGTTCCTCGCCGCGGTACCAGCGCGAGATGGCGTTGCGGATGGCGCTGGCCCCGGCGAGCTGTGCGTCGATGTTCGCTCCGTGGGTCAACGAGCGCAAGTGATCGGTGACGCTGAGGTTGAGCGGGTCGCTCATGGCCACCAGCAGCGCGCGTCCCTCTTCCTTGAAGTGGAGCGGGACCACGCCAAACTCCTCGGCGACCTCCGGCGAGATGGCCGAAAGCGCCGCGCGGTCGCCAGCACCGGTCAGGTCTGCGCGCGGAATGCCAGTCTGTTTGGAGAGCGCGCGAACCAGGATCTCCTCGGTGAGGAATTCCATGCGGACCAGGATGTCGCCGAGCTTGCCGCCCCACTGCGACTGCTCAGCGAGCGCCGCCTTGAGCTGGAGATCGGTGATGACGCCTGCTTTGACCAGCAGGTCGCCGATCCTGATGCGCATGCGCGGGGATACTAGTGGAAGCGCAGACGGAGGGGCAACTTTACTCACGGCAGATCTTCCACTTGCATGCCGTCGGGTACTCCGAGGAGAAACGCGCCGGCCGGCGGCGACTTCTGCGCCAGCACGTTCTTGAGCCGCAGGTCGATCTCCGTCTTCGCATCGGGCACCGAGAAGTGCAGCAGCCTCGGCAGGAGCGCGCCGCTCGAGTCGTCGAACTCGTCGAGCCTCGCCTCCCAGAGCAGCGCGCCATCGGCCCGGGCCCGGCGCACGCGGCCGACGCGCAGGTCGTCACCCAGCCAGAGGTCCTGCGTGGTGCCCGCCGGGTTCCTCAGGCCAGGCGCGACCGTCGAAAGCACCAGGTGCCAGCCGTCACCTTCACGGGTGAGGGCGACGGGTTCAGCTTTGGGCAACTCCGGGAAGGAGCCGGTCAGCATCGCCACCAGCTCGTCGTCGCGCAGTGGCGCGGGCAGCAGGCGCGACAGGTTTTTCGGCGTCGAGCTGCCCCGGTAGAAGACGTTGTGGCGCAGGTCGAGCAGAGCGAATTTTCCCTCGTGCGCGACCAGCACCGCGGCTGGATCGCCCAGCGGCGAGAGAGCCTCGATGCGAATCGAGCGCGCTCTCTGCACCGCGATGTGCAGCGCGTATCGGCCGCCGTTTTCGGGCGCCTCGACGAACGCCTTCGCGTCGCAGGAGAGGGTCAGGGGCTTCTGGTGCGCGGCCTTCAGCCGGCTGAAAAAGGCGACCGGATCCTGCGGTGGCCCCGCGACCGGCGCGGCCGTCTTGCACGCGACCGACACCAGAAGCGCAAGAGCAGCGCTCCCCGCGGCCCCGGCGGCCCGGCGACGCGCAGGAAGCCTCAATCGCCGAACGGAGGCGGCCCTCCGCCTCCCGCGGGTGAATCGTGCACGCCGCTCAACTGCGCGCGCACCTCATCGAGCTCGTGCTTGAGCCCCGCCAGCGCGTCGTTGGTGTTGCGAAGCCGTTCGGAGAGCACCTGCACGAAGCTCCAGAGCAGCTTGACCGCCAGCAGCGAATCGCGCCGCATGAGCTTGAGCAGGCTGTCGCGATCGATCGCGACCGCGCTGGTCTCCTCCAAAGCCACCACCGTCGCGCTGCGCGGAGCCTGATCCACCAGACCCATCTCGCCGAAGTGCCCGCCGGCCTTGAGCGTCGCGATCTTCACCGCGGCCTTCAGCACTTCAACCTTGCCGCGGAAGAGCACGAAGAGCTCATCGCCCTGCTCGCCCTCCTTGATGATGGGCTGCCCCTTCTCGAACTGGCGCCCGCGCGCAATGCCGAGGATTGCCAGCAGCTCCTTGTAGGTCATGTGCTGGAAGAGCGGGATGCGCCGCAGGATCTCGGTCTTGCCCTCGACGTCGGTGTGCTCGTCACCCATGAACCCCGAACCCGCCTCCGCCTCGACCGCGAGCACGATCGCCGTGACGTTGTCCTTGCCACCCCGCTCGAGCGCCAGGTCCACCAGCAGCGCGGAGAGCTTTTCTTTCTCCTGCGCGAGCAGTTGCGGCAGCTCGTCGTCCGCCAGGTAGCCGTGCAGCCCGTCGGAGCAGAGCAGGTAAAGGTCGCCGGGCAGCAGATCGGTGACCAGCGTGTCCACCGCCACCGATGGCTGGATGCCTACCGCGCGGGTGATCACGTTCTTGTTGTCAGCGGTGGCCACCTGCTCTTTGGTGAGCAGCCCGCGCTTGAGCTGCTCCTGGATGATGGTGTGGTCTTCGGTCAGCTGGTGCGCGCGGCCGTTGCGGAACAGGTACACGCGGCTGTCCCCCACATGGCCCACCACCGCCTTCTTTCCCATGGCCAGAAGCACGACCACCGTGGTGCCCATTCCGCGCTTGCCCAGGTCGCCCGAAGAGATGGCGTAGATGTCCGCGCACGCCTTCAAGATGGCGCGCTCCATCAGCTGCGCCACCTGCTCGCGCGCTTCCACGGTGGGCGTCTTGGCGAAGGACTCGAGGAGCGGCCGCCCCTCGACCAGCGCCTCGCGAATGGAAGCCACTGCTTGCGCGCTCGCCACCTCGCCCGCGGCATGGCCGCCCATCCCGTCGGCGACGACATAGAGGCCAAGCGCATCGTCGGCGAGAAAAGCGTCTTCGTTGAGCTTGCGCTTCTTGCCGATATCGGTGCGCGCCCAACTGCGGATCACTGACATTGGGGGCACTCTAGCTGGTTGCCCGATCGGGCGCACCATGCTAATCGCGCCCCGCAAATGGCTCAGACCCAGCTCCGCGCCTACGTCTTCCTCGACTCGCTCCAGCCGCAGCTCGCGGCGCACATCTGCACCACCTGCCGCGGATACTTTCCCGTCCCCGGCGTCGCCTCGCTGTTCGTCGAAATCGCGCCGGGCATGGCCATCCACCAGGTGATGGACACGGCGCTCAAGGCCACCTCGGTCCAGCCCGCGACGCTGGTGGTCGAGCGAGCCTTCGGCATGGTCGAGCTGCACCACGACGACAAAGGCGAAGTGCGCTCGGCGGGCGACGCCATCCTCGCGCATCTGGGCGCGAAGGAGAGCGACCGCATCAAGCCGAAGGTCATCTCCAACACCATCATCCGCGGCATCGAGCCGATGCACGCCATGATCATCGACAAGATCCGCTTCGGCTCCATGATCGAGCCTGGCCAGAGCCTCTTCATCCTCGAGTGCGAGCCGGCCGCCTACGCGGTGCTCGCCGCCAACGAGGCTGAGAAGGCCGCCGACGTCCGGCTGGTCGACGTCACTCCCTTCGGCGCCTTCGGCCGCCTCTACATGGCAGGCGAAGAAGCGCAGATCGACGCCGCCGCGCAGGCCGCCACCGCCGCCCTCAACGCTATTGCCGGCAAGGAAGCAACAGGAGGACGCCCCGCGTCTGCCTGAGCACGTTATCGAATTCGGTAACTTTCGTTCACCGTTTCATCAATCAAGAAGAGGTCCGCATGCGCATGCTTCTCGCAGTCGCTGCCGCATCCCTTGCTGCCACCGCCGCCAACGCCGCCGACGATCTATCGCTCAACTCGAGGGTGTCCGGCGACCACTGGTCCATCGTCACCGGCGAAACCGTCAGCCCCAACCGCGACGCGCTCTCCTTCGAGCTGGGCTGGCCGGGGGTCGGCATCGGCTACATCCATGGCCTCTCCGACCGCGCCGACGTGGGCTTGAAGTTCGACCTTCTTTACGGCCTAGAGGGGACCAGCACCACCCGAATCGGCATGGGCCTGCACGTCCCGCTGCGCATCGTGGCGTCGCGCCGCGACAAGCTTTCCATCGAGCTGCACGTCGACCCGGGCGTCCGCTTCTACGGCAGCAAGAACGACAGCGGCTCCGACTTCGTGGTCGGCTTTCCGGTCGGTGTCGTGCTGGGCATCCAGGCGACCCCGGAATTTCGCATCGGCGCGGGGTTCGACTTGAACATGGGGGTCTTCGCCACGCACGGCGGATACTTCGAGGTCGCGCCGCTGTTCGGAATCAGCGCCGAGTACTTCGTCGACAAGCAGCTGCTGGTCGGCCTCAATACGCGGTTCGGTCCCCAGTTCTACTCAGTAGGCGGCGATGCCGAGTTCTCCTTCCGCACCCAGGTCGTGGTCGGCTACCGGCTCTAACCGTCGCATTGCAAGCCGAGCGAGCGGCGTGGTAGCAGCTAGCCGCTCCAACGAGAGAGAGCGAGTTCAAATGGCAGACGCGCTGGGCATGATCGAGTGCAAGGGTTTCGTCGGCATGGTCGAGGCCGCCGATGCGATGGTAAAGGCCGCCAAGGTCGAGCTGGTCGGGTACGAAAAGATCGGCGGCGGCTATGTGACCGCCATCGTGCGCGGCGATGTCGCGGCGGTGAAGGCCGCCACCGAAGCCGGCGCCCGCGGTGCCGAGCGCGTCGGTCAGCTGGTCTCGGTGCACGTCATCCCGCGCCCGCACGACAGCCTGGACGCAGCGTTGCCGCTCGGCCGCAGCTCGGCTCGCTCCGCTGGCTCCCACGACGCCGGCAACGGCGGCAAGAAGTAGCGATGAACCCGCGCGCCCGCATCGGCTCCGTGCTGCTGGCGCTCGGCGGAGTGCTTTGGGTGGTGACGCCCCACCACGCCACGTCGGGCAATTACCACTACCTGCGCCACGGGGTGGTTTACGGGCTCATCGCCGTCGGCGCGCTCTTCCTCCTCACTGGCCTGCGGAGCAAGTAATGCTGATCGGACGCGTGGTCGGCACGGTGGTCTCGTCCAGCAAGGAGCAGGAGCTGAACGGTCTCAAGCTCCTGCTCGTGCGCGGCGCCGATGTCGAGGGCAAGGCCGTAGGAACGCTGGTGGTCGCCATCGATGCGGTCGGCGCGGGCGTGGGCGAGGTGGTGCTCTACGTGAGCGGGTCCTCGGCGCGGCAGACCAAGGTCACGCAGAACAAGCCGGTCGATGCGACCATCATGGCCATCGTCGATGCCATCGAGCACGAAGGCCACCAGACGTACACCAAGTAAGCCATGGCCCTCTTCGACCTCTCAGCCGCCCAGATCGACCAGCTCGTCGACAAGGTGGTGGACCGGCTGCGAGCGGCCGGGTCGGGGCCGCTCGCGCAGCCTCCAGCTCCAGTCGGTGCGGAGCGCGGCCTTGCCACTCGCGAGCGTTCAGCCGCCTTCGTGCACGCCGCGGGACTCGGAGTCCACGAAGACCTCGACGACGCCGTACGCGCCGCCAACCGCGCCTTCGAGATCTGGCGCGACGTTCGCCTCGACACACGCGCCCGCTGCATCGCCGCCATCCGCAAGACCATGCTCGACCGGGTGGAGGAGATCGCCAGCAAGACCGTCGCCGAGACAGGCCTCGGCCGCGTCGCCGACAAGATCCTCAAGAATCGCTGCGCCATCGAGAAGACCCCGGGCCTCGAGATTCTCGACACAGTCGCCTTCACCGGCGACGACGGCCTCACGCTGCACGAGCGCGCTCCGTTCGGCACCTTGCTCTCGATCACGCCGTCGACCAATCCCACCGAGACCATCATCAACAACGCCATCAGCATGATCGCCGGCGGCAACTCGGTGGTGTTCAACGTGCACCCGGGGGCCCAGGCGATCTCGCGTCTGGTGATCAGCTGGATCAATGAAGCCGTCATTGCCAATGGAGGCCCGCAGGACCTGGTGGCTTGCATCGCCGAGCCCACCATCGAGAGCGCGCAGGCCCTGATGAAGCACGCCGGCATCAAGGTGGTCGTGGTCACCGGCGGCGGAGCGGTGGTGAAGCAGGCCATGTCGTCCGGCAAGCGCGCCATCTGCGCAGGGCCGGGGAACCCGCCAGTCGTGGTCGACGAGACCGCGGACCTCGCCCAGGCGGGCCGCGACGTGGTGCTGGGCGCCTCGATGGACAACAACATCATCTGCATCGTCGAGAAAGAACTGTTCGCGGTGCGCTCCATCGCCGACGCGCTCAAGGCGCAGATGCTCCGGCACGGCGCGGTCGAGGTGGACGGCGCAGGGCTCTCGCGGCTGGAGAAGACCATTGTGACCAGGGACGGTCACGTCAATCGCGAGTTCATCGGCAAGGACGCTCGCAAGATCGCCGAGGCTGCCAACATCCGCGTCGAGGGCAACCCGCGCCTCCTGCTCTGCGAGGTCGACGCCGATCACCCTTTCGTGCAGCTGGAAATGCTCATGCCGGTGCTGCCGATGGTGCGCGTGCAGGACGTGGACGTGGCTATCCGCGAGGCGGTCAAGGCCGAGCACGGCTACTTCCACACCGCCGTCATGCACTCGCGCAACATCGATCACCTGCACGCCATGGCCCGCGCGGTGAACACTTCCATCTTCATCAAGAACGCGCCGTCCTACGCCGGGCTCGGCGTCGGCGGCGAGGGCTACACCGCCTGGACCATCGCTGGCTCATCGGGCGACGGCCTCACCACCGCGCGGACTTTCACGCGCGAGCGGCGCTGCACGCTGAAAGACAAATTGAGGATCGTCTAGCGCATGGACCCTGTCGAGGCGGCGACGCTCGGGGACGCCCTGGCGCTGCTCGAGGTGGGCTCGCTCGCCCGGGGCGTGGTCGTGGCCGATGCCGTGGCCAAGCGCGCGCAAGTGACGCTGCTCGAGTGCGGACCGACCTCGCCCGGCAAGTACCTGGTGCTCTTCGCCGGCGGCGTTGCCGAGGTAGCTGAGTCACTTGAAGCCGGCGTCGCGGCAGCCGGAGACAAGCTGCTTGACCGGCTCTTCCTTCCGCAGGCACACGCGCAGCTGCTGCCGGCGCTGCGTGCTGGCTCCCGCGGCTACCCGCACGAGGCCGCCGACGACAGCGCCGGAGTACTCGAGCTGCTCAGCGTTGCAGCGGCTTTGCGCGGAGCCGACTCTGCCTGCAAGGCCGCGGACGTCAGGCTGCAGCTGCTGCACCTGGCTCGCGGCATCGGGGGCAAGGCCTGGTTCATCCTCCGCGGCGATCTGGAATCCGTGGAGGCCGCCGTGCTCGCTGCCACCGAGGCCGCGGGGGATGGCCTGCTCGTTGGCGCGGAAATCGTCGCTCGGCCGCACGCTGACTTGCGCGGCGTTGCACTATAAATTATGAAGCGCAAATGGCGCCTCCCGCTCCGGCCCGCAGGGAGCTACTGCTCCGGCACCGCTTTGAAAGCCTGGCTCAAGTGCGAGAGCACCTGCATGTCCAGGATGGCCGTTCGCTCTTTTATTTTCGCGCTGCATCGCTGGTCGCCGCGGGCGGCGACCGCGTCCTGATGGAAATCAGCACGCCCGAACAGCAGATGCTCCTTCGCGGCAGCGTGGTCTCGCGCGACATGACCGGCCTCTGGCTCGAATTTCCCGACGGGCGCCTGGCGCGGCGGCTGGTGGACGGCGGACTCGCGCAGCGCCGCCAGCGACGCGTGCCGATGGATCTGCTGGTCGAAATCAAGGCCTGCGGCAGCCGGGTAGGGCGCATTCTCGACGTGAGCATGGGCGGCGCCAGGTTGGGCGGCGTTCAGGGCATCGCTACTGGAGAAGAAGTCGAGCTGCGATTGCTCTCGGCCCTGCCTGAGGTCCCGATGTCCATCGGTCGCGCTGAAGTCATGCGGACGACGGCCAGCGAAGCCGCGGTCCGCTTCGTCCGCTCCGACCCGCCGACCCGCGTCGCCGCTACCAGGTTGCTAGACGCGGCGCAGAGGGCCTGGGCGCGTTCGGTGGAGCAGCCCCACGCGCCGGGCTGTTGTGGAAAGAATGGCATCCTCTTCGAGCCACCGATGCCGCGGTTGGGCTCGTCCCGGGGCTCGGTGCTCTAAAGCTGGCAGCTAGGAGGGGGGCGTCGCGGTCGGCCGCTGGATCGTTTCGGGAAAACGACGCCGTGCGGCGCGCACCACCGCGACCAGGTGGTGAGTGTTGAAGGGCTTGTTTAGCACGCCAAGAATCCGTTCGCCCTGCGGAGTCTTGTCGTCGTAGGCCGTGACGACGATGACCGGCACCTCGCTCAGCCGGGGAAGTTCCCCGGTCGCGGCCAGGAACTGCGAGCCGTTCATCACCGGCATCATCAGGTCGAGGAGGATCAAATTAGGCACCGTCGCGGAGAGCTGGGTGAGCGCGTCCCGGCCGTCAACCGCCTCGAAGATTTCGAAGCCTTCCGGCTCGAGGATGCCTCGCAGGATCGAGCGGATGTCAGAGTCGTCGTCGACGATGAGGATCCGGAAATTTCCCATGACACTGTCTACCCCGGGCCGGCCGGCATGCTCAAGTCCGGCTCCGTCCACAAGCGCGTCGCGACCTCCTCGATCAACAGTGACGCGTCGGTATCGTCGATGCGATATCGCACCGCAACGCCGCCGAAGAACAGCGCGAGCGCGCCGGTCTCCTCGCGTTCTGCGTCCCAGGACGCGCTGCTGGAAGGAACGAGCTCGGCAAGGTCGGCCACATGTTCGAGGAGCGCGAGCACCCGCAGCCGGGTCTTCGGAGCCAGGAGCGAAAGAGAGGCAGAGGCATTGGCCGTGGCCGCAATCCGCGGCGTCAGCTGTTCGGACGCCGTGAACGGTTCGCCGGGCAGGTCCCGCCGAAACCCGGTCCGGGAGCCGAATCCTCTGGGTCCACTGTCCCAACCGGACCACGCGTGAGCAGGCATGACGCCATTGTCTGCAAGGCCCCAGCCACGCCCTCTGACGCCCTCTACGGTTGATTGTAGAACCCTTGCGCGGGTAGGCCTTTCACACCTTGCAGGTTGGACCCCATGCGCGCCGGTAAAGCTTGCCCCTTGACCGTTCCTCGCGGCGGGTCAAGACGCACTACCGCGCCGTCGGCACCGGGGCGTTCTTGAGGTGAGAGTCGAACCAGCCCACGATGCGCTCGTACCGGTCGCGCACGTGCGCCGGTTGCCGGATGGCGTGGCCTTCGTCCTCGTACACCACGAACTGGGTCTCCACGCCCAGCGTCTTGAGCGCGTGCCAGAACTGCCGGCCCTGTGGCAGCGGCACCTCGGCGTCGCGCTCGCCGTGCACCACCAGCGTGGGCGTGCGCACGTTCTTGATGAACTGGATGGGGCTCGACCGCGCATAGACCGCCGGGTCGTCGTACACGCTCTTGCCGAAGTACGGCAGCATCCACTGGTCAATGCGATTCTGTCCGTAGTAGCTCTGCCAGTCGGCGACGCCCGCGCTCGCGGCCGCGGCTGCGAAGCGCTGCGTCTGCGTCACTGCCCACATCACCATGTAGCCACCGTAGCTGTGGCCGGTGATGCCGACGCGCTTCGGGTCGATGGGCGCCGCAGACACCGCCGCATCCACGCCGCGCAGGATGTCGCGCAGGTCGCCGTGGCCAAAGTCCTTGACGTTCGCGCGCGTGAACTCCTCGCCTTGGCCGAAGCTGCCGCGCGGGTTGGCCATCAGCACGTAATAGCCTTGGCTGGCCAGCAGAAGCGCCTGCTGCGAGAAGCCGGACCGCACCGCCGCCGCCGGACCGCCGTGGACGATGACCACCATCGGCGCCTTGCCCTGTGGCGGCACTTTTGGCGCCAGCAACCAGCCTTGCACGTCACGCCCGTCGCTCTTCCAGGTCAAGCTGCGCGCCTGCCCGGCGGGGCTCTTCACCTGCACATTGCGCTGCGTGAGCTTGGTCCACGCGCCCATCGGTCCAGCCACGATTTCCGGCGCCTCGCTGAAGCTGTCTTGCACCGCCGCGCTCACCGCGCCGTCCGCGGAGAACGCAGCGCCGACCGTCCAGCCGCCGTCGACGATGTTCTGCGGTCCACGCCAAAGCAAGCGCGGCGCGGCGCGGCCGGACGGATCCGCCGCAAGGAAAGCTGAGTCGCCTTCGATCTGCGCTCCCACCAGCAAATCCTGCCCCTTCAGCCAGCGCAGCGACGCAGCGCTGCCGCGAAAGCCCGGCGTCAGGTTGCGAGCTTTTGCACTGCCGTCGGTCTGGACCACGAAGACGTCGCCGCCGTTCGAGCCCGCGTCGCTCATCAAGCCTTCGATAAACGCGATGCGCGTTCCATCGGGACTGAAGACGGGCTGGCAGATCTGCAGCGCAGGCTTGTGCACCACGCGGGCCGCGCCGCCCAGGTCCAGCGTCAAGAGCTGCGCGATCCAATAGTTGTCTTCGCCGGACCCGTGCGCCGCCGTGACGGCGAAGCCCGCGCCGTCCGGGCGCCAGTCGTACTCGTAGATGAAGAGGTCTGCCGGCGAGACCGCTCGCAGTGCGCCGCTGCCGTCGGCGGGCAACAGCGACAGGCGCTGCTCCTTGAACCGCTCCTCGATGACGCCCGTCTCGCGCGAGGCCGGCAGGAGTGGGCCGCGCTCGTCGGCGCCGCCTTCAATGAAGAGGACCGCCAGCTGTTTGCCATCGGGGCTGAAACGCGGTTGCTCGAGGTGGCCCTGGACGTGCGTAAGCTGCTGCACCGCGCCCGACGGCAAGTCGGCGACGTAGAGCTGCGGCTGGTGCTGCTTCTCGGCGTCGGAGAGGAACGCGAGCCGCCGTCCGTCGGGGCTGAACGCGACCTCGCCCTCGTCGCGGGCCTCGCCGGACTTCACCGCGGTCACGCGCCTGGGCTGCGCGCCGTCTTTGCGCTCCAGCACCTGGATGACCGACTGCTCCGGCGCGGGCCCATCCGGCGTGGGCACCTGCTCTACCCAGGCCACGCGCGCGCCGTCGCCAGAGAGAGCGACGCCGTGCAGGCGCACAGCGGCATTGAGCGACTGTAGAACAGCGGAAGGAGAGGCAGCAACGAGCAGCGCGAGCACAACGGGCATACAAGAACCCCTGCGACGTCCTGGAATGGCGGTGGGTGGGTTCGAACCACCTACCTGCGGATTATGAGACCGCCGCTCTAGCCGATTGAGCTACACCGCCAAAAGAAAGGCGGCGCAATCTAGAGGAGGCCCTGAGGTGAGTCAAGGCGTGACGGCCGCTGCATCTTCTGCGATCGGAGTTCCGCCCAGCAACCCCTTGAGAGAGACGTGGCCGGTCATGAGGAAGATCACGCCCAGCGTGACCTGGAAGCCGAATTGCAGCAGCCAGATGGTGTTGACGAAGCCGGCGGCACGGGCCGAAAAGCCGTCGGCGACGAAGAGCGACAGCCCTGCCTGGGTGAAGAATTGCATGGTGCCAATCATGCCGGGACCCGCGGGCACCATCACTCCCACGACCTGGATGGTGAGGATGGTCGCGAGCATGAGCGGGGTCAGCGCGGCGAAGCCAAAGGCGGGTGCGAGCACGCCGAGGCCGACGCCGTTCAGGGTCCAGTAGAGTGCGGTGAGGGCGAAGAAAGCGAGCACCTTCCAACCCGACCCCAGATGCAGCGCGCTGATGAAGCCGTCCATCATCGAGGTCGCTTTCGCGGCGAGCCGCGGGCTGAGTGGCTGGAGCACCGCCCGCAAAAGCGCGAGAGCCCGCTCGCGCAGGAAGAAGGCAGCGACCACCGCGACGCACAGGCCGAAGAAGCCCGACGCAACCAGCACCGCCGCCTTGCGCGCGAAGTCGACGTAGCGGCCCGCTGCCGAGTCGCCGAGAGCGCGCAATGCCAGGATGCCGAGCACGCCGATGAAGAGGCCGTCCACGATGCGCTCGACCACGATGGAGGCCATGGCGCCGCTGCGGCGCAGAGCCACGCCGCTTCCTTCTGGGGGGCGGGCGATGAGGAGCGGCCGGGCAAACTCGCCGAGGCGCAACGGCAAAAGCATCAGCAGCATGAAGCCGACCGCGCTCGCCGAGTTCAGCCGCTTGAACCCGACATGGCCGAGCGGCTCCAGCAGGATCCCCCAGCGCACTGTGCGGACCAGATGTACGAGCAGCATCAGCAGCAGGTATCCGGCGACGCGGATCGGATCGGCGGCGGCGATGGACGCGCCCACCGCACGCAAGTCGGCGTGCCGCAGGGACAACCAGACGAACAGGGCGCTCATCGCCAGCGAGACGACGGTGCGGAGAGCAAACTTCAGCATGAGCGCGACGCGCGTAGCACGCGGCAGCCACTCGCGTCTATCGCTCTGGCTCGTCTGCCTCGTCTGGCTCGGGGCGTTGCTCGTCGGACGGCGCCGGCGGCCCTGGTACGCGGTAGGCCCCCAGGAACCAGCGCCCGAGATCGACCGCGCGGCAACGCTCGGTACAAAACGGAAAAGCCGCGTTCTCGACGCGCGGCTTGACTTCGCTCTTGCAGGAGGGGCAATGGGTCATCGAAGCCAGATGTAAGTCGCTCCGCAGGTCTGTCAAGGTCAGTCATCCTTAAGACTTCAGAACAATTGAGTATTGACCCTGACGCGCGCTTTCTCTATATAGGGGGCGATGGGATTTGACCGCCCCGGCGAGAGGCTGGTCCTGATCGTTGACGACGATCCGGACATCCTGCAAACGCTTGCGCTGTGCCTCTCCACGGAGGGGTACCGGGTCCTCATGGCTTCCAACGGCCGGGAGGCGCTTGAGCTGCTGAAGACGGAGCGCCCCGCCGCCATCCTGCTCGACTTGATGATGCCGGTGATGGATGGCTGGCAATTCGTCGCCGAGTTGGACCGGAACGGCGGGCGACCGGCGCCACTGCTCATCCTCAGCGCCGATCGCGCGGTGCACGGGCATGCAGTGAAGTTGAAAGCCAATGGGCATCTCGCGAAGCCGTTCGATCTCGACGAGCTGCTCGGCAAGGTGGCGCAGCTCACCGGCGGGCCGGGCGGCGCGCCGCGCGCCAACACGGGCTGAAGTCATTTCGAGCTCCACGGCAGCGTGATCCAGGACTCGCCGCCACGCCCGTCACGAACCACGATCCAGAGAGTGCCGCTGCCCCCCAGGGGTGAGGTGATGCGCGCGAGCCCGTCAGGCGGTGCCGTGCCGCCCGGCGGCTCATCGGCGGAGTCTCGATCCAGCTCAGCACCCTTGGTGATGAAGAAGCTGTACGAGAGCTGCTCGGTGAGGTGGACGGTTTTTCCCGAGAGGTCGACCGCGTCGTAGGACTCGATGGCAGGGGTGCAGAGGTCCGCGCCCGACAGCTTGCAGACATGCGGCAGCGGCCGCAGCCCGAACGTCTTGCCCGGCTCGAGCAGAAGTGGGTCGCCGGGCTGCACGGTGCGCAGCGCGACGCCATCCTGCGTGACCGCGACCCCGTCGAGCAGCGGGACGTGATTGGGCACATGGTCCTTCTTCGAGAAGAGCAGGATCTTCTCCGCCGAGACGTCCTTCAGCGGGTTGCCGTCGGTGACCTTGATCTCCAGCTGCACCCGCAGCCCTCCCAGGGCATTGAGCTTGTCGTTGGCCAGCGCCGCCTTCACCGTTGCGGCTGGCACCGAGATCGCATAGGAAAAATTTTCGCCCACCGGGTGCGTCACCGGTGGCAACGGCACGGCGAACGTGCCTGCGCAACGGAGCGTGTCGGTCGGGGCGCAGAGCTGGCCGGTCATGGTCGCGTCGAGGGTCGCGACGGGATCGGCGATCAATACCCGTACCGTCACGTCCTCCACGGTCCCCGCCTCGAGGTCCAGCTGCGCCTCGGGGGGGTCGACGCGGATTGCCAGCACCCGCAGGTCCACCACGTCGCTGGCGGACTGGAAGCTCGGCGTGCAGGCGATGCAGAGCAGCAGCAGGGAGAGCACGCGCATCTAGAACCTCGCCTTCAAACCGAGCGTGGGAAGGATAGGAATGCCCGAGATGCTGCCCTGCTCGCGGAAGCGGTAGTCGTAGACGTGAATCTCCTCGTTCTTGTGGTTCGTGACGTTCTGCACGTCCAGGTAGAGCGAGAGGTCCCAGGTGTCCCAGGTCCAGGTCTTCTGCGCGCGCGCGTCGAGCTGCGCGAAGGCCGGCGAGCGCCCGTCTCCGACGCGTCCGTAGTCAGCGACGAAGCGGCCCGCGTCCGCGTCGAAGGTGGCGCTGTTCACTGGCGCAATCGGGTTGCCGGACACCAGCCGGAAGCGCGACGACAGCTCCCAGCCGGGGTTCGGCCGGTAGCCCACCACCACGGTGAGGATGTGAGGCTGGTCGTACTGGAACGCGCGCCACGCCTCGCCCGGCACGCGCAGCACCTCACTCCTGGAGAGGGTGTACGAGATCCAGCCGTAGAGCTTCGCGGTGATCTCGCGGCGAATGAGAAGCTCCAACCCATACGACCGGCCGATGCCGGCATTCTGATAGCGCGGGTTGAGGATGACGCCTGCTTGCGTGAACGGATCGACCCGCTGCACCAGGTCGTAGCGGCGGTTGTAGAAGACCTCCGCGCTGACATTCCAGGCGTCGCTGAAGCGGTGCTCCACCCCGGTGCCGAACTGGGCCGCGCCCTCGAGTCCCAGGTCGGGATTGCCGAGATCGTTGTCGATCTGCAGCGGCGTCGGCGGCTGGTGATAGAGGCCGGAATAGGCCTTGAGCGCGGTTTTGTCAGTGAGCTGGTAGCGAAGCCACAAGCGCGGATCGAGCGCGACACGCTCTCGCCCGCGCCAGTGGATCTGATCGCTGCGCAGGCCCAGCGTGGCGCGGAATTTCCCGTCTTTCAGCTCGGCCTCGAGAAATTCGCCCAGCTGGATGAAGGGCTGCACGCGCGAGATCTTCGTTTCCTGCGTGATGGGCGTCCCGAGGCTGCGAAGATCGAGCGAGGACTGGAGGTCCGCGCCGTAGCTCGCGCGGTCGAGCTGGCTGTCGGTGCCGGCGCGCAGCTCGAGAAAGGAGCTGGGCCGCCACGCGACCTGCGCGCGCACCGAGCCGGTGACGTCGGTGATGTCGGCCGACTGCGGCTGCGAGAACGCGCCCTGCCCGATGCCTTCGACCGAGAACGACTGCACCTGCCAGCCCACCGCGGGCTGCACCGTGAGGTCCAGAGCATCGGACACTGCGTGCCGAAAGCCGAGCAGCGCGCGGTGAAAGCCGGTGTGCGCGCCGAGCGAGAGCGGCAGCGTGCGCTTCCCGCCCTTCTGGATGACGGTGAGCTTGTCGTCGCTGCCGAAGACAAGCAGCGAGAGCGAGTCGCCGTCTTCCAGGCGGTGATCGGCGCGGGCCTGGTAGTCCCAATAGATGGGTGTCACCACGGTGGCACCGCGGTTCGGATCGTTGGGGATGAAGAGCGGCAGGAAGAGATCGACATGGCTGCGGCGCGCCGCGACCTCGAGTTGCGTGTCCCTGGAGAGGGGGCCCTCGACCGCGCCCACCGCCTCGATCAAGTCGAGAGAGGCGCTGCCATGCAGGGCGTTGGCGTCGCCCTTGCGCGTGCCGACGTCGAGCGCGCTGGTGAGATTCCGGCCGTAATAGGCGCCGTAGCCGCCGGGGTAGAAGTCGATGCGATCAATCAGCTGCTCATTGATGACGGACGGTCCGCCGAGGAAGTGGAAGAGGATGGGAATGCGCAGGCCGTCGAGATACGTGCCGGTGTCTTGCGGCGGCGTGCCGCGCACCAGGAGCGCACCGGAAAGAAACGGCGCGCGCGCGAGGCCCGGCAGGTTCTGCACCACGCGGACCGGGTCGTTGAAGGCGCCCGGGACATTGACCAGCTCTTCGTGGGACAGCGTGCGGCGCGTGGGCGCGTCCTCGGCCTTTTCGCCCGCGACCGTGGCGGAGAGGTCTCCCGTCAACACGCGGTGCAGGTACGCGCGCGGCGCCTGCGCCTCGCCTCGGGGCGCAAGCTGAAGGGTCACCTCGCGCGTCTCGAACCCGGGTGCGCTGACCGAGAGCACCCGCGCGCCGGGCGCGACGCTGTCGATCTGGTAGCGCCCGTCGCCATTGGTCGAGACGGCGATGCCCTGCTGCTTGTCCAGCACGTCCGCGCCGGCGATGGGCTTCTTGCTGCCCGCCTCGACCACCTGCCCGCGGATGAGGCCAGCGTCGAGGGTCTGCTGTTTTGGTGCAATCTTCTTTTCGATAATGAAATGGTAAACGTAGCGGATGCGAACCGGTGCCGGGCGGCCGTCCACCTCGGCGGGCGAGAAGCGGAACCGCCGGATGGCCGCCAATGCTGCCTGGTCAAAGTCGGGCGCGGCGCCCTTCTCGATGATGACATTCGTGACCGCGCCTTGCGCGTCGAGATCGACCTGGCAGGCGACGTCGGCGGTCTGGCCGAGCGCAAGGCGATCGGCCGGATAGGTCGCGGGGT
>JANYKT010000209.1 GCA_025358085.1 Deltaproteobacteria bacterium | reverse complement strand
CGACCTCGAGGTCTCCGACGATCACCAGGGGCCCTCCCGCGGCGACCGGCTGCAGACGGTCGGCGCTGCGGCTGCTGAGGCACAGGCGCGCGCCGCGGGCGGCAAGGCAGCAAGAGAGCTCTCGCCCGAGCCCACCGCTGGCGCCGACGACGAGGACGACTGCATCGGAGAGATTGCGCACGTTGACCGCCTTGGACGGGAGACGAAGTGGAGCCAGAGAGGGGTGATTTGACAGGCGGGTCGATGTCGCGGTCGGTGTGGGCGATTCGGCGGGGCGGCCCCGAGCGCCGTTCCCGCAGCCTCGGCATCTGCCGGTCATGCAGGTTGCCAACGGTAGCGTGAAGCGAAGTGCGGCGGTGGTGGGCGCCGGGGTCTCCGGCCTGGCCTGCGCGCGGGCGCTGGCGGAGGCCGGCCTCGAGGTGCATGTCTTCGAGAAGGCGCGCGGGGCCGGCGGGCGGGCGTCGACGCGCCGCGAGACCGGGTTCTCGTTCGACCACGGTGCCCAGTTCTTCACCGTGCGCGACGCGGAGTTCGCCCGGCTCGCAGCGCGCTGGGTGGCGGACGGAGCGGCGGCACCCTGGAACGCCCTCTTCGCCGAGGTGCGGCCCGGGCCAGCGCGAGAGCTGGTGATGCGCGAGCCCACCGAGACCCGCTACGTCGGCGTGCCCGGGATGTCCGCCCTCTCCCGCGACCTCGCCCGCGGCCTCGACCTCCGCTTCTCCGTCCGGGTCGATGGCGCGACCCGCCGCGGCGACCGCTGGCACCTCACCGCGCAGGACCCGGCCCGGCTGTCTACGACGATCGACCTCGGGGGGTACGACCTGGTCGCGGTGGCGGTGCCGGCTCCGCAGGCGGTGCCACTGCTCGCTGGCGCACCGGCGCTGGCGGCCTTGGTCGCAGGGGTTCGCCTCGAGCCATGCCTTTCGCTGATGGCGGGCTTCCGGGAAACGCTGGCCGCGCCGTTCGACGCGGCGCGGGTGACCGCCGGGCCGCTCTCCTGGGTGGCGTGCGACTCGAGCAAGCCTGGGCGCGGCTCCGGCGAGGCCTGGGTCGCGCACGCGACCCCCGAGTGGAGCCGGGCGCACCTGGACGCTCCGCCGGAGGAAGCGGCGCCGCTGCTTCTCGAGGCGCTGGCCGAGGTGCTCGGCATCGATCCCGGCAAGCCCGCCTTGGCCCAGATCCACCGCTGGCGCTACGCCAGGGCCGAAGGCCAGCTACCGGGCGGATGCGCCTGCGAGCCGTCGCTTTCGGCGGGCGCCTGCGGCGACTGGGCGGCCGGCGCGCGGATCGAGGACGCCTGGCTCTCCGGGCGCGCGCTGGCGGCGCGCCTCCTCGAGCGAAGCTGATCGCACGCCAGCGCCGATCGCCGAGCACTTTTCCAGCGACCACCGCAGCTGTCGGCCCGATGCACCACGCCGCCCGGACGCGGCCCGGGCGGAGGAAACTCCGCTGGTTGACTTCCCTGCATGAAGGTCATCGAATTCGTCTCCATTTCCCCGCCCGCCCGAGGCGGGCACCGTGGTTCTCGAGGTCGCCAACGCAGACCTCGAGTATCTGCGTAAGAAGCTCGACGAGTTCGCCGACGACGCGAACGTGAAGAGCAAGACCGCGAAGGACGGCATCGTCACGACCCACCGGGACAAGGAGCGAGCGATCGCGCCGGTGGGGAGTATCGGTCTCGCTGGCCTCGAAGACCTCGGTGGCGCGCGGTCGAGAAAAGCGAAGAATGCGCTCCTGTCATCGCGGCGGTGTGCGACCGCCTCGGGCAGCTGTAGAGCGGGTGCCGCGGGCGGGTCGAGCGCGGAGGAGGAGGTCGGGCGCGAAAGTGGCTGAGTCGACCGATTGAATGCGCAACGGCAGCGCGTCCTTCATGGAGGTGGAACCGGGCAGGCCAGCCCAGGAAAGGGCGCTTTCGCCCGCGAGCTTGGGGGCGACGAAAAGGGACAGCTCGTCCCAGAGCCCCTGCGCGAGAAAGCTGCCATGGAGCGCGGCACCGCCCTCGACCAGCAGCGAGGTGAGGCCGCGTCCAGCGAGTTGCCGCAGCAGGTCCTCGAGATCGACGCGCTCCGCGCCGCGGCAGCGCAGGACGATGGAGCCTGCCTTCTCGAGCCGCCGGACTCGCGCTGGGGGAGCGCGGGAAGTGCAGGCGACCAGCGCGGGCAGCAGGCGCGCGCGGGGCGAGAGACGCGCGAGCGAGTCCACCACCACCCGGATGGGATCGCGCCCGCCGGGCACGCCGCGCACGGTGAGCCGCGGATTGTCGGCGATGGCGGTGCCGATGCCGACCAGGACCGCGTCGAGTTGGTCGCGCAACTGGTGCACGCGCAGGCGGGACGCAGGTCCGGTCACCCAGCGTGAGTCGCCCGACGCCGTGGCCAGCTTGCCGTCGAGGGTGATCGCCGCCTTGAGGTGAACCCACGGGAACCCGGTGGTGATGAATTTGAACCAGGATTCATTTATTGAATCGCAATTCACTTTCTGAACGCCAATCACAACCTCAAGACCCGCGGCGCGCATCCTGTGGACGCCGCGGCCGCGCACCAGCGGATTCGGGTCGATGCTGCCGATCACCACCCGCGCCACGCCTGCAGCGATCAGCGCCTCGGAACAGGGCGGTGTCCTGCCGTGGTGATCGTGCGGCTCGAGGGTGACGTAGATCTCGGCGCCGCGTGCCCGGGCGCCGGCCTCGCGCAGCGCGACGATCTCGGCGTGCGGGCCGCCTGCCTGTGCGTGATGCCCGCGCGCGATCACTCGCCCGCCGCTCACCACCACCGCGCCCACGACAGGATTGGGATGCGTCCGCCCGCGCCCGCGCTCGGCCTCGATCAGCGCCAGCCCCATCAGCCGCTCATCGCGCGCGGGAGCCATCGCGCTACTTCTTCGGGACCTTGCGCTCGTGAATCAGCTCCTTCAGCTCGGTCATGAACTCGCCGAGATCCTTGAAGGACCGATACACCGACGCAAAGCGCACGTACGCCACCTCGTCCAGCCGCGCCAGCTCGCGCATCACCGACTCGCCGATCACGGTGGTCGGGATCTCCTTCTCGCCCATCTCCTGCAGGCGCCGCTCGATGCCGTCCACCACCGCGTCCAGCTGCTCCGCGCTCACCGGCCGCTTCTGGCAGGCGAGCTTCAAGCCTTCGATGACCTTGCTCCGCGCGAAGGCTTCGCGGCGGCCGTCCTTCTTCACCACCATCGGCAGGATCTCCTCGACCCGCTCGTAGGTCGTGAAGCGCCGCGTGCACTCGAGGCACTCGCGCCGCCGCCGGATCACCGCGCCCAGGTTGGACAGGCGCGAGTCGATGACCTTGTTTTCCAGCTCGGCGCAGAAAGGACACTTCACTGCTTACGCGAGCCTGTTCGCATAGAGCGGGAACTGCTTGCACAGGTCGCGCACCTCGCCGCGCACGGTCTCGTGCACGCGCGCGTCCTCAGGCGCATCGAGCACGCGCAGGATCAGCCGCGCGACCGTCTTCATCTCGCCCGGCCCCATCCCGCGCGTGGTCAGCGCTGGCGTTCCCAGCCGCAGGCCGGAGGTGACGAACGGCTTCTCCGGGTCGCCCGGAATCATGTTCTTGTTGGTGGTGATGGCCGCCTTGCCGAGCGCGATCTCAGCGATCTTCCCGGTCAGCTTCTTGGGCCGCAGATCGCACAGCACCAGGTGCGTATCAGTGCCGCCCGCGACCAGCCGGAGCCCGCCTTCGATGAGCCCCTGCGCCAGCGACTGTGCATTGTCGAGGATGCGCTGCTGGTAATCCTTGAACTCTGGCTTGAGCGCCTCGCCGAAGGCGACCGCCTTGGCCGCGATGATGTGCTCGAGCGGCCCTCCCTGGATGCCCGGAAAGACGTTGGAGTCGATCACCTTGGCGTGCTGCTGCTTGCAGAGAATCAGCCCCGAACGCGGACCGCGCAGCGTCTTGTGCGTCGTGGTGGTGACCGCATCGGCGAGCGGCACCGGCGACGGGTGCAGGCCCACGGCGACCAAGCCCGCGATGTGGGCGATGTCGCAGATCATCAGCGCGCCCACGTCCTCGGCGATCTCCCGCAATTTGACGAAGTCGAGCGTGCGCGGATACGCCGACGCGCCGCAGAGGATGGCGCGCGGCTTGACCTCGCGCGCGAGGACCAGCGCTTTATCGAAGTCGATCAGCTCGGTGCGCGGGTCGAGGCCGTAGTGGTGGATTTCGAAGAGCTTGCCGGAGAAGTTCACCGGCGAGCCGTGCGTCAGGTGGCCGCCCTGCGCCAGCGAGAGCGAGAGGATGCGATCGCCCGGCCGCATCAGCGCGAAGTACGTCGCCATGTTGGCCTGCGAGCCGGCGTGCGGCTGCACGTTCGCGTGCTCGGAGCCAAAGAGCGTCTTGGCGCGGTCGATGGCGATCTGCTCGATCTTGTCGACCACCTCGCAGCCGCCGTAGTAGCGCTTCCCGGGCAGACCCTCGGCGTACTTGTTGGTCAGCGTCGACCCCGCGGCCTCGAGCACCGCCTCGGAAACGAAATTCTCGCTGGCGATCAGCTCCAGCCCTTCGGCCTGCCGCTCGGTCTCCTCCCGGATCAGCGCGGCGATTTCTGGATCTGTGTCCTTGAGCGGCTGATCGAAACGCATGGGTTGGAACCTTTTATTCTTCGAACTTCTGCAGCGCCAGGACCGCATTGGTCCCGCCGAACCCGAACGAGTTCGACAATGCCGCCTTGAACCGCACCTCGCGCGCCTTGTTGGGCACGTAGTCGAGGTCGCACTCCGGGTCCGGGTTGTCGAGGTTGATCGTGGGCGGCACGATGCCATGATAAAGCGCGAGCGCAGTGAATGCCGCTTCGACTCCGCCGGCCGCGCCCAGCATGTGGCCGGTCATGGATTTGGTGGAGCTGACCATCAGGCCGTTCCTGGCCCAGTGACCGAAGACGCTCTTGATGGCTTTGGTCTCGGCGATGTCGCCCACCGGGGTCGAGGTGCCGTGCGCATTCAAGTACTGCACCTCTTCGGGCTTGAGGTTCGCGTCCTCGAGGCAAAGCTTCATCGCGCGCTCGGCGCCGATGCCGGACGGCGCGGTGATGTGAAAAGCGTCGGCGGTGGCCGAGTAGCCGGTCAGCTCACAGTAGATGCGCGCGCCACGCTTCCTCGCGTGCTCGAGCTCCTCGAGGATGAGGATGCCCGCTCCCTCGCCGGCGACGAAGCCATCGCGGTCCCTGTCGAACGGCCGCGACGCCTTCTCCGGTTCGTCGTTGCGCTCCGACAGCGCGCGCGCGGCGGTGAAGCCCGCGATGCCGAGCAGCGAGATGGTGGCCTCGGTGCCGCCCGCGATCATGACGTCCACGTCGCCGTGCGCGATGTGCCGCATCGACTCGCCGATGGCGTGGTTGCCGGTCGCGCAGGCCGACACTGGCGCGAAGTTCACGCCGCCCGCGCCGTGCTTGATAGAGATTTGCCCGCCGGCAAGGTTCACGATGATGGCGGGGATGAAGAACGGATTCACCTTCCGGTGGCCCCGGTTGACCGCCGTGAGATGCGTGTCCTCGAGCGTCGAGAGCCCGCCCATTCCTGAACCCACCACCACGCCGACCCGGTCGCCGAGCGGCTGGTCGGTGGGCAGCGCGGCGTCCTGCAGCGCCAGGAATGCGGCCGCCAGACCGTACTGGATGAACAGGTCGTTGCGGCGCGCTTCCTTCCTGTCCATGTACAGCGACGCATCGAACCCGCGCACCTCGCCAGCGATGCGGCAGGGCAGGTCCTTGGCGTCGAACTTGGTGATTGGCCCGACGCCGCTCTTGCCGGCGATGCACGCCTGCCACGACGGCCCGGTCCCGATGCCGAGCGGCGTAACCAGGCCGATACCGGTGATGACGACTCGGCGTTCGATGCGCTGCATTTTCATCGAGGAGCTCGCCTACTTCTTGTGCTCGTTGATGAAGTTCACCGCATCCTGGACCGTCTTGATGTGCTCGGCCTCTTCGTCCGGGATTTCAACCTCGAACTCTTCTTCCATGGCCATCACCAGCTCAACGATGTCGAGCGAGTCGGCTCCGAGGTCCTCGATGAAGGCGCTCTCGAGCTTGATCTCGTCCTCACCGACGCCGAGCTGCTCTGCGATGATGCTCTTGACCTTCGCCTCGACGGACATTGGGCCGATCCTTTCGATTCTGAAACGAAACTGGCGCGGCCTTGTAGCACGCTTGCGAGCGTGCACAAGACCCTTCGCGTCACAGGAGTAATCCAGTCTACTGGCAGCGCCCGTTGATGCAACGGAAGCCGACGCCGCAATCAAGATCGGTCTGGCAGCGCTGCGTCTCCTGCCTGGTGGCGCACTGTCCATAAAAACAGATCTCCGGCCACGGGCATTCGCGGTTCGCGGAGCACTGCGCGTTCTTGCCGGAGCCGTGCTGGCAGACGCCGATCTTGCAGATCTCCTTTTCGCGGCAATCTCCCTTCGCGGCGCACTGGACGGTGCAGTGGCCGTTGCGGCAGCGCTGGCCGGAGAGGCACTGCTGCTGTCCAGCGATGGTGGCTAGGTCGGTGGCGCCGCCGTCGAGCCCGCTGACGTTGCTGCTTTCTCCCTCGCAGTCCGCGAAGGACTTGTACTGGCAGCTCTTGCCCGCCACGCCGCCGTCCGGCTGGCCCGCGCCCTCGACGCACTCGAGACCGTACAGGCAGTCGAGGTTGCGCCCGCACTTCTCGTTCAGGTTTTGCTTGTTGACGTGGTTCTGGTCGACGCAGCCCCAGCTAAACCAGACGCCGCCCAGCGCGCACACAAGCGCGAGTCGCTTCACTTGAAAGCCTCTGCGAGCGCCGCCTGCAGACCGGCGGGATCTTCCACCGGGTAGACCCGCAGCGACTTGTCGATGCGCCGCACCAGGCCGGCCAGCACCTTGCCCGGCCCAAGCTCGATCAGCGTATCCACTCCTGAGATTGCCATCCGCTGCACCGTCTCCACCCATCGCACCGGCGAAGTCACCTGCGAGAGGAGGAGCTGCACGATGCGCGCGGGATCGGTGTTGGCCTCGGCGGTGGCGTTGGCGATCACCGGCGCGGAAGGCTGCCTGAGCAGGATGGGCGCGAGCACCTCGGCGAGCAACGGCTGCACCGGCGACATCAGCGAGCAATGGAAGGGAGCGCTGACCGGAAGAGGGAGCGCCCGCTTGGCCCCGCGCGCCTTGCAGGCTGCGATGGCGCGGTCAACCGCATCGGCGTGGCCCGCGATCACCGTCTGCTCCGGCGAGTTGTAATTGGCGGGCTCGACCACGCGGCCAGGCTCTTGCGCCTGCGCTTCTTTGCAAGCCTCGGCAACCAACCGCGGGTCGAGGCCGAGAATCGCCGCCATCGCGCCCTCCCCGGCCGGCACCGCATCCTGCATGAAGCTTCCGCGCGCGCGCACGACACGAACGGCGTCCTGCAGCGAGAGCGCACCCGAAGCCACCAACGCCGAGTATTCGCCCAGCGAGTGTCCCGCATAAAACGCAGGGAGCTGGTAGCGGCCACCGGCCTCCTTCACCAGCACGCGATGCGCTGCGATGCTGACCGCGAGGATGGCCGGCTGGGTGTTTGCCGTCTTCCGCAGCTCGTCTGCGGGCCCGTCGGACATCAGCCGCGACAGACCGCCCCCGAGCGCGGCGTCCGCCTCGTCGAGCGCCTCGCGCGCCACCGGGAACGCCTGCGCGAGCGCCTGGCCCATTCCCACGTACTGGCTTCCCTGCCCCGGAAACACCAACGCAATCGTCATCCCGTAAATCCTTTTCCAAAGTCTTCGACCGCAGCGGCCGGTTTCAATTACCAGCGGACGAGTGCGCTGCCCCAGGACATCCCGCCGCCGATGGCCATCATCAGAATCAGGTCGCCGTCCTTGAGCGCGCCCTGGCGATTGGCCTGGTCCAGGGTCAGCGGCACCGACGCTGATGACGTGTTGCCCACGCGCTCGATGTTGAGATGACACTTCGAGAGCGGGATTTCGAGGCGCTTCATCACCGCTTCCAGGATACGCAGGTTCGCCTGGTGCGCGATGACGTGCGCGACGTCCTGCGGCCGGTAGCCGTTGTGGGCGAGCGCCTCGTGCGACACCGACTCGAGCGCGCGCACGGCGATCTTGTAGACCTCGCGACCTTGCATGGTGACGAGTTGTTCGCGCTTGTCGAGCACCTCCTGCGAGAACGGCTTGGCCGAGCCGCCGCCCGGGATGCAAAGGATCGCCGTCTGCGTGCCGTCGGTGTGCAGATGCGTCGACAGCACGCCTCGATCGTCGCGCGACTCGGGTCCCATGACCATAGCGCCGGCCGCATCGCCGAAGAGCACGCAGGAGGCTCGATCCTGCCAGTTCACGATGCGGGTCAAAAGCTCGGCACCAACGACCAGCACGTATTTCATGGCGCCGGTGCGGATGAACTGATCGGCGATGGAGAGCGCGTAGAGCGAGCCGGCGCAGGCAGCACTGACGTCGAAGCAGGCGGCCTTGGTGGCGCCGAGCTTGGCCTGCACGAAAGCCGCGGCGGCCGGGAACGGCATGTCGGGCGTGATGGTCCCGACGATGATCATGTCGAGATCCGCGGGGGTGATCCCCGCGAGGTCCAGCGCATGCCGGGCAGCGTGGGTGGACATGTCGCTGGTGGCTTCGCCGGGCGCGGCCACCCGTCGCGCCCCGATGCCGGTGCGCTCGCGAATCCACGCGTCGCTGGTGTCGATCCCCAGCTGCTTGGTGAGGTCGTCGTTGGTCAGCACCTTCTCAGGCAGGTACGTCCCGGTGCCGATAATGCGTGAGCGCTGCATGAAGCCTCCTCGAACGCCCTAAGTAGCAAAAAGCTGTTCAGCTCGCTTGGCCGCCGCGGTCAGCTCGTCTTCCATATGCTGCGCGGCGAAGGCCTGCGCGCTCGAGAGCGCGTTGAGGATGGCGTACGACGATGACCGGCCGTGCGAGATGAACGCCACGCCGCGCACGCCGAGGAGCGGCGCGCCGCCGATCTCCTCGTAGTCGACACGCTTCTTCACGTAGTCCAGCGAGGAGCGCATCAAGAGCGCGCCCGCGCTGGCCACGGCCGAGGACTTGATCTGCCGCTTGAGCAGCTGGCCGAACGCCCAGACCGCGCCCTCGGCGGTCTTGAGCAGCACGTTGCCGGTGAAGCCGTCGGTGGCGATGACGTCGTAGTCGCCGCTGAAGATGTCCTTGCCTTCGACATAGCCCTTGAAGTCGATGCCGCTTGCGGGCTTTCGCAGCGCCGCCGCGGCCGCACGGGTCAGGTCGGTCCCCTTGCCTTCCTCTTCTCCATTGGCGACCAGGCCGACGCGCGGCTTCGCGACGCCGAAGATGTGGCGGCAATACACCTCGCCCATCAGTGCGAACTGCGCGATCTGCAGCGGCGTGCAATTGACATTCGCCCCCATGTCCACCAGCACCGTGCGGCCCGCGCCGCCGAGCGACGGCAGCGAACCGCTGATGCAGGGCCGGTCCACGTGGTCGAGCCGGCCAAGCACGAAGAGCCCTCCCGCCAGCACCGCGCCGCTGTTGCCCGCCGAGACCAGGCCTTCGGCGTCCCCGCTCTTGCAGAGGTCGAAACAGACGCGCAGGGAGCTGTCTTTCTTTTTGCGCAGCGCTTGCCCGGGGTGCTCGCCCATCTCCACCACTTGCGTGGCGTGGCGGATGCCCAGCTCGGACGCGCCTGCGCCCAGCCGGCGCAGCTCGGCGCGGATTCGTTCTTCGTCGCCGACCAGCATCACCTCGAGCCCTCGCTCGCGGTGCGCGCGGAGGGCGCCTTCGACCGTGGCCGCCGGCGCCAGGTCACCCCCCATCGCATCGAGCGCGATCATGACGCGCTAGTCTTCCGCGCCCTTCTGCACGACGCGGCCCTTGTACTCTCCGCAGGCCGGGCAGGCGCGGTGCGGAAGCACCGGCTCGCTGCACTTGGGGCACTTCTGCACGTTCGGCGTGACAATCGTGAAGTTCGACGCGCGGCGCTGATCGCGCTTTTGGCGGCTGGTTCGCTTCTTCGGAACACCCATCTGACTACTCCTTCTTCTCGAGCTGGACAGCCTTCAGGGCGTCCCAGCGGGGGTCATGGGCGGCGCGGGCGCAGCCGCACTCGCCTTCATTCAAATCTTTTCCGCAGGTGGCGCAGAGGCCCATGCAGTCTTCGCGGCAGAGCGGCGCGGGGGGCAACGCGAGCAGGATCTGCTCGCGGATGGCTGCCCCCAGGTCGATGTCCTTGCCATCGTATACCTCTTCGTCGACCGTCTCGGGGTCGAAGCTTGCGGAAGCACCCTCTTCGTCCTGGTCGATTCGAGCCGCTTCGCGCTTGGCCCGCTTGCCGTGCGGCTCGAGGCTGCGGTCGTCGCGCGGGACATAGGTGCGGATGAGCTCAGTGGGCTCGGTCGAGGAGACCGGCTTCACGCAGCGGCGGCAGGCGCCGGCCATGGGCACGCTGAACTTCCCGCGCACCAGGACCTTGCGGCCGAATCGGGTGAGGTTGCCGGTGAAGTGCGACGCCCCGTCAGCGTGGAACTCGGTGGGCGGGTCGCCGCGCAGCGCCTCGTCAATGAGTTCGCGCGAGATGTCCGCCTCGTAGGGCTGGGCATTCTCCTTGATGCTGTCTACGTGGATGACGAGTGGTCTGGACACGACTTTGGCCCCAAAGAAAGCGGCGCACCTTAGAGGCAGTGATGGGTGAAGTCAAGGCTTGGGACACCTGCTTTTCAAGGCGTCCGCGCGATGCCCCGACGGCGTCCGGAGCGTCGAACCGGCGCTCGATCGCTGCACGCCGGGCGTCCACGGACTAGATAGATGATTATGCAGTTCGTCCACGAGAGCGTCATCGAGGTTCCGCGCGCGCGCGTCTTCGCCTTCCATGAGCGCCCCGAAGCCTTGCGGCTCTTGATCCCGCCGTGGGAGCACGTCGAGGTCGTGCAGCCGCCTTCGTCCCTGCAGCCTGGCACGCGCGTGATCCTCAAGATGAAGCAAGGTCCGATCTGGATCACCTGGGTCGCCGAGCACACGCTCTACGAGAAGGACGTACTCTTCCAGGACCGCATGGTGCGCGGGCCCTTCGCGCGCTGGCTGCACACGCACCGGTTCCTGGCTTCTGGACAGGGCGCAAGCACGCTCCTGCGCGACGAAGTGGACTGCGCGCTGCCGCTCGGACTGCCGGGCGCGCTGGTGCGAAGTCGCCTTTCGCGCATGTTCGAGTTCCGCCACGCCGCCACGCGAAACGCCGTGATAGGGGAGCCGGTATGAAGCGAACCGCCATTTCGGCCCTGATCGCCGCCTTGGTCTTCGGGCTCTTGTCCACCTGGCTCGGGCCGAAGATGATCACCTATTACTATGACCCGCCGGTGCCGACGCCGATGAACTGCACGCCGGCGGTAGCCTGGGCGATGCAAAAGCTCGTGATGACCCAGCTGGTCGGCACCATTGTCGGCGCGATCATCGGACTCATCATCGGTATCCTGCTCGCGCGGCGCGCGCACCCGATCGCGCCGCCGGCCACCGTGAGTCCGACGCTGACCGCGGGGGCTCCGCGGCCGCCCACGAAGGTGTGAACAAGAACGCGTACTGGTGACGCGTGCGAAGGGCCTTGGTCAGTGCGGCCTTGTGCTGCCGAGCCAGCACGCGATTTCTTCTTCAACTTGCGCCGACGAGGCGCCGTGCGACTCGGGCAACCAACGACTGGCGACTGCAAGAACGATTGACGCAATCAGAGTCGGTGCTCCGGCGGCATCAGCGAGACGAGAAGACGCGTTTGCACCGGACACGACATTCGCGAGTTGCGTGGTCAGGAGCGCGGACGAGACGCCAATGACTCGTCCGCCGATGTTCATCGCGAAGCTTTCTCCAGTCCCGCGCAGATAGGTTGGACAGGCGCGCGGCAAGCAATTGCCCCAGAAGCTGTGCAGCCCGTTGAAGAGTGCCTGCGCGCAAAAGATGGCCCGGGCTCAGCCGGGGCTGCCGGCTCTAATTTCGCTCGTCGAGCAACGCTTCGATCTTCTTGCGCAGCGCCGGCTCCGCGGCCGGATCAAAGCCATCCACGCGCGCGCGCATGCGGCCGTCGCGGCCGAGCAGGAAGCTGGTCGGCATCTGGGCGACGGAGAGACTTTCGGCGAGCGAGCCGCCTGGATCGCGCAGCACGGTGAAGGGGAGCGGCTCGCGGGCGAGGAAGGCGCGCACCGCGTCGTCCCCGTTGTCCACGCTGATGGCCACCACCTCAAAGCCGCGGTCGCGCAGCTCGCCGTACAACTTCCGGTAGAGCGGCAAGGCGACTTTGCAGGGCTCGCACCAGGTCGCCCAGAAATCCACCAGCACCACCTTGCCCGGCCGCGCAAGCGGCGACGAACGGCCGTCGAGATCGCGCGCGGCCGCCGTCATGAGATTTCCCGCGGGGTGCGAGCAGCCGAGCAGCGCGCCGAGAAGGAACGCCGCCGGGATTCGCCGGCGGATCGCGCTACTCCTTGCGCGCAAGTTTCCCTGCCAGCACTTCGCCGAACGAGGCGCGGCCTTCGCCAGCGAGCTTCTCCATGGTGGCGCGGTAGTCGTAGTCCTCGTGCAGCGCGGCCTTCACGCTCAGCGAGATCTTGTGTTCGCGGGGGTCGAGGTCGATGACCTTGACCTGCAGTTCGTCGCCTTCCTTGACCACGTCGCGCGGATTCTCGATGCGCTCCTCGCGCAGCTGGCTGACGTGCACCAGGCCCTCGAGGCCGGGCTCCAGCTCGACGAAGGCGCCGAAGTCGACAATGCGGACGACTTTGCCCTTGGCCACGCTGCCCACCGGATAGCGCTCGAGCAGCGCGGACCACGGGTCGGCCTTGAGCTGCTTGATGCCCAGCGCGCAGCGCTCATTCGCCGCGTCGATGTCGAGGATGATTGCCTCGACGCGATCGCCCTTCTTGTACAGCTCACCGGGGTTTTTCACCCGCTGCGTCCAGCTGATGTCGCTTGCGTGCACCAGGCCGTCGATGCCGTCGGTGACCGCGACGAAGACGCCGAACTCGGTGACGCTCTTCACCTGGCCGCGGATGATGGAGCCGATGGGGTGCTGCTGCTCGAGCTGCGTCCACGGGTTCGCTTCATTGGCCTTGAGGCTCAAGGAAACGCGCTTCGCCTTGCCGTCGGTTTCCAGCACCGAGGCAGCGACCTGCTGCCCGACCTTGAGCAGCTTTGACGGCGCGCGCTTGCTCCAGGACAGCTCGCTGACGTGAACCAGTCCCTCGACCCCCGGCCAGATCTCCACGAACGCGCCGTAGTCCGTCAGGCTGGTGACCTTGCCGGTCACCTGGCTCCCCGGCGGCAGCTTTTCTTCGATGCCGGCCCAGGGGTCTTCCTGCGTCTGCTTCAGCCCCAGCCCGATGCGCTCAGTAGCGGGGTCGAACTTCAGCACCATCACCGTCAGCTCGTCGCCCACCTTGACCAGCTCGCGCGGGTGGCCGACGCGGCCCCAGCTCATTTCGGTGACGTGGAGCAGGCCGTCGAGGCCGCCCAGGTCGATGAAGGCGCCATAGTCGGTGACGGTCTTGACCACGCCGGTGAGGAGGGCGCCCTCCTTGATCCTGGCCAGCGTTTCCTTCTTCTGCGCCTGCACCAGGACGCGGCGTGAGACCACCACGCGGCCGTCCTCGTCGTCGAGCTTGATGATCTTCAGCTGCAGCTTCTCGCCCACCAGATCTTCGGGCCCGGCCTCGGCGTGCTTGCCTGGCAGGAATGCCCGAACGCCGATGTCCACCGAGTAGCCCCCTTTGATGGCCGCGACCACCGTGCCTTCGACCAGCTCGTCGCGCGCATGGGCAGAGGCGACGGCATTCCACCGCGCCAGCAGGTCCGCCTTCTCCTTGGAGAGCTGGGCCTCGGACGCGCCTTCGTCGTGAAACTCCACCAAGACGTCCACCGCGTCGCCGGCGGCGACCTTCGGGGGCCGGCCAAACTCGGCCACCGGTATGCGACCCGAGACGACCTGGCTTGCAGCTGGCGCGGCGCCTTCCGAGGCGTTCGCGCCGGGCCCGACATCTTTGCCTTCGCGGCTCGAAGCCGGGGCCGCGGCGGCGGCGAACTCGATCACCGCGAACTCTTCCGAGACCGACTTCACCGTTCCCCGCACAACCGTATTCTCAACCGTGCTCGCCATCTGAATTCTCCATTCATCTTCTGGATTTGAATTCAGATTCAACTTCTGAACCTGAACTCACACAGTGAGCCGCCCCTTCAACTTCTGAAGCGGAACTGCAAAGGAAGTGCTGCCAGACTTGCCGGACTCATTGCCGAGTGCCGTCGAGTGCTGCCGTGCCTGAAACAAAAAAGGCCCCGCGCCTTGCACAGCCGCGGGGCCCTACTCGACATCGGGACTACGTGTTGCTTACCGGTCGCGGCGCTTGGACCCGAGCTTGTCGGCGAAGACATCGCCGAACGACGCGCGCCCGCCCTGCTGCTGCTGGCGCATGTACTCGCGGTAGTCGTCGCCTTCGTGCAACGCGGCCTTGACCGACAGCGCGACCTTGCGCTCGTGCGGGTCCATGTCGATGACCTTCACGTCGAGCTCGTCGCCCTCCTTGACCACGTCGCGGGGGTTCTCGACCCGCTCGTCACGCAGCTCGCTGACGTGCACCAGGCCTTCGATTCCCGGCTCGATCTCCACGAATGCGCCGAAGTCGGCGACCTTGGTGACCTTGCCCTTCACGCGGCTTCCGATCGGGTACTTCGTGGGCAGCTCGGTCCACGGGTCGGGGTGCAGCTGCTTGATACCGAGGGAGAACCGCTCATTCTCGACGTCGATGTTGAGAACGACGGCCTCGACCTCGTCACCCTTCTTGTACAGATCGCCCGGGTGCTTGATGCGCTGGGTCCAGCTGATGTCGCTGACGTGCACCAGGCCGTCGATGCCCTCCTGGACGCCGACGAAGATGCCGAAGTCGGTGACGTTGCGGACCTGGCCGCGGATGACCGATCCGATCGGGTACTGCTCTTCAAGCAGCGTCCACGGATTGGGCTCGATCTGCTTCATGCCCAGCGAAATCCGCTTGGCCTTGGCATCGACATCGAGCACCACCGCGGACACCTGGTCTCCGATGGTCATGACCTTCGACGGGTGCTTGACCCGCTTGGTCCACGACATCTCGCTGATGTGGACGAGGCCTTCCACGCCCGGCTCCATCTCGATGAAGGCGCCGTAGTCGGTGAGGCTGACGACCTTGCCCTGCACGCGAGTCCCCGGCGGGAACTTCTCCGCCGCATGGGCCCACGGATCCTCCTGGATCTGCTTGAGGCCGAGCGAGACGCGCTCGGTGGCGGGGTCGAACTTGAGCACGATCACGCGCAGCTCATCGCCGACGTTCAGCATCTCGGAGGGATGCCCGACGCGGCCCCAGCTCATGTCGGTGATGTGCAACAGGCCGTCGATGCCGCCCAGGTCGATGAAGGCGCCGTAGTCGGTCAGGTTCTTCACGATGCCGGTGAGGACTGCGCTCTCCTTCAACTTCATGAGCGTGTCC
>JANYKT010000157.1 GCA_025358085.1 Deltaproteobacteria bacterium | reverse complement strand
GCCGATGACGTGCGCGCCCGCGCGCCGGGCCAGCTGGCAGAAGAGCTGGCCGACGCCGCCCGCCGCGGCGTGCATGAGCGCAATCTCTCCCGCTTTCAATCGCCAGGTATCATTGACGAGGTAATGCGCCGTCATTCCCTGCAGCATGGCGGCGGCGGCGCTGCGCGAGTCCACCCCCTCGGGCACGCGGACGAGCTTCGACGCCGGAAGGATTTGATGGCTCGCATAGGAGCCCATGACCCCGGCCCAGGCCACGCGGTCTCCGGGCGCAACGTCGGTCACGCCAGCGCCAATGGTCTCGACGACACCGGCGCCCTCTTGACCGAGCGTATACGGCAGCTCGAGTTTGTAGAGCCCCGACCGCTGGTAGATATCGATGAAGTTGACCCCGGCCGCTTCGACGCGGACCAGCGCCTGTCCGGGTCCGGCGGTGGGTGTGGGCAGCTCGACGAGCTGCAGGACTTCGGGGCCGCCGGGCGACTCGACGCGGATCGCTTGCATGCGCTGCTCTCGCCACGAAGCGGTCCTCGAGTCAAGCGCCTGCAGATCGCGCGCAGTCGAAGTCGAACGCAAGGGTCGCCGCGCCGGGCGGCCGTGTATGCTCGGCTTCCTTGCCCGACGACGACACCATTCCCGAGCGGGCGAGGGCCACCGACCCCGGCGGCCAGGCGCCTTCGGTGGAGCCGCTCTCCGAGCTGGTTTCGTTTGCCGACCGCTATCGGCTCGATCACGAGCTCGCGCGCGGCGGCATGGGGCGCGTGCTGGTGGCGCACGACCGGAAGATCGGCCGCGAAGTCGCCATCAAGGAGCTGCTGCGCAAGACCAGTCCAGGCGCGGTGGCGCGCTTCTGGCGCGAGTCCGTGATGACCGCGCGGCTCCAGCACCCGGGCATCATCCCGGTCTATGAGGTGGACCGCCGCGCCGATGGCGAGCCGTTCATCACCATGCGCCGCGTCCACGGCAGCCCGCTCTCGATGCTCATTCGCGAGGCGCGCACACCCGGGGAGCGGCTGCGGCTGCTGCCCAATGTGCTGGCCGCGGTGGATGCGCTCGCCTACGCGCACGAGCACCGCGTGATTCACCGCGACGTGAAGCCGGCCAATATCCTGGTCGGGAAGTTTGGCGAGACGGTGGTCATTGATTGGGGGCTCGCACGGCAACTTGATTCGATCGAGATCCCGGAAGCGGATGGCACTCTTGATGCGGACGCGCCGACCCGGGACGCGAGCCCCGACCTGACGCAGGGGCACGTCCTCCCTCGCCGCGGTCGCGACGGTGAGCCTGCGCGACGTGATTCAAGAGCGGACCATCGCGCAGCGCGCGCTCGCGGAGACGCGACTGTCCGGACAATTCCTGCGCCTGGGGCAGGCTCGCGCCTTGCTGGCCACCAACCCGACCGGCGCGCTCGACGCCATCGCGGGGCTGCAGCCGGGACTTCCGGGGTGGGGCGAGGCGCGGCTGATCGCGGCCGAGGCCTTTGCCCTGGGTGTGCCGCAGCGACGATATCGCGGGCCGCACGGGCCGCTGACCAATCTGCACTTCGAGCCGGACAGCCGGCTGGTGGCGATGGCCGGACCGCAAGGCGCGGTGGTGCTCGACCTCGCCACCGGCCACGCGCGCACCTATGGAAAGACGCGGTCGGTGGATGCGCGGCTCTCGCCGGATGGCCGCGTGGTGGCGAGTGGCAATGCCGACGGAGCAGTCGAGTTGACTGAACTGCACACTGGCACTCTCCGCACAGTCGCGGTCAGCGACGGGCCGCTGCGGCGAGTCTCCTTCGTGAACAAGGGCGTGCTGGCCGCCTGGGACGGCGCCGGCTCGCTCTTCATCATCCAGGTCGAAAGCGGCCAGGTCGAGCGCGCCTGCCACACCAATACCGGGCGCTGGCTCGCGCACCTCGAACGCGTCTCGGTGGGGCTGGGCGCGGCCAAGCGCGTGGCTGACGACACACTCTGCCTCTGGACGCTCGCCGACGGCCACAGCCGCATGGTGACGCTGCCCGCCGGGGCGAGCGGCTCGTCGATCGCGCGGCTCGCACTGAAGGTCACGGTGGTGGGCACGGACGGCGGTCTCTCCCTGCTTGATCTTGCGGCGGGAACGACGCGGGTATTGGAAGCGCATACGCACTATGCGGGCGCGACGCCCAGCGACGACGGCAAGCTGGTCGTTGCCTGGACGCCAGAGGGCGGGCTGCACATCTATGACGACGCGGGCCGGCGCGTGCGCGAGCTGGTGGCGGCGCCGGGCGCGCGGGTGCGTGGCTTCTCTCCCCGCAATGCCGAGCTCTTGACGCTGGACGAGAATGTCGCGCTGGTCTGGGACCTCGCGACCGGGCGACAGCGTCGCTTGGTCGCGGCGAAAAGCATTCTCTCCGATGCTTTCCTGCGCGACGCGAGCGGCCTCGTCACCGGCGACGCGGACGGCACGCTCTCGGTCTGGCCACTCGACTGGAGCGACGGGGACGCGGTCGCCGACGTGCGGCAGCTGCGCTTTCTGCCCGACGGGGAGCTCTTGACGGGCGGCCTCGACGGTCTGTTGTTGTGGCGCGGTGGCGAAGGCCGCGCGGTCCCGGGCGGCGAGCCGCAAGTCCGCGCGCTCGAGGGCGCGGGCGCGGTGGTGGCGGCCGGATTTGCGAGCGGCGCAATCATGGTGATTGAAGGCGGCGAGGCGCGCAGGCTGGGCGCGCAGCACGGAGCAATCGTCGCGCTGGCCGTCTCGCGGGAAGGAAAGATTGCCGCGGCAGACGACGCCGGCGGAGTGAGTCTTTATGAAGGCACCTCGGTGAGCCTTCTGCGGGCCAGCGGGCCGCCAGCAAGCAGCCTCGTATTCTGCAACGGTGCGGTCGTCGCGCTGATTGGCAAGCAAGTCGTTCGCCTTCCTGGCGGCGCGGTGCTGCGCGACGAGCTGGTGCGGCCCCACCGGCTCTTCTGCTCTCCTGACGGACGCCAACTCGCGACAATCGAAGGGGCTGACGCGCAGATCATCGGCGGCCCGCGCCTGCACGGACACACGGACGATATCTCCTGGCTGGATTTTTCTGCTGACTCCCGCACCGTCGCTACCGCGTCAGCCGACGGGACCATCCGGCTCTGGCCGGTGCAGGGCGGCGCGCCGCGCATTCTCACCGACCACTCCGACGCGGTCACGCAGGTCCGCTTCCTGGGCCGATCGCGGCTTCTATCCACCAGCCATGACGCAACCGTTCGAGTGTGGGATCTGGAATCCGGGCGCAGCCGCGCGGTGCTCGAGCACCAGCACTTTGTGCAAGCAGTTGTTTCGCCGGACGGCGAGCATATCGCGGCGGCCATTCACAAAGGCACGCGCGTCTTTTTTGCGCGCGACGACCTGCCCGACGATCCCGCGGCGCTGCTGCGCGCCTGCGCCGAGCGCGCGCCGGTGGGGCCGCTGTTCCCCTGACGGCACGAGCCGGTTCCTGGGCGACGGCGGGGGGAAGGGCTTGTTCCGGGGGACTCGTACGGTTCGTACGAATCGAGCGATCCGCTGGCATAAACGGGGCGCTGAAATCGCTCGTTTTGTACGTTTCGTACGGTCGTCCCGCGAGAGCCCTCCTCCCCCTCCCTCGGTGACTCGGAATGACGATTGACCAACTTGATGGAATCAAACCGCGCTGAGCGAGCGGACGCGCTCGCCCAGGTCCTGGGCAAAGAGCCGATAGATACACAGCGCCGCGCGCGGGTGCGTCTGCAGGAAGCCATCGAACCTGGGCGGCGTGATGGTGAGTGCGCGGACTTCGCTGCTGGCCGTTACGCGCGCTGAAGTGAGGCCGCCGCTCAAGAGCGAGATCTCGCCCAGATAAGCGCCTTTGCTCAAACTATTCAGATAGCGGACTTTGACTCCGTCGATAGCGACGACATCGACGGTTCCCTCCAGAAGGACAATCAGCCCCGGTGGATCGCGGCCCTCCTCGATGACCCGGTGGCCGGGAGGGAAGGTCACTTCGCTCGCCAACCTGTGCAGCGCCTGCAGGTCTTCAAGATTGAGCTTCGCGAACAGCGGAATGGACTTGAGCGCGCCGTAGCCTTCATCGGGGGCCTCGGCGATCTGCGCGGCCGCATCCAGGCGCTGTGCGGGCTCCGCGGCTTCGACGGGCCCGGCGGCGGGCTCGGCAACGGGCTCGACGGGCTCGGGTGCCCGAGGCGCCTGCGCGCGGCCGGAGAGGCGGCCCATGCGGGTGCGCAGGCGCAACGCATGCTCGGGATCTCCCTGCTGTTCAAAGAGGTCGGCAAGGACGCCGTGCAATTCCGGGTCGGCGCGCGCGGTATCATTGCGATTCAAAGTGCCAGTGACGAGCTCGATCGCCTCGGCAAGGCGACTGCGGCTCGCGAGGATCTCCGCCAGCCGCTTGACCGCGGGGATCCGGGCGGGAGCGGTCTCCGGGACCTGGCGCAGCACCTCGATCTCGCCCCGCAGGTTGCCGAGCTCGCGATAGAGCGCCGCTGCCTCGACAGGGCGGTCGTTGCGGGAGAGGCAATCGGCCGCCGCTTCGCGATCGCCGAGCTTTTCGTAGAGCGCAATCGCGCCGTTCACATCGCCTGAAGCGTCTGCGCACTGGGCCGCGTGGAAGAGATCTCCCGCGCGCTGGTAGCAGCGCGCCGCCGCGGCAAAGTCGCCGCCCTCGGCGTGGAGACTGGCCGCGTCGGGCCAGGCTTTGGCGTGTTCGTGCAATCGCGCGGCGCGGGCGAAATCGCGCGCGGCGGCGTACATCCGCGCGCCGGCGTCGCGGGTTTCGGTCGTGGACTGCTTGAGGCGCTCGAGCAGCTTTTCGCTGGCGGCGTTGCCACTCTCTTCGTAGAGCCGGCAAGCCAGCTGGACTTCATTTTGCTCCAGCGCATTCAACAGCGCGCCGACGACGTTTCCCGAGGTGACGCGGAGGCCGCCCTGCGCATCTTCGGCCACCTCGAACTCACTGCTTGCGTAAGGCATGCCTGAGTCTATTGCGTGGGCAGTTTGAGCCGCACGTTGAAGGTATAAAAAACGTCGATAGGATTGCCTTGCTGCTGCGCAGGCTTGTAGCGGCGCCGGACCAGCGAGGCGATCACCGCCCGGTCCATGTAGGGCAGGCTCTTGATCACCTTGCAGCTGTGCACGAAGCCGTCGGCGGTGATCACGCAGCGGACCACGATCAGCCCCTCGACTTCGCGTTCGACGGCTTCCTGCGTGTACTCCGGCGGCGGGCCCGAAATGATCACGGGCGCGGTCATGGTGGCGTCGTTGAATTCAACGGCCTTGACCACGGGCTGGAGGGGCAAAGCAGTCGGAGGGGACGGCGCCTCCGGCACCTTCATCAGCGAAAGCCTGATCTTGATGGTCCGGTGGGCTCGCACGACGGCGCCGTCTGGAGTGAACGGCACGAAGCCATCGTGCTGGAGGCTGAGGGAGTAGCTGCCCGCCGGAAGCAGCGTGAGCTCGAAGGCTCCGTTCTGGTCGGTCACCGCGCCCTGTTCGCCAACGAGAACGGGGCTGCGGACGATCACGACCGTGTCCGGCAGCGGCGCTTGCGTGGTCGCGTCAAGGACCACTCCTGTGATGGTACCCGTGGCCGGGCCCCCTGCCGCCGCAAGCGCGCGCAAGGGCAGAAGCAGGGCAGCGATGGCGAAAGCACAATGTCTGGACACGGACGCATTAGACGGCGGAGTGACCTTGGCGTCAAAGAATTGTTGCTTCGTGAGGCGCCCGGCCGCGGCTTCGCTACGATGCCCTGATGAGCGAGCCCGAGATCCTCTTCGAGACGAAGGACGGCATCGCGAGGCTGGTGTTCAACCGGCCCGCCGCGCGCAATGCCATGACTTTCGCGATGTACGAACGCCTGGAGGAGCTGTGCGGAAAGGTCAACGAGGACGTCTCGATCAAGGTGCTGCTGCTGCGTGGCGCGGGAGACAAGGCGTTCGTCTCGGGCACCGACATCGCGCAGTTCCGGAGTATGACCACGCCCGCGCAGGCCATCGCCTACGAAGCAAAGATGGATCGCGTCCTCGATGCGCTGGAAGACGTTCGCGTGCCGACCATCGCGGTTCTGCAGGGCGCTTGCACGGGAGGAGGCGCGGCCATCGCGGCGGCGTGCGACCTGCGCATCGGCGCGCCCAGCGTGAAGTTCGGCTTTCCCATCGCGCGAACGCTCGGCAATACGCTGTCGCAGCGCAACTACGCGCGGCTGGCGGCGCTCATCGGCGTGGCGCGCACCAAGGACATCCTCTTCCTGGCGCGGCTGATGGAGGCCGACGAGCTGCGCGCAATTGGCCTGCTCAGCGAAGTCACCGCATCGGAGGAAGACCTGCACCCGCGCGCCGACGCGCTCGCGGAGCGGCTGCTCGAACACGCTCCCATCACATTGCGGAACACCAAGCACGCGCTCAATCAAGTCCTGCGCCATTGGACGCCCGAGGGTACGGAGGCGCAGGTGGTGGAGGCTTATATGAGCGATGATTTCCGCGAAGGAATCGAATCCTTCCTCGCCAAGCGCAAGCCGCAATGGAAAGGAAAGTGATTGAAGCAATACTCAGAAACACCAATTTGTGAGTTACCTGCTTGACCTCGCCCCCTCCGCGCTCTTAGTTGCAGCATCCTTTTGCGGAGGTTTAAATTGCTTGCTGGCGTTCTTGGTGCGCTGCTTTCGATCGCGGCGCCGGCCGTACCGGTGGAACCGGCCCAACCCGCTACCGGCGGGGCGGCGGACCGCGCTGCGGCGCCCGTGTTGACACTGGACGAGGTGGTCCGCGTCGCGCGCGAGCACCAGCCGCAACTCCGGCAGGCGCAGTTCGGCACGCGAGCGGCACAGGCGCGAGCTGACGAGGCGCGTGCGCCGCTCCTGCCGCAAGTCACGGCCACCGCGGGCTACCTGCGGACCACTGCCAACTTTGCTGGCCGGCCGGGCTCGGTCCCGCAAACCAGCACCGGTGGAAGCGGGGGGACTGGAGGAACCGGCGGCACTGGCGCTGCCCCGGCCACTTCGGCATTCGATACCTTCAATTTTTACACCACCGGCTTGACCGTGAACCAGCTCCTCTGGGACTTCAATCAAACGCTCGACCGTTACCGCGCTGCCTCGGCGCAGGCCCAGGCCACCGAGGAATCCGAGCACGCCATCACTTTGCAGATCCTCTTGAATGCCCGCGGGGCCTTCTTCGACGCACGCGCGCAGAGAGCTCTCTTCATCGTGGCCCGCGACACGCTCCTGAACCAGCGGCGCCACCTCGAGCAGACGCAAGGCTTCGTCGAGGCTGGCACCCGGCCCCAGATCGACCTCGCGCAGGCCCGGAGCGACACTGCCAATGCCGAAGTCAATCAAATCAACGCTTCGAATACATTCGAGTCCGCCAAGGCGGCGTTGAATCAGGCGATGGGCGTGGAAGGGCCCACTGATTACGATATCTCGGACGATTCCCTGCCCGCGTTGCCCGGGGAGGATCAAGCGCTCGAGGTGCTGCTGCTCGAGGCCCAGAAAGCACGGCCCGAGCTGGCCTCCTTGGCCGCGCAGCTCCGCGCTGATCTCCTGGTTGTCCATTCGATTGAGGGCGCTTATTGGCCGGCGCTGGGAGCGAGCGCTGGCTTCACGCAAGGTGGGAAAACGCTGTCGAGCCTGACCTGGAACCTGCAGGCCGGACTCAACCTGAGCTGGGGCATCTTCCAGGGTGGGCTCACCACCGCGCAGGTTCACGAGGCCGAGGCAAACCTGGGCGGGCTGCAGGCGCAGCTCGATCTGGTGCGGCAGCAGATCCGCGTCGAGCTTGATCAGGCGCGCCTGTCGGTGCACGCGGGCAAGGCCTCGATGTCGGCCACGCAGGACGGCCTCACGGCCGCGAAGCAGCGGCTGGATCTGGCTGAGGGGCGATATGAGACCGGGGTGGGCAATGCCATCGAGTTGGGCGATGCGCAGATCGCGGTCAGCAACGCGGCCGCGCAGGTGGTGCAGGCGGACTATCGACTCGCAACCGCGCGGGCGCAGCTGTTGAAAGCGCTGGGACGACAATGAGAAGAAGCAGCGTAGGACTATTCGTTGCGATGGCAATGATTGCAGCCTGCCAGAAAAAGGAGACCTCCCCAGGCGGCCCGCCTGGAGGTGGCGCGCGGGTGGTTCCGGTGGCGGCCGCCAGGGTGGAGCAAAAGGACCTGCCCATCTGGCTGGAGGGTCTGGGCAACGTGGTGGCATTCAAGACCATCACGGTGCGCACGCAAGTGGACGGCCGGCTCGATGCCGTCCTGTTCAAGGAGGGGCAGGCGGTGAAGCGCGGCCAGGTGCTGGCGCAGATCGATCCACGGCCCTTTCAGATCCAGCTCAATCAGGCCGAGGGCGCCCTCGCGCGGGACAATGCACAACTGCGTGCCGCGCAATTGAACCTCAAGCGCAACGCCGATCTTCTTGCCCGCAAGCTGATTGCCCCGCAAGCGCTCGACGATCAGGCGGCGCTCGCGGGCCAGGTGGAAGGCGGGGTCCGCATCGACAAGGCCGCCATTGCAAGCGCGAAGCTCAATCTCGATTACGCGCGAATCATCTCGCCCATTGACGGCGTCACCGGTGTGCGTCTGGTGGATCCGGGCAACATCGTTCACATCGCGGACCCGGGCCTGGTCGTCATTACGCAACTCGACCCCATCTCGCTGCTCTTCACGCTCCCCGAAGACAACCTTCCGGCCGTCATGCACCAATTGAGTGCGGCACCCATGGCGGTCGAAGCCTGGAGCCGCGACGGCACCCAGCGGCTGGGCATCGGCCAGCTCGCGCTGGTCGACAATCAGATCAATGCCGCCACCGCCACCATGCGACTCAAGGCCGTCTTTCCGAATCCGCAGCATGTGCTCTGGCCGAATCAATTCATCAAGGCGCGGCTGCTCCTGACCACGCGCAAGGGCGCACTGGTCGTTCCTTCCACCGTCGTCCAGCGCGGACCGGACGGGACTTTCGCCTACGTCATCAATGCCGATCAGACCGTCCAGCCGCGGCCGGTCGAGGTGGATCTCAACCAGGGTGATACTTCAATCATCTCAAAAGGGCTCACCGCCGGTGAAGAGGTGGTGGTGGATGGCCAGACCCAGCTCAAGCCGGGCAGCAAGGTGGCTCCGCGCCACGCGGGCGAGGTGCCGACCACGCCGGGCAAGCCGAGAAACGGCCGGCCTGATATCGGGGGCTCGCGGTGAGCATCAGCGAGCCGTTCATCCGGCGTCCGGTCGCGACCTCGCTCTTGACCGTCGGCCTGTTGCTCGCAGGTAGTGCCGGATATCGACAGCTCGCCGTCTCCGCGCTGCCGCAAGTCGATTACCCCACCATCGTTGTCTCGACGGGCCTGCCGGGCGCCAGCGCCGATACCATCGCCTCGGCGGTGACCACGCCGCTCGAGCGGCAGTTCGGGCAGATGCCCGGCCTCTCGCTGATGACGTCCATCTCCAGCTTCAGCTCCTCGCAGATCACGCTGCAATTCGAGCTGACGCGCAATATCGATGCTGCCGAGCAGGACGTGCAGGCCGCCATCAATGCCGGATCCAACCTGTTGCCGCGTACCTTGCCGGCGCCGCCGACCTATTCAAAGAGCAATCCCGCCGACACCCCGATTTTGACGCTGGCGGTGCTGTCCGATTCCCTGGCGCTGAGCGAGGTGGACGACACTGCCGACAGCATCCTGGCGCAGAAGATATCGCAGGTCTCGGGCGTGGGCCTGGTCACCATCAATGGCGGGCAGAAGCCGGCGGTGCGTGTGCAGGTGGACCCGGCCGCACTCGCGGGGACGGGACTGACGCTCGAAGACGTGCGAGCCGCACTGGCCGCGGCGAACGTCAATCAACCCAAAGGAAATCTCGACGGGCCGCGCCAGGACTTCGCGCTCGCGACCAATGACCAGCTGTACAAAGCCAGCGCTTTCCGTCCGCTGATCATTGCTTACAAGAATGGCGCGCCCATCCGCCTGCAGGAGGTCGCCGACGTGGTCGATGGCGTCGAGAACGCGCAGCTGGCAGGCTGGGCGGGGGACAAGCGCGCCATCATCCTCAATGTCCAGCGCCAGCCTGGAGCCAATGTCATCAAAGTGGCTGAAGGCGTGAAAGCATTGTTGCCGCAACTATCGGCCTCGCTGCCGCAAGGCATTGAAGTCAAGATCCTCAGCGACCGGACCGAGACCGTGCGCGCCTCGGTCGATGACGTGCAATTCACCTTGCTGCTCACGATACTTCTGGTGGTCGCGGTCATCTATGTGTTCCTGCGCAGCGTCCGCGCCACCATCATTCCCGGTATCGCGGTGCCGCTCAGCCTGATCGCCACCTTCGGAATCATGTATCTGCTCGGCTACAGCCTCAATAACCTGAGCCTGATGGCTTTGACCATCTCCACCGGCTTCGTGGTCGATGACGCCATCGTGATGATCGAGAACATCGCGCGTTACATCGAACAAGGTGAACCGCCGTTCGAAGCCGCCTTGAAGGGCGCCTCGCAGATCGGGTTCACCATTGTGTCGTTGACCGTCTCGCTGGTCGCGGTGCTGATTCCGCTGCTCTTCATGGGCGGTATCATCGGACGCCTCTTCCGCGAGTTCGCCGTCACGCTCGCCATTGCCATCGGCGTCTCGGCGGTGCTGTCCCTGACGCTGACGGCAATGATGTGCGCGCATCTCTTGAAGCCCCATGAAGAAGAGAAGCAGGGCCGCCTGGCGCGCGCTTTCGAGGCCGGGTTCGCCGCCATGCTGCACTTCTATGACCGCGGGCTGAAGTGGGTGCTCGACCATCAACGGACCACGCTTTTCGCCACCATTGGAACGCTGCTGTTCACCATTGTTCTCGCCATCGTGATTCCGAAAGGATTTTTTCCCCAGCAAGACACCGGCCTCATCGTCGGCATCTCGGAAGCGGCGCCGGACGTCTCGTTCACCCGCATGATGGACCGCCAGCGCGCGCTGTCGAAGGTCATCACCGAGGACCCGGACGTGCTCAGTGTCTCGTCCGCCATCGGTGCGGACGGGACCAATCCCACTACCAACAGTGGCCGGCTCTCGATCACGCTGAAGCCGCGCAACCAGCGCCATTCCAGCGCGGCGGAGATCATCGAGCGGCTGCAGCCGAAGCTCGCCGAGGTCGACGGCATCCAGCTCTTTCTGCAGCCGGTGCAAGACCTGCAAATCGAGACCCGCACCAGCCGGACTCAATATCAATACACCCTCGAAGACGCCGATCCGGTGGAGCTTTCGCAATGGGCCCCGAAGTTCGTCGAGAAGCTCGCGCAGCTGCCGGCGCTGCGCGATGTCGCCAGCGACCAGCAGACCTCGGGGCTGGAGCTGCGGCTCACCATCGACCGCGACACTGCCTCGCGGCTGGGCGTCTCGCCGCAGGCCATCGACGACGCTTTATATGACGCCTTCGGGCAACGGCAGGTCTCCACCATCTTTACGCAATTGAATCAATATCGCGTCATCCTCGAGGTCAAGCCCGAGTTCCAGAAAGATGCAGGCGCCTTGCAGAACGTCTATGTGCGGTCGGCGAGCGGCGAGCAGGTCCCGCTGGGCGCCTTTACGCACTTCGCCTCGGCGCTGTCGCCACTGGCCATCAATCATCAAGGACAGTTCCCTTCGGTGACCGTGTCGTTCAATCTCGTCCCCGGCAAGTCGCTGGGCGAGGCGGTCGACGGCATCAATCAAGTGAGTGCGCAGCTGGATCTGCCGCCCGGAGTGCGCGGTGACTTTGCCGGCACCGCGCAGGCATTCCGCGAGTCGCTCGCCAGCGAGCCCCTGCTCATCCTCGCCGCCTTGATCACCGTTTATATCGTGCTCGGCGTGCTTTATGAGAGCTACATTCATCCCATCACCATCCTCAGCACGCTGCCCTCGGCCGGCGTGGGTGCGCTCCTGGCCTTGATGCTTTTTCATATCGATTTCGGAATCATCTCGCTGATTGGGATCATCCTGCTCATCGGTATCGTGAAGAAGAACGCCATCATGATGATCGACTTCGCGCTGGTGGCCGAGCGCGATCAGGGCCTGTCTCCGCGCGAGGCCATCTACCAGGCGTGTCTGCTGCGCTTCCGGCCCATCATGATGACCACCATGGCGGCGCTCTTGGGCGGCCTGCCCCTCGCGGTGGGCAGCGGGACCGGCTCGGAGCTGCGCCGGCCGCTCGGTATCTCCATCGTCGGCGGCCTGATCATCTCGCAGCTGCTGACCCTCTACACCACCCCGGTCATCTATCTTTATATGGAGCGGCTGGGGCGGTTCCTCGGCCGCAAGCCCCAGTTTGAAGTCAAAGCTGCGCCCGCCGTGGCGCCCGCCCCATGAACGTCTCCGCGCCATTCATCAAGCGGCCCGTCGCCACATCGCTCCTGGCCGCGGCGGTGCTGCTCGCGGGTACGGCTGCTTTTACCCAGCTCCCGGTCGCGCCGTTGCCGAAGGTTGATTTCCCTACCATCAACGTCAATGCCGGACTGCCGGGCGCGAGCCCGGAGACCATGGCCTCCGCGGTGGCGACTCCGCTGGAGCGCCGCTTCGGCCGCATCGCCGGTGTTCGCGAGATCACCTCGACCAGCTCGCTCGGCTCGACCAGCCTGACGCTGCAATTCGATCTCGACCGCGACACGGACAGCGCCGCGCGCGACGTGCAGGCCGCCATCAATGCGGCCGGCGGCGACCTGCCGCAGAACCTGCCTTCGCGCCCGCGCTATCAAAAGGTCAATCCCGCCGATTCGCCCATCCTGATTCTTTCATTGACCTCCGCTACCCTGCCGCTCGGGCAGGTCTTTGACGCCGGCAATACCGTGCTGGCGCAGAAGATCTCGCAGGTGCCGGGCGTGGGGCAGGTCTTCGTCGGCGGCGGGCAGCAGCCTGCGGTGCGGGTGCGCGTCGATCCGGTGCAGCTCGCCGGCCTGGGGCTCGGCCTCGAGGACGTCCGCATTTCCATTGCCAATGCGACCGCCAATTCACCCAAGGGGGCGGTGGCCGGCCTGCTGCAGCAACAGACGATCGCGGCCAATGATCAAATCGTCGATGCAGCGGCTTTTCGCGATGTGATCATCAGCTACCGGAATCAAGCGGCGGTGCGGCTCGGCGATGTGGCTGACGTCCTCGACGACGTCGAGAACCGCCGCGCCGCCGGCTGGATCGACGGGCGCCGCGCCGTGGTGATGGTCATCCGCCGCCAGCCCGGAGCGAACATTCTCGAGGTCATCGACAACGTCCGCCGCGTCCTGCCGTCACTGAGTCGCACCGTCTCCCCGGCCATCGACGTGCGAATCGCGCTCGACCGCAGCCAGACCATCCGGGCCTCGGTGCAGGACGTCGAGATCTCGCTGGCCATCAGCGTGCTCCTGGTGGTGCTGGTGGTCTTCCTCTTTCTGCGCAGCGGACGGGCCACCGCGATTCCCAGCGTCGCGGTCCCGTTGTCCCTGATTGGAACTTTCGGGGTGATGTATGTGCTCGACTACAGCCTTGACAATCTGAGCCTGATGGCATTGACCATCTCCACGGGCTTCGTGGTGGACGACGCCATTGTGGTGACCGAAAACATCTCGCGCTTCATTGAGCAGGGATTGAAGCCAATGGAAGCCGCGCTCAAGGGCGCGAAGCAGATCGGCTTTACCATCGTCTCCATAACCGTTTCCCTGCTTTCAGTCTTCATTCCGATCCTGCTGATGGGAGGCCCCTTCGGCCGGCTGTTCCGCGAGTTCGCGGTCACGCTCAGCGTCGCGGTCGCCTTCTCGGCGGTCGTCTCCCTGACAGTCACGCCGATGATGGCCTCGCGCCTGCTCAAGCCCGAGAGCGAGAGGACCCACGGCGCCCTCGCCCGCTTCTCGGAGCGTGGATTCAATGCCTTGCACCGGGGGTATGATCGCGCCTTGCAGTGGGTGCTGCGCCACGAATTCCTCATGCTCGGAGCTACGGCATTGACGGTGGCCTTTACCGTGTACCTCTATACCGTGATTCCGCGCGGTATCATTCCGCTCCAGGACACGGGCCAGGTCCAGGGCGCGACCGAGGGACCGCAGGATATCTCGTTCCCCGCCATGCTCCGTCGACAGGAGTCGGTCAATGAGGTGATCAAAGCCGATCCGGCGGTGAATCACTTCATCTCTTTCATGGGCTCCGGCAATACCGGTATCGCCTTCGTCGAACTCAAGCCTTTGCAGCAGCGGAAGGCGTCCGCCGACGCCATCATCGCTCGCCTCCGGCCCAAGCTGGGCGCGGTGGATGGAATCAATACCTTCCTGCAATCCTCGCAAGACGTGCGCCTGGGCGGGCGCCCCTCACGGACGCAATATCAATACACCCTCCAGGACGCCGACCTCCCCGAGCTGCTGGTCTGGGCTCCCCGGGTGCTCGAGAAGCTGCGCACCATTCCCATTCTCCGTGACGTCAACACTGACCAGCAGACGGCCGGCCTGTCATTGAATCTGGAGATCGACCGCGATACCGCGGCGCGCCTGGGCATTACTCCGGCCTTGATCGACGAGACTCTCTATGATGCTTTCGGTCAACGGCAGGTGGCGACCACCTTCACGGAGCGCGGGCAATATCGCGTGGTCATGGAGGTCAAGCAGGAATTCCAGAACCACCCCGACGTCCTCGACAAGCTGTACATCCGCTCGCCCCTGACGGGGGGCATGGTGCCGCTCTCGGCGATGGCGAAGTATGTGCCCGCGGCGACCTCTCTCTCCATCAACCACCAGGGGCAGTTTCCCGCCATCACGCTCTCCTTCAACCTTCCCTCGGAGATCGCGCTCGGCCAGGCGGTGGACGCAGTCCAGAAGGCGCAACGGGAAATCCGCCTTCCTTCGACGGTGCAGGCGAGCTTCCAGGGGACGGCGCAGGCCTTTCAGGAGTCGCTCGCGAGCCAGCCGCTGCTCATCCTCTTCGCGCTGGTGGTCGTCTATATCGTGCTCGGCGTTCTCTATGAGAGTTTGATCCACCCGATCACCATCCTCTCCACGCTACCGTCCGCGGGAGTGGGGGCCCTGGTGGCGTTGCTGCTTTTCAAGACCGAACTCTCCATCATCGCGCTGGTCGGAATCATCCTGTTGATTGGTATCGTAAAGAAAAACGCAATCATGATGATCGACTTCGCGCTGGAGGCCGAGCGCGAGCAGGGCCTCTCTCCGCGCGACTCCATCTACCAGGCGTGTTTGCTGCGCTTTCGTCCCATCATGATGACCACCATGGCGGCTTTGCTGGGCGGGCTGCCGCTGGCGCTGGGGCAGGGAGTGGGCTCCGAATTGCGGCGCCCGCTCGGTATTGCCATCGTGGGTGGGCTGCTCTTTTCGCAAGTGCTGACGCTCTTCACCACGCCGGTCGTCTATCTCGCACTCGACCGCTTCTCGCGGCGCCCCCGGCCGCATCCTGCCGCCAACTCATTGCAAGACACTGCGCACCAACTAAGCTAACAGGGTCGTGAATGGCGGCGATCCGATCGACACTCCTGCCGATTGTGCTCGTCGCGGTGGCGCTGCCCTTCGCAGCCGCGGCCGAGTCCCCGCCCAAGCCGGCAAGTGCAGAGCCCGCCGCCGCTGTCGTCGCGCCGCCCGCGGAGGAAGCGTTCACCTTGATGAACAACATGTCCCGCAAAGGACTCCACGACTTCAAAGACGAGAGCTGGAATGCCTACGGGCAGATCACTTTCATCACGAGTTGGAAGCCGTCCTTCGCCGCGCCTTATACCAACGCGAACGGCAGCAATAATTCGCTGCTCCCAGACGCCGAATCAAGCTTTACCGGGACCGCGACTCTCTATCTCGGGCTCAAGCTGTGGCCCGGCGGCGAGGCGTACTTCGCACCGGAAGTGATCACCGAGCGGCCTTTCTCCCAGCTGCACGGCCTCGCCGGAGCCATCCAGAATTTTGAGCTCCAGAAGACTGGCGGGGAGGCCCCGCAGCTCTATCGGTCACGCGTCTACCTGCGCCAGGTGATCGATCTGGGCGGTGAGTCCGTCGAGCGCCATTCGGACGTGCTGCAGCTGGGGACCAAAGACCGCCGCCGCCGGCTGATTCTGACGGTCGGCAACTTCACCATTCTCGATCTCTTCGACAAGAACTCATTCACCAGCGATACGCGCCAGCAGTTCTTGAGTCTCAGCTTCATGACCTATGCGGCCTGGGATTTCGGCTCCGACGCGCGCGGCTACTCCTGGGGTGGCGCCGCCGAGTTCGACTATGACGACTGGGCGATCCGCTTCGGTCGCACCAGCCCCCCGAAGTATCCAAACCAGCTCCCCATCAGCCTCCGGTTTGACCGCGAGTATGGCGACTCGCTCGAACTCGAGCATGACCACAAGCTCTTTGGCCGCGAGGGCGCCGTGAAGGTGCTCGCCTACCGCAATCGTGAATTCATGGGCCGCTTCGATGAATCAATTGCCGCGCTGCGAGCGGACCCCGCCAGGAACGCGGCCGCGTGCACGAACTCTTTATACCTCTCCACGAATGCGAGTGCTCCGGATCTCTGTTGGGTGCGCAGACTCAATATCAAGGTGGGCATCGGGCTCAACCTCGAGCAACACCTCACCGAGGACGCGGGCGTGTTCTTCCGGGGGATGATTTCTGATGGAGCGACTGAGGTGCAGGCCTATACATCGACGGATCGATCCATCTCATTTGGAGGCCTCACCAAAGGGTCAGTCTGGAAGAGGCCGGCGGACCTGGCGGGAATCGGCGCCAGCATCGGCTGGATATCGCGGGCGCACGCCGATTTCCTCGGCCTCGGCGGTGTCGACGGCTTCATCGGCGACGGAAAACTCAACCAGGCCGCCGAGGAAGCATTCGAAGTCTTCTACAGCTTGAACTTCCTCGACGTGTTCTGGCTCTCCGCTGATTACCAGCGGATCGTCAATCCTGCTTTCAATGCGGATCGCGGTCCGGTCAACGTCTTCGGCCTGAGGCTTCATGCCCAGTATTAGCCGGTCCCCTGCGCTTCGTGTCGCGGCCGCTGGTGTAGGAGCCTGGGCGGCCTGTGCAGCCTGGGTTCCGGCGGCCCGCGCGCAGCAGCAGGCCGATGGCTTTGCAGTCGAGCGGCTCTACACGGCAGGGCCGGGCGCCGGCTGGTTCGTCATGGACGACCTGCGCCTGGAGGGAGGGCTGGGCGGGGCCGTCTCGTTGGTGCTTGGCTATTCGCGCCATCCACTCACGGTCTTGAATGGTTCGCAGCGATTGAACGTCATCTCCGATCAGGCCTTCGCCGAGCTCGGCCTGGCGGTTACTTATGATCGCTTTCGCCTGTCTATGGACTTTGCCGGTCCAATCATCTTTTCCGGCGAGAGCGGCCAGGCTGGCGGCTATCAATTCACCGCGCCAGGTACGAATCTCGAACAAAATCCCGATAGCATCACCGACCCGCGAATCGGTTTCGACGCCCGCATCCTGGGCACTGCCAAAAGCCCATTTCGGCTGGGAGCGGGCGTGCAGTTGATCGTACCGGCCGGGGCGCGTGCGGACTACCTGACCGATGGCGGATACCGGGGGATGGGAAGGCTGCTTTTGGCCGGTGACAAGGATCGATTCACCTGGGCTGGTCAATTGGGAGTGCATCTCCGTCCGCGCGACGATGGGAAGGCGCCCGGCGGCCCGCGCGGGAGCGAGCTGCTCTTTGGCGTCGCTTTTGGACTCAGACTTCCGGTCGGCACCGGCACGGTCTCGCTCGGCCCGGAGGTCTATGGGGAGACGGCCTTTAAATCCTTTCTTGGTACGGAGACGACGGGCCTCGAGGCCCTGCTGGGCGCGAGATTTGAGGGGCTCCGCGCCGACGGAGTCAACTACCGGCTCAAGCTCGGCCTGGGCGCTGGTCTTCATCCGCGCTTTGGCGCTCCGGAGTGGCGCCTCGTCGCGGGCCTCGAGCTGTTCGGCCGCGGCAAGAGTAATTGATTCACAACGCCTAAGACTCAAATGCTCCGGCGCGCATTAAAACGCTGATAGAGCGCGTCAGTGGCGACTGTCAGCGCAAAGGTCATGGCAATCAGCAGGGCGAGCAGGGCCCAGTACCGCGGCCACGAGGAGCGGTTGCCCCAGAACTTCTCGAAGGAAAAGCCGAACAGGTGGAAGTAAAGGAGCATCTGGTGGAAGAAGTAGGCAGCAAGCGAAGAGCCGCCAAAGACCTCGATGAAGCGGACGGGCGCGCTCGGCCGGCCTGGCCGGGCCCAGCTCTCGAGGCCGAGCAGCGCGATCGCGATCAGGCACACCTGCGTCCAGCGCCGCGCATGATTGGTGGGATCGGTGACCCAGAAATCGTGCGGCGGGTAGAGCGCGGAGATTTGCGGCGTCAGCACCCAGAGCACCACGCCCGCGGCCGCGAGGCCCAGGAGCCAGAGCGCTGTCCGGCGCGCACCGCCGATGGCGGAGGTCACGCCGATCGCCGCGCCCAGGTACACATAACCGCTCCACGGCAAGAGCGGAAAGACCGCGCCGGTGGTGCGATTCACCAGCATCGCGAGGGGCGGCCCAACGTGCTCGGCAAGCGGCGAGAGACCGAACGCGAGCGCGGCGCCGGCCAGGGCCACGGCCCGCAGCGTTCGAGGCCGGGGAGCGAGGAGAAAGAAGAACGGCAGCGCGATGAGCAGGCTGAGTCCAATGCATTGCAGGATATCGACGCGCAGGATCCAGCGCGGTTCGCGGAAGATGGGGAACCACATCCAATTCACGAGCGTTGCGACCGCGAGCACTTCACCGATCCGGCGCAGGGTTTTTCGAAACCGCTTGCGCCGCGCTTGCGCTGCCTCTGCCGGCCCCGTGCCGCGCTCTTTCGCGCCGGCAGCGGCCCGGACCTGTGTCAGCGCGAGCGAGAAGCCGGCAGCGAGAATGAACGCGGGGGCGACCAGTCCGTCGACCCACTGGAGCGCGCTGAAGAAGGAGCCGGCTCGCAACTCCGGCCGCAGAAGCACGAGCGCGTGCGTTTCAATCATGACCAGCACGGCGCCGCCGCGCAGCCAGTCGAAGGCACGGACGCGGGAGGAGGGCGGCATGGGGAGTGACATTGGATCTCAAGCCACGCGGAGAATCAGGCACTTCAGATAGCGCGTCTCGGCCACGCCCAGGAGCGTTGGGTGGTCCTTGGCCGCGCCGCGCCGCTCCACCACTTGCACCGAGCGCTTCGCGTCGCTCGCGGCCGATAGAACAATCGCCTCGAACGCCGTGTCATCGATATGAAAAGAGCAGCTGCAAGTCACCAGCACGCCACCCGGCGCGAGCAGCTGGAAAGCGCGCAGGTTGATTTCCTTATAGCCGCGCAAAGCTGGCTCGATCGCGTCCTTGGTCTTGGTAAAGGCGGGTGGGTCGAGCACGATGGTGTCGTAGCGCTCTCCCTTTTCCGCCTCGTCGCTGAGCAGGTCGAAAGCGTTGCCGACCACGAAGCGCAAGTTGGCGATGCCGTTGCGCGCGGCCGCCTTCCGGCCCAACTCGGCCGCGGGCTCGCTGATGTCCACCGCGGTCACGGTCTCGGCGCGCCGCGCAAGCTGCAGCGCGAAGGCGCCGCCGTAGGCAAAGCAGTCGAGCGCGCGACCGCGGGCGTACCGGCCGGCTTCGACGCGATTTTCCGCCTGGTCCAGGAACGCGCCGGTCTTCTGTCCCTCGAGCAGATCGGCGCTGAGCGTGACGTCTCCCTCGAGGAACTCGACCGGACCCGGCGACTCGCCGCGCAGCATGCCCTTGCGGAGTTCGAGACCTTCATAGATGCGCGTGCGGGCGTCGTTGCGCTCGACGATGGCGCGCGGGTGCAGTTCTTGTTGCAACAGTGTTGCAAATAGATCGCGGCGCGCGTCGGTGGCCTCGGTCAACGTCTGGATGCTCAGACAGTCGGCGTAACGGTCGACCACCAGTCCGGGCAGGAAATCGGCCTCGCCGTTGATGATGCGCTGGGCCCGCTTCCGGTCCGGGTCGGGCAGCGCCGCCTCACGCAGCGCGCGGGCGCGAGAGATGCGCCGCGCGAAGAACTCGTCATCGATGGGCTCCTCGTGCCGGGTGAGGAGCCGCAGCGTGATCTGGCTTTGCTGGCCGTAGAAGGCTTTGCCCAGAAACCAGCCGCGCTCGTCGGTGATGCGAACCACCTCGCCGCCTTGCAGGCCTCCCGGCACCGCGACATCGCTGCGGTAGATCCAGACATGTCCCTGCAGCAGACGCTCGAGGCCCCGCTTGCCGATGATGACGGTCGGCTCGTCTCCGCTGCCGACGCTGCCCAGGACCGGTGGCGCTCGCAGCACGGGCCGCGCGCGGGGGCTGACGTCGCGCGATGCTTTGGAGCCGTGCTTGAGTCGCTCAAACCTGCGTGCGTCGCGCGGGGACTTCGGATCTTCGCTCACGGCTGCTCTCCGCGAAACTTCGCTGGGCCAAGGCCCTCTCGACTCAACATGCGGCGGCTTATAGCAGACGAGCCTTTCCGTGGGCGCTGCTTCCGGAACCGCAAGCCTGCCTTGCTTCGAGCGTCCCGGCTCCCCTTGCGACTGAGTCGAATGAATTTGTGGTAGCCGTCCATCGCAAACGCGATTCGGGAGGCCGGATGCCGTCGAATCCGACGCACGAATATGATGATTTGCGTATGATTTCCCCAATGACGGTGTCCCCGATGACGTCGACCGGCTCGCTGCTGGAAGAGGCTGCACGGATTGCCCGCCACTTCGCCCGCGCGCGGCTGCTTCCGCAAGCGAGGGAGCTGGAGCGCGACGGCGGTGGACCGCAGCTCATTGTCCTGATGCGCGAGCTCGCCACAACGCTGGGCCTCGCCGAATTGCCCGCCGAGGTGCTGGCCAATGCCGACTTCAGCGGGACGCTGCTGTACGAGCTGACCCGCGTGCTGCCAGGCTTCGCGCTTTCGTTCGGCGCTTCCTTGGGCCTCTGCGGCCAGTCGCTGTTGCGGCGCGGAACGCCAGACCAGCAGGAGCGCTGGGCGCGGTCCGTGCTCGCCTTCGAGCGCATCGGCTGCTGGGCGCTCACCGAGCCCGAGGCCGGCAGCGACGCTTTCTCGCTGCGCACCATCGCCCGCCGCGTCGACGGCGGCTTCGCGCTCAGCGGCGAGAAGTCGTTCATTACCAACGCGCCGATCGCGGACGTGTTCGTCATCTTTGCGCGCATTGAAGGCGCGCCCTTCGATGGCCAGGTGCGGCCCTTCATACTGGAGCGTGCGGACGCGGGCCTCGCGACCGGCCGGCCCCTCGACAAGATGGGCATGCGCGCCTCGCCAACCGGCTCCATTTACCTGGACGAGGCGCGCATCCCGGCGGACCGGCTGCTGGGGGACCCGGAGGAGAGCGGCAAGCGCGCTGCCATCGAGACCCTGCTGGGCGAGCGCGCGGGGCTGTCGGGAATGGCGCTCGGTATCATCGAAGAGAGCCTGCAACTCGCGACCGCTTACGCCAAGGACCGCCGCCAGTTCGGCCAGCCCATCTGCACTTTCCAGGCGGTGCAGCTGCGGCTCGCGCGGATGTACGCGGCGCAGGAGACGGTGCGCGCGCTGCTCGAACGCGGGCGGGCGCTGGTCGCGAGCGGCGACGCCTCGCTCGCGTACTTCTGCGCCGCCAAGTACACCGCGTCCACCCTGGCGACGGCGTGCGCGCTCGAGGCGGTGCAGGTGCTCGGCGGCAATGGCTACACCGCCGAGTACCGCGTCGAGGGCCTGGCACGCGACGCAAAGCTGCTGGAGATCGGCGGCGGCACCAGCGACATCCAGCTGCTTGCGGTCGCGCGCGAATTGCTCAAGGCGGGCTCCAGTTGACCGAGGCTCCCCGTCTCGTCTAGATCTCTTGGTCGGATGACCAAGGCTGCCGCTGCACTCCACGACCGCGACCTGCTGCTCGACACGGCGGCCAGCGTCTTCCGCCGCAAAGGCTTCGACGCCGCCACGCTGCGGCAGATCGCCAGCGCCGCCGGCATCCGGCCCGGCAGCCTGCACTATCGTTACCAGGCCAAGGAAGACCTGCTCATCGACCTGATGGAGCGCGCGATGGAGCGCTTGACGGCCGCGGTGCAGTCGGCGGTTGCCACCACCAGCGACCCGGCCGAGCGGCTGCGCCTGGGCCTCCGCGCGCACCTCGAGACGCTGCTCTCGGATGACGATTCTTTCTACGTGTTGCTCTACGATTTCCGCGCGCTGACCTCGGGCCGCGCAGCCATGACCGCGCTGCGCGAGCGCTACGAGGCCGTCTGGGACCGCTTGCTGCAGGCGGCCATCGACAAGGGTCTGGCACGGCCCGGCGTCGACGTTGCGCTGGTGCGGCAGTTCGGGTTCGGGGCGATGAATTGGGTCGCGCAGTGGCACACCGAGGACGACACCCGCACCGCCGGGGAGATCGCTGACGCCTTCTGGAGTTATCTCGCGCTCGGGCTTCTGCGAGAAAACCGGCGTGGCGCTTTTGTGAAGAAAGTCCGTGTACGTCTTGGTCGAGCGACCAAGAAACCGATCGTAACTCTTGTCCGGCTGACCAAGAAGAGGAAGACCTGATGCGGCTCCTGACCAACCTTTCAAACAGCGGCCCGCTCCTGAAGGAAGCCATTTCGGGCGGAAACCTGAAAGTCTTGCGCTCGATGCTGGGGCCGGCCTTCCGGGGCCTCATCCAGCAGCGCGGCAAGAACGAAGACTCGACCGAAATGCAGCTCGGCTACCGCGCCCGCTTCGACTGGCGATACGCCCGCGGCGAGAAGGAGATGACCAGACTTTACGAGGCCGCCAAGATCTCGCAGTGGAACGCCACCACGGACCTGGACTGGTCCATCCAGGTGGACCCGCGGGACGCAGTGCGGCCGGTGCTGCCCGACGACTTCCTTCCGGTCGCCAGGCTTCCGGCGTTTCAAAAGCTTGGACCGGTGGACAAGGGCAAGCAGCGCCACGGCGTGCTCAGCTGGCTGCTCAGCCAGTTCCTTCACGGCGAACAGGGCGCGCTCTTCGCTGCCTGCCAGGTCACCGAGGCGGTGCCGTGGCTCGACGCAAAACTGTACGGCAGCACGCAGGTGGTGGACGAGGGCCGCCACGTCGAGGTCTTTCACACGTACCTGACGCGCAAGCTGGAGAAGCTCTATGAGGTCAATGACAACTTATATGTCGTCATCGACGCGCTGATGTCCGACGGCCGCTGGGACCTGAAGTTCCTCGGCATGCAGATCATGATTGAAGGGTTGGCGCTGGGCGCCTTCGGCTTCATGCGCGCGGTGACCCAGGAGCCGCTGCTCAAGCAATTGCTCACCAGGGTCATTGCCGACGAGGCGCGCCATGTCCACTACGGCGTCATCGCGCTGGGTAAATTCTATGCCAGCGAGATCTCGGAAAAAGAGCGGCGCGAGCGCGAGGACTGGGCGCTGGAGGTGGCGATGCTCTTGCGCAATCGCTTTCTCGCGCACGAGTTCTATGACGAGCACTGGGCGCACCAGATGTCGCGCGCGGCCTGGGACAAGCTGGTGCTCGATTCCGAAATGATGACCGTCTTCCGCCGCACCATGTTCAAGCGGATCATTCCCAACCTGAAGCGCATCGGCCTGCTCAGCGACCGCGTGCGCCCGCGCTACGCCGCTGCCGGACTGCTGCAATTCGAGAGTGGCCGCGCCGCTCCCGAGCTGACCGCGGAAGACTTGCTTGCGGACCGTGCGTGATGCTTTCGCGCAGCAACGCACGCTGGATTTGCGTGCATATAGGCAACTAGCTATATAGCCACCTACCTATGAGCGCCGGACGCACGACTACTAGGCGCGCTCGAGTCCCTGCATCAAATCGTCGACCAGGTCCTGCGAGTTCTCAATTCCGACGCTCAGGCGGATGAAGCCGTCGTCAATGCCCAGCATCTTGCGCGTCTCGGCCGGCACCGAGGCGTGAGTCATGATGCCCGGGTGCTCGATGAGCGACTCGACCCCGCCCAGCGACTCGGCGCAGGCGAAGAGCCGCAGCGACTTGAGCATGGCGCGCGCGGACGGCAGCCCGCCCTTGAGCACGCAGGTCATCATCCCGCCGAAGCCGCGCATCTGCCGTGCCGCGAGCGCGTGCTGCGGGTGCTCGGCGAGTCCCGGCCAGGTCACGCGCGAAATCTTGGCGTGCTTGCGCAGCGCCTCGGCCACCACGCGCGTGTTGTGCTCGTGGCGCTCCATGCGAATGGGCAACGTCTTCAGGCCGCGCAGGACCAGGAAGCTGTCCATCGGGCCCAGCTGCGCGCCGACGGCGTTCTGCAGGAAGGCGAGCTTCTCATTCAAATCAGCGCGCTTGACCACCAGCGCGCCCGCGACCACGTCGCTGTGGCCATTCAGATACTTGGTCATTGAATGAGCGACGATATCGATACCCAGCTCGAGCGGCCGCTGGAAGAAGGGCGTCGCAAAGGTATTGTCGCAGACGGTGATGATGCCTTTGCCCTGGCAGATCTCGGCGACGGCGGCGAGGTCGCAGATCTTCAGCATCGGATTGGTCGGCGTCTCCACCCAGACGAGCTTCGTATTGGGCCTGAGAGCTGCCTTCAACTTCGCCGGATCGGTCACATCGACGAAGCTCAATTCGATCCCGTGCCGCTTGAAGACCTTGTCCGCGAGGCGGAAGGTGCCGCCGTACAGGTCGTCGCTGAGCACCGCGTGGTCGCCCGCGTTCAAGAGGTGAAAGACCGCGTCCGTCGCCGCGAGGCCCGAGGCGAACGCGAGCGCGTGCGTGCCCCCTTCGAGCGCCGCGAGGCAGCCCTGGAGCGCGTCGCGCGTAGGATTGCGCGTGCGCGAATACTCGAAGCCCTTGTGCTCGCCGGGCCCGTCCTGCACGTAGGTCGAGGTGAAGTACACCGGCGTCATCACCGCGCCGGTGGTCGGGTCGGGCCGCTGTCCGGCGTGAATGGCGAGCGTCTCGAAGTGGTCGGTGATCTTGGTGGTCGACATAGGGGGGCTAGATAACAGACGCTTCGCGTAAGCTCCACTCATGGAAACCAGGAAGATGCGAAGCGCTGGCCGCGGGCTCTGCCTCGCGATGCTGTTTTCCTTGAGCTGCGGCCACGCGGCAGCGTCGATGGCCCCGGGCTCGACGCGGGACCGCATCCTCGCGCCGGTCGAACTTGACCCCGCGGTGCAGGTAAGAAGCAACGAAGTCGTCTACCAGGTGCACGGCGAAACGCCGGCGGCGGTGCGCGCGCAGATGAACGAGCACCGCCCGGTCGGCAAGTATGGGCCCTTCGACGCGCTGACTACGTGGTTTGTCTCGTCGCACTATCCGCTTGTGAAAGAGGCAGGACGCTGCCGCCTGGGCGCGCTGGGCATTGAATTGACCATCACGACCACGCTGCCAGGTTGGGACGGGGCCGAGGCTTCCGGGCGCTGGCAGCGGTATATGACCAATCTGCGCGAGCACGAGCGCGGCCACGCCCAGAACGCCCGCGCGGCTGCGCAGGCGGTCTTCGAGACTCTGAAAAAGGTGCCAGCCGCATCCACCTGCAGCGAGCTGGACAAGGACGCCAACCGCGCCGCCGAGGACGTCACTCATTCGTTCAATGCGGAAGACGACGCCTACGACCAGCGCACCCGGCATGGCGAGTCGCAGGGCGCGAGGTTTCCCTGAACGAGCTTCGGCTGCTCTCTCAACTAGCGGATCGCGACGCGCGTGCCGAGCCAATCAATCAAATCGATCTTGGTCAGGATTGCCGCGAGCGCGTCGCCGTCCTTGACGATGGCAACGTGGTCAGTCGCAAAAAGTTCCTTCAATCGCGACACCGGCGTGCGCAGCGTCACCACGCCGGCGATAGGCTTCATCACCGCCGAGATCGGCTCGCCCAGCTTGTGCCGGCCGTCGAGCAGCGCCTGGAGAAGATCGACCTCGTGCAGCATGGCGACCGGCCTCTGCCCTTCGAGCACCGGCAGCTGCGAGATGCCGTGCTTCTTCATCAGATCGACCGCGTGGCGTGCGGTGTCGGTGGCGCGGACCGTGTGCACCGGCGGCCGCGCGCCGCCCAGCAGATCGGCGACGGTACCAAGGCGGTCAATGGGGTCGAGAAAGCCATTGTCCTTCATCCATTCATCCGAGAAGAACTTGCTGATGTAGCGCGAGCCGGAGTCGGGCAGGACCACGAGGACGAGCTTGCCCTTGCCCAGCTCTTTCGCCAGCTCCACCGCGACATGCATGGCCGAGCCCGACGAGCCGCCCGCGAAGAGGCCTTCCTGCCGCGCCATCGCGCGCGCCATGGTGAAGCTCTGCTTGTCATCCACGCGGCGGACGTCGTCGAGCACGCTGAAATCCATCGCCTTGCAGAGCATGTCCTCGCCGATGCCTTCGACCTTGTAGACGTGCGGCTGGATCAGCTGCTTTGTCTTGAAGTAATCGAGATAGACGCTGCCGTCAGGGTCAACGCCGATGTTCTTCAGGGCGGGGAACTTCTCTTTCAGATACTTCCCCGCGCCCGACATGGTGCCGCCGGTGCCGAGCCCGCTGACGAAAAAATCCGGAGTCAGCCCGGCGTCGCGACAATCCTTCTCCAGCTCGGGGCCGGTCAGCTTGTAATGGGCCTCGATGTTATCGGGGTTATGATATTGATTCAGCATGAATGAGCCCGGCATCTCGCGGTGCAGGCGCTTCGCGGTCTCGTAGTAGCTGCGCGGGTCCTCGGCCGGAACGTTCGTCGGCGTGACCACCACCTCTGCGCCAAAGGCTTTCAGAGTGTTGATCTTCTCCGGCGACATCTTGTCCGGCATGGTGAAGACGCACTTGTAGCCTTTGACCGCGGCCCACAGCGCCACGCCCGCGCCGGTATTGCCCGAGGTATTCTCGACAATGGTTGAACCGGGCTTGATCTGGCCGGCCTTCTCAGCCTTGTCGAGGATGTACATCGCCATGCGGTCCTTGATGGCGCCGCCGGGATTCATGAACTCGCACTTGGCATAGACGGCGGCGTCTTCCGGGCCCGTGATGTGGTTCAGGCGGACGAGGGGAGTGCGGCCGACGGCCTGGAGGATATTTTCATAGACGGGCATGGTGGCGGGTTTATAGCACCCGCGCGCGATTCCCATGGCGGCGATTCGCGCGTCGAAATAGTCTGGCCCGCCATGACGAACGACCAGCTGCAGGCGGCGTACACGAGCGCAACCGGGCAAGTCGCCGGGCAGGTCACCCGTCTCCCCGGCGGCGCCGGCAACCGCATCTATTGGCGCGTCGCGGATGTCGCGACAGGGCACACCGCCGTGGTGATGGAGCTGCCGGCCGACCCGTTGAAGAGCGAGGAGGCGTCCAAACAAGAGGCGCTCGGCGAGCTGCCGTTCCTCAATGTGCACCGCTACCTCGAGCGCATCGGCGTACGGGTGCCGCGGATCTACCTGGACGACCACCAGCGCGGCTTCGTGGTGCTGGAGGATCTTTCCGACCGCACTCTCGAGGAGGCGCTGGTCAACGGCGACCGGCGGCAGATTTATGCGGACGCAATCGATCAGCTGGCGCTCTTGCGCGCGGGGGCCGAGCGCGCTCCCGATCCCTCCTGCCTCGCCTGGTCGCGCGGGTTCGATTTCGATCTGTATCAATGGGAGTTCGAGCACTTCCTCGAGTATGGGATGTTCGCGCGCGGCTCGACCGCGACCGCCGCCGAGCTGCAGGAGCTGCGAGTCGTCTTCGCCAAGGTCTCCCGGGAGCTAGCCGCCGCGGAGCGCAGCTTCACGCACCGCGATTACCAGAGCCGCAACATTATGGTGCTGCGCGGCGGCGAGCAGGTGGTGATTGATTTCCAGGACGCGCTCCTGGGCCCGCGGCAGTACGACCTGGTCTGCCTGTTGCGCGACAGCTACGTCGAGCTCGACCGCGCCCTCATCGACGAGATGCTGTCGCGCTATTGCAAGGCCATGGGCATCGGTGACGTCGCGGGCTTCGCTGCCTTCTTTGACCTGCTCACGGTGCAGCGGAAGTTGAAGGACGCGGGCCGCTTCGTCTTCATTGATCAGGTGAAGAAGAACCCGGCGTTCCTGGTGCACATCCCTGCGTCGTTGCGCTACGTGAAGGACGCGCTTGTGCGACGGTCTGACCTTGCAAGCGTGTCGGAGATCCTGGCGAAGCACGTGCCGGAGCTGCGGTGAGGACCATTGATGTGCGCTCCTTTTCGGCCGGCAGCGTCGAGGCGGAAGACGTGGCGCTCTTCGTGCTGGGCGAGGCGCGCGCGCTCTTGTCGGTGCCCGAAGTCATACAGGTGGTGGGGCAGGGCGCGGAGCTGGTGCTGGACGGCAGCATCGAGGTCGAGGGTGACGAGCTGCGCATCGCGGCCACGCTGAGCGAGGCTGCGGTCGAGCGCGCTTCCTGGACGGAGTCTCTGCCCATCGGACAGGGTTTGCAGGTTGGACAGCTGCTGGCGCGGGCGACGCTGCTGGCGCTGGGAGAGGACGCGGCCGCGCCGGCCGAGGTGGGCGCGGCGCCGGTGCCGGCCGAAGCGTTCCTCGCGCTTTGCCGCGCGTGGCGGCTGCTTTCGACCGACCCGGACGCGGCCTGCGACGAGCTGCTGCTGGCCCTGGAGAACGCGCCCGCGCTGACGGCGCCGCGGCGCGTGCTGCTGGACGCCGCGCGCGAGGCGGCGTCCGGCGACCAGATGCCGGTGTTCTTCTCCGCGCTGGAGCGGCTGGTCGCGCTGCGGCCGGACGACGTTGAGGCACTGCTGGCGCTCGGCGACTATCGCGCGCTGCACTTCGAGGACGAGGGAGCGCGCGCAATTTACCTGGAGGCGCGCGAGCTCGCCCCCGATGCGGCCACTTCCTGCGCGGTGCTGTCGCGGCTGGCGGCGTTGGCGCTGCGCAAGGGACAGGACGGCGAGGCGGTCGCGCACTTGCGAGCGGCCATCAAGCTCGCGGACGAGCCGCTTCAATACCTGCAGCTCGGACTTTTGCTGCAGGAGACGGAGCCGGCCGAGGCGCTGCGCATGCACTCGCGCGCGGCGGTGCTGGCCCCGGAAAATGTGCGCGTGCGGCTGGAGCTGGTGCGAGCGCTGCGTAAACTCGGCGGTGACCCCGAGCGCACGCTCGACGAAGCCGTCGAGACGCTGCGCCTGGCCCGCGGCGACGAGCTCGAGCCCGACGCCCAGGCCGAGCTCGACGCCCTCATTTAATCTGGGGACACCATACACATTTCCTTCATCGGAACTCCTAATGTGGGGACACCATACTCATTTCCGATTCTGACTCGGTGGGGAGACTATCGGGTGGGTTCTCCGGAAATGAGTATGGTGTCCCCATATTAACGCCCCTATCAAGGAGCCTTGACCAGATCGACCATGAGTTGGTTTGCCGAGAGTTGGGCGGTGGCCGCTTTGATGCTGGCGCTGGAGACGAAGGCGCTGCCGGCCTGGTCGAGCAAGAGGTGCGGATAGAAACCCGCCGAGCCCAGCGGCCGCACCACGGTGCGCGAGACGGTCGCCAGGGTAATGGGGTCATAGTTGGCCAGCATCAGGTTGACCGGCGTCGCGTCCTGGTACGCGAGCGCGATCTTGCCGGAAGGCGTGAAGACAATGGAAGTCTGCGAGCCGGGCAAGGTCTGCGCGTGCCAGGCCTCGCCGGCCGCGGGGCGCCCATCGTCAATCAGGTGGATGAGGCCGGGCACGCCGGGCCGGGCGTGCGCCGCGTGAGCGGTCAAGCTGCTCGACTGGTAAAGCAGCAGCTGCTGCGCGGAGCG
>JANYKT010000125.1 GCA_025358085.1 Deltaproteobacteria bacterium | reverse complement strand
CCCCGCGCAGGTCGAGTTCTGGCTCGGCGAAGTCTATCGATTTGATTTCAGGGAACTCAAACTCGATCCCTCCACCATGGACGAAAAGAAGCTCGCCGAAACGCTCGAATCGAAGGCGCAATTCCTGCTCTCTGCCCAGGGTCATTACCTGCGCGCGATCCGCAAGGGAGATGGCGAGTGGGCCACCGCGTCGGGCTTCCGCATCGGAGACCTGTACGAGCAATTCCACGATGAGCTGATCAAGGCGCCGCTACCGCGCGGGCTCACCGGGGAGCAGCGCGGTCTCTATCAAAGCGCGCTGCGCGACAAGGTACGCAATCTCGTCGGCAAAGCCATCCGCATCTATGAGCAGACGCTCGCCGCCGCCCAGCGAGTGGGCGCCCAATCGAGTTACGTGAGCAAGACGGAAGACGCGCTCAATCGATTAAAGAAGTTACTGCTGGGAACAAACTAGACAAAACAACGCTCAGCTGTGCAGGAGGTCGGCCAGGCGCTCGAGTCCGCGTCGCGCGTGCGTCTTCACCGTGCCGAGCGGCATCTGGATACGGAGAGAAATTTCGCTCTGCGTCAGGCCGTCGAAGTAGGCGAGCTGGAGCACCTGCTGCTGGGCGGGCGAGAGCTGAAGCAGGACCGCGTCTATCTCGGCGCGCGCGGTCGGATCCCGCAGCTCGATCACCGCCGGCGCCTGCACCGCGGCCTCGCGCTCGAAGCGGGTGCGGTTTCCGTCCTTCCGCAGGCGATCCAGCGCGCGGCTCCGCGCGATATTGAGGATCCAGGCGGTCGGCGAGCCGCGGCGCGAGTCGAAGCGCTCGCGCGTACGCCACGCGTCCACGAAGGTTTCCTGGACCACGTCTTCCGCTTCGTCCAGACGACCGACGATGCGCAACGCGACTGCCAGCGCATGCGCGGCGACTTCGACGTAAAGCGCCTGGAGGGTGCCGAGCCCTTGCCGTGTGGGTTCAAGATCCAGAGTCTGTTCTCCCGCTATTTGCACTGAGCCTCGCCAAAAGAAGACGCTGGATGATCGATCACTAAGCAAGGCTGTGCATCATTCGTTGTTCTACAAGTGACGAGCATGCTCGCGGCTCGAACTTGCGTGCTCGAAGAGACAGAAAACCGGTGCATCCGTTCCCGGCCATGGCGCGTATCGATCGCGAATGATGATCTTCACGACGACTGAAGTTGGACAATTGCTCGGCGTCAGCGCCGCTACCATCAAGCGGCTTTCCGTTGCAGGGAAGATCAACTGCGTGCGCAGTGGGACCGGCTCGCGCGGCTTCCGCCTCGAGGATATCGCTGATCACCTGCGCGGCCAGGGGTACCTTGCCGATTCGTTGCGGGCCCGGTCGGTCGATGGATGCGTCGCAGCGGTCGTCCGCGCCTGCCGCGATGGCGCGACGCTCGCGCAGGCCTTCGACGAGCTGGTGATTCCCGCACTCGAGCAAGTTGCTTGTGACGAGCTGTCCTTCATCGAGCGCTGCGAACCGCTGGGCCTGGAACCGTGCGGCCGCTCGTCGGCGCCGACCGCAATCGTCATCAGCGTCCAGGCCGATGAGGCTCGACCGCGCATGGCTGCGTGCTTGTTGCGCGGCCTCGGTTATCGAGTCCCCGCGCTGTCGCGCGAGGCGCAGACTGAACTGTTGCGCGTGGTCGCCTGCGCGGATCCCTCACTGGTCGTCGCGGTCGAGCCCCACCGCCCGGATCTTTCGCTTCTGCGCGAGCACTTGCCGCCGATCCTCGATCGCATCGGTGGAAGTCTGCTCGTTGATGGAGCAGGCGGCGATTTCGAGACAATGCAGGGATTTGTTGGGGTCGCATACATCCGGTTTAGAGGGTCGCGCGTAACCCATCAAATCGTAGCCGTTTCCTGAAAACCCATAGGCAGCCAGAAGTTTGCGGAGAGGCACCATGAAAATCCGAAGGAGAAGCGCTTTAATGCATTCGCTCGCGGGGCTCTCGTTGTTCGCCCTCGCGGTCGGGTGCAACAAGAACAACAACAACGTGAACCCGGTCGACGCCGGTAATCCGGGCGACGGCGGCACGCTGGACGGTGGCAGCACCGACGGCGGCACCGGCGACGGCGGCACCGGCGACGGCGGCGTACTGGGGAGCGGCAAGCCCACCACCTCGAACGTGATTGCCATGGGCGGAGTGCCCTTCGATGCGGTCCCCAGCCCCGACGGTACCCAGGTCTATTTCACCGGCGAAGACAACGCGCTGGGAGCGGCCATCTTCTCGGTGCCAGGCGCAGGAGGCGCGCCGGCTGTGATCGCCTCGGGCAAGAACTGCGGCACCACTGCGACCTGCATCGGCGTGCCTTTCGGTATCGCGGTCTCCAGCGACGGCAAGACGATCTATGCAGCCGACCCTGCCTTCCGCGGCTCGGACGCCGATAACAAAGCAGGAGCCATCTTCACGGTCGCCAACACCGGCGGAGAGCCCGCAGCTTTGCCCGAAACCGTTGACTACGCCCCCTACGCCGTCACCGTTGCCAAGGTCGGCGCTGCAGACAACCTCTACTTCATCGGGCAGGACCCCACGGCAGCCGGAGCGATGGGTATCTTCCTCGATGTTGGCGGCACGGTGACCCCGGTGATCGAAGGCGCCGGAGCCATTGATCCCCAAGCGGTTGCGGTGGCTTCTGACGGGACCGTCTACTACGTCGACGGCAACGGCGGCGTGCAGAAGGTCGTGGCCGGCAAGCCTGTCGCGCTGCTCACGGGGACGAAGAACCTGAATGTCTCATTCCCCGCCGGTATCGCGGTCTCGCAGGATGGCACGGCCGTTTTAGTGCCTAACCTCGACCCCGCCACTGCGGCGCCTGGCATCGCACGTATCGCCGTCACCAGCGGCGTCGTGACCCAGTTGGCGCTGACTCCGGCGCTCTCGGCAATGAACACGCAGGGCGGTGGTTTCCACCGCGCCGCGAACGCTGACGTCTACTCCTTCGTCGATTCCGGCGCAGGCACGGGGACAGGTTCGCTGATCGACTCCACCGGTACCGTCTACCTCTTCAAGTAAACCAATTTCGCTATGGAGATTCCAACAATGAAAACGATCCGCAATATTGCAGTTGTCATGCTGTTTTCGGGTGCTGCGCTGGCATCCAGCCACCGCGAGGCGCCGTCCATCGCCAACGATCCCGCCGCCGACAACACGGACGTTTATGCGTTCGTGACCAGCAGCCAGGGCGCGCCGAACTCGAACGACACGCTCAACATCGTCGCCAACTGGATCCCGTTCGAGGAGCCGTCGGGAGGCCCGAACTTCTTCAAGTGGTCGGATGACGTCCAGTACCAAATTCACATTACGCAGGGCACAGGACCCATCAAGGACAACGTCGTCTACACGTTCTATTTCGAGACTGCGGCGATCACGCCCATCGCCGACTTGACGCTGCTGAAGAACACCTGCCCCACCGCTGACTCCAACCCCGTCGGGTGCATCGGCGGCGGCAAGGAATTCTTCGCCCAGTTGACCGGTCCGACCACCGGCGGCGCAATCGTGCAGACCTATACGGTGACCAAGTCGGTCAACGGCGTCGACCAGGTGCCCCTGACCAACACCAAGGCCGGCTTCGGCGGAGCCTTCATCTCCGTCCCCGCCAACATTGGTCCCCGCACCCAGGCCATTCTCCACAACGTGGCCCCGACGCTGGTTAGCAGCGCCACCTACGACGACACCTTCGCCGGCGGCTTCATCGGCACCACCGCGGCCGCCGACGGCACGCGGGTCTTCGCCGGTCCCCGCGACGACGGCTTCTACGCCGACCTCGGCGGCATCTTCGACCTCGCCAACCTGCGTCCCCGCGCCACCGCTGGCGCCTGCAAGCCGGCCAACGACGGCGTCGCTCCGGGCACCCCGAAGTGCCTCGTCGCGCAGGACGGCCTCGCGGGCTACAACGTCCACTCCATCGCTCTCGAGATCCCCACCAAGCAGCTGACCTCCAACGGAGCGCTGCCGACGGTCGGGCCGGCCAGCGACGCCAACACCATTGGCATCTGGGCCACCTCGAGCCGCCGCAGGGTCAGCGTCAACCGCGGCAACGGAGTGACCAGCTCGTTCGGTCCCTGGGTGCAGGTCTCGCGCCTCGGCCTCCCGCTGATCAACGAGGCGGTCATCGGCTACCAGGACAAGGACAAGTACAACCGCACCAAGCCGGTGGCTGATGTGCCGAACTTCGGCGCGTACATCCTGAACCCGGTCATCGTCCCCGACTACGAGGCCGCCTGCGCCGCCAGCACCGCGCTCAACGTGGCCGGCGCCTGTACGTTCAAGGCGACCGAGAAGCTACGCCACGGGCGCACCGACATCGTCGACATCATCAGCCTCGCGGCGACCGGCTGCAAGACCTACGACGGCGTCACCCCCGCCAACAACTGCCACCACGTCACGCTGACCGACGGCTCCACTGGCGACGTGCTCCGCGTCGACCTCAACCTCAACCCGGCCACCTACGGCTTCCCGAACGGGCGCTCGCTTGTCAACCCCACCGACCCGCGCAAGGAAGGCGTCGACGTGACCGACGTCGAGCTCTCGCTGCTGCTCGGCGGCGTCGCCGCGCTGGGCGCGAACGGCGACAACGGCGGCCCTCCCGCCATCCAGGATCACGTCGAGTACAACGACAAGAAGTTCCTCACCCAGTTCCCGTGGCTGGCGCTGCCCTGGGAAGGCTACTCGGAAGGCCACGGCCGCGGCACGCCGTAGCCCTGGCTCAAGCTGGTACATCAGCGGCGGTCCTGGGAAACCCCGGGGCCGCCGCTTCTTTATAAGGAGTTCTGCATGCAACGAACTATCTGCCTGCTCACGCTTTTGATCGCTTGCTCCAGGAAGCCTGCCGCGCCCGCAGCTGCAAGCCCTGCCGGCGCAATCGACACTGCCGAGGGCCGCGCGAAGATGCTGGCGCTGATGCAGCCGGGCGGCGAGCTCCCGGTGGACCGGACCATCCGCGACCTGCAGGGCCTGGTGCAGCGGCAGCCCGACAAGACCGAAGCGTGGCTCGCGCTTGGTCACGCCTGGATCATCAAAGCGCGCGATACGGCAAAGCCTTCTTTGTACGCGAACGCTGGCGCCTGTGCGGACACCGTCCTCGCGGGCAAGCCCGACAACCGGCTCGCACTGGAGTTGCAGGGACTCGTACTGATGAACGATCACCGCTTCGAGGAGGCGCGCGTCAAGATGAGCGAGGTGACCGCACGCTGGCCGGACGCGCCGGTCGCGTGGGGCACGCTCTCGGATGCGCTCCTTGAACTGGGACGATATGACGAGGCAGCAAATGCCGCGCAGCAGATGGTGAATCTGAAGCCGAACCTGCCTTCGTACAGCCGCGCGGCCTACTTGCAATGGCTCCGTGCCGACCTGAAAGCGGCCAAGGAGAGCGTGCGAGTCGCCATTGACGCCGGCAATGATGGAAAGGACCACGAGCCCAAAGCGTGGGTCATCGTGCAGGCGGCGATGATGTTCTGGAACGAAGGTGACTCCGAAGGCGCGCTCGCGGGATTCGAGCAGGCGCTGGCGACGCTGCCGGACTTTCCACCAGCGCTGGTGGGCAAGGCACGCGTTCTGATTGGTCGCGGCGACGGGCGCTCCGCGGTGCCGCTGCTCGAGAAGGCTTACACGGCGAACCCGCTGGTCGAGACGGGCTGGCTCCTCGGGGACGCGCGGGAGCTCGCCGGAGACACCGCAGGGGCACGGCAAATCTTTGCCGAGATCGAGAAGCGCGGCCGTCTCGCCGACCCGCGGACGTTGTCTCTCTTTTTCGCCACCAGGGAACTCCAGACAGAGGAGGCCGTGAAGCTCGCTCTCGACGAGCGAAAGGTCCGCGACGACCTGTACACCGAGGACGCGGTGGCGTGGGCGCTCTACCGCGCGGGCCGCCTCGACGAGGCGCTGGAAGCGAGCGTGAAGTCAAACAAGCTGGGCACGCGTGACGCGAGGCTCTGGTTCCACGAAGGCGCCATCCGGCTGGCCAAACGCGAGACCTCTCGCGGGCGCGAACTGATTGAAAAGGCAATTGCGCTGAATCCGCACTTCGACCGCAGCGGCGAGCTCAACGCGCGCGCTTTGCTGGGTGCGCGCCTGGCTGCTCAGAAGAAGCCGCAGTAGCCTTCAGGGCCCGCCGCAGCGCATGCCGCACAGGTGCGTGGCGGTCAGGCAGGCTCCGCGGCATTCGGCGTCGGCGGTGCAGGCGGCTCCGTCGGCCTTGGGCTCCTGACATCTTCCCGCGACGCAGTTCGCGCCGAAGGTGCACTCCTCCAGGCATTTCTCGCCCACCTTCGGCAGGTCGCCTTGCGCGCATTGCTCGCCGTCGCAATGCAGCCCGGCCGCGCATTGGTGCGCGAGCAAGCATTTCGCACCAAGCGGAGTTGAAGGCTCGCACTTGCGATGTCCGCAATAGCCCGCGCACTCGGGATGATGGCTGTCCTCGTCATATTGACGCGTGTACTCCGCGAGCGGATCGACGGAATCCCGGCAGCTCTGCCCGGCGGGGCGCGGGTTGCCGCAGCGACCCGGGTCCATCGGGCCGACGCCCAGGCAGTGCTGCCCGTCGCCGCACTCGAGGGACGAGCGGCAGAGTTCGCCCGGCTTGCGCAAACCTTTGATGAGCAGGCGGCACTCGGGTGGCGAGCGATCGACCGTAGTGCCAACCCAGGAGCAGCCGTCATGCGCCTTGTTCTGCGCCGCTGTGCAGGCGTTCACGGCCTCGGCGTCGAGGCTGACTCCATTGCTGCGCAATGCCGCGGAGAGCAGGTTGGCGCAAAGCGGGGTGAGCGCCGATCCTTTTCCTGCCTTGCAGCAGGCGGCTTTCCGCCCGGCCGGAATTTCGTAGACCGCGTCGCAAAACTTTTGCGCCAGCGGCAGCGCGGCGCCGTCGAAGTCCGAGTAGACCGCCTTCAGATTTTCCGACGCGGGATCCCCGGACTGCGCGGGGACGCCAGCCAGCGACGCGGGCGGCGCAGGCGGCGCCGGCGGCGGCGCTACAGGGGCCTGCTTCTTCGTACAAGAGCCAAGGGAAGCAGCGAGCGCGAGCGCAAGGAAGCGTCGGTTCATGGCGAAACTTGTACTCCGAACTTAAAGCAACGGATTCGCATCCGTTCGTACGTTGACACACGTACCGTCAACTCAGGAGCATCTTCCATGCGCGCTGCAGAAGAACTCAGGCTTCAGTCGCTCTACACCTTCGGGGTGCTGGACACGCTGCCCGAGCCGCAGCTGGACGAGGCCGCGCGGCGAGCGGCGCGCGCCTGTCGAGCGCCGTTCGGCATGGTCAGCCTGGTCGATCGCGACCGCCAATTCTTCAAGGCGCGCACCGGCCTCGACCTGACCGAGGCGCCGCGCGCCGGGTCGTTCTGCGTCGAGGCCATCCGGCAACAAGGAGTCTTCGTGGTCGAGGACGCGCTCGACGATCCGCGCTTCTCGAGCGCTCCGTGCGTGTCTGGCCCGCCGCACTTTCGCTTCTACGCCGGCGTGCCCCTGGTCGCCGTTGAGGGCGCGGCCATCGGCACGCTCTGCACGCTCGACACGCAGCCTCGGTCGATCTCGGCGGAGCAGGGCGAGCTGCTCGAGGTGCTGGCCCAGACCGTGATGCTCCGCCTGGAGCTGCGCCGCGAGACCGGATACCGCGACTTTACCGCGCGCACGCTCGCCGGCCCTCTGCGCGAAGAGCTGGCCGCGGTCTGCCGCGCGGCCTCAGGATTGCTGCCCCGGCCCGGCGGACCGTCGGTGCTGCTGCACGCCCAGCGCGCGGAAGACCTCGCCTTCGACCTCGCGGCGCTGCGCCGCAAGGAGCTCCCACTCTTGCGCCGTCCGGTGGACCTGGTCGTGCTGCTGCAGGGGCTCCTGGAAGCGCTAAGCGCGGAGGTGCCGCTGTTCGCGTCGGGCGATTGCCACGGCAGCTTCGATCCCGACCAGCTGAGCGTGGCGCTGGCGCGGCTCTGCGAGACCTCCGCGGGCGCGCTCACCGTATCGGTTGAGGGACTCACCGGCGGCGTGCTGCTCAAGTTGGCCGGCGTCGCAAAGGTCCTGACCAACCCTTCAGCGTGGCTCAGCAGCGAGGAGGGCGGCGCGTCCCAGGCGCTGGGGCGGCGGCTCGCGCATCGCGTGGTGCTGGCGCACGGCGGCAGCATCGCGGTCAAGAGCGGCCTGGTTCACGTCTGGCTGCCGCGCTGATCTCCGCCGGCGATCGGCGCGATCGCGCCTGCGCGGGTGACGCGCACGATGCGGTCGCCGTCGGCCACGATGGCGTCTCCGTTGGCCGCCGCCGCCACCGCCGCGGGCCGCACCAGCGCGCGCGGTCGGCGTGGTCGTCTGGATGTCGCGTCGATCGTTCGCGGTGGTCGCGCCGGCCGGCAGGTTCAGCGACTGCAGCGGGCGGCCGGGCCCAATTCAGCGGCCCCCACGGCCTCGCCGTCGCGGCGAACGGCGATATCTTCGTCGCCGACACTCAGGCGGTGAGATCGAAATCGCGGGTTGCCGGGCGCACGCCGCGGCCATCCCAAGCACTGCACCGAAGAGGACCTTGTCGCATGTGATGCCTCGCCGTCATCGATTGACGCCAAACGACTCCGCGGCAGCGGCGGTCCGGGAAGAGCCCCTCGCCGAGCTGCGCACGGTGGTCACTGCGCAAGCGGCGGGCCGGACAGCGTGCATCTTTACGAACTACGCTCCCGCCCGGATGAGGACCGGCGCGGCGCGTGCAGGAAAGGTGCTTCCGTTGATCGGCACGCCCGAGGGCTGGACGCAGCCGCGCCCTTGCGATAAGCGGCGGCGCCTATGCGAAGACTCCTGATGGCCCTCGCGCTTGTCTCCTGTGCTACCAGTTCACGCAAACCCGAACCGGCTCCCAGGCCCGACGCCGCGCTGAAGCCCGCTGTCGCGACGGTCCCGGATGACGCGACGGCATCCCAGAAGCCGCCGGCCGAGGATCTCCAGATCTTCCTCGCGCGCGTCAATGCCGAGCTGCGGCGGCAGAGCATCCGCTCCAGCGTGGCGAGCTGGGTCGCGGCCACGTACATCACCGACGACACCGAGCGCCTCGCTTCCAACGCCGGCGAGGACTTCCTCGCCTTCCTCAGCCCGACCGTCAAGGAGGCCGCCGCGCTCGCGCCGCAGGCGAAGACCGAGGACGAAAAGCGCCAGCTGCTCCTGCTCAAGCTCAACGGTGGCGGGCCCACCGACCCCGCGCACCGGGCCGAGCTGTCGGAGCTGGGCGCGAAGCTTCCCGGCATCTACGGCAAGGGCAAGTGGTGCGGGGCCGATGGAAAAGCGAAGTGCCGGGACCTCGAGGACCTGACCACGCTGATGAGCACCAGCCGCGACCCCAAGGCGCTCCTGGACGCCTGGGTCGGCTGGCACACCATCTCGAAGCCGATGCGGCCGTTGTATGCCCGGTATGTCGAGCTCAATAACGAAGGCGCGCGCGATTCGGGCTTTGCCGACGTCGGCGCCGAATGGCGGGCCGGCTACGATATGCCGCCTGAAGCATTCGAGAAGGAGACCGACCGGCTCTGGCAGCAGGTCAAGCCGCTGTATGACGACCTGCATTGCTATGTTCGCGCTCAATTGCAGAAGAAGTACGGCAAGCAGCTGGTCAAAGACGGCCAGCCCATTCCGGCGCACCTGCTCGGCAATATGTGGGCGCAGGAATGGAACAACGTCTATTCATTGGTCGAGCCCTACAAAAACGTTCCCAGCACCGACGTGACCGGGGCCATGAAGAAGCAGGGGTGGGACGCGAAGAAGATGGTCAGGACCGCCGAGGCTTTCTACACCTCCCTGGGGCTCGACCCGCTGCCCGCCACCTTCTGGGAGCGGTCGATGTTCCTCAAGCCGCGCGACCGCGAAGTCGTCTGCCATGCCAGCGCCTGGAATCCCTTGATTGAGAATGATCTGCGCATCAAGGTCTGTCTCAAGACCACCCAGGAAGATCTGGAGACCCTGCACCACGAGCTCGGTCACAACTATTACGAGCATTATTATTACCAGCTGCCGCAGATGCTCTATCACGGCGGCGCCAACGACGGCTTTCACGAGGCAATCGGTGACTCACTGGTGCTCTCGATGACTCCCGGATACCTCAAGAAGCTGGGCCTGCTGGAGAAGCTGCCTGCGGACGACAAAGGCACCATCAATGTGCAGATGAAAGATGCTCTGACGCGCATTGCATTCCTGCCCTTCGGCAAGCTCATTGATCAATGGCGCTGGGATGTCTATTCCGGGAAGACCAGCCCGGCCGATTACAACAAGGCCTGGTGGGCGCTGCGCGAGAAATACCAGGGCGTCAAAGCGCCGGTGGCCCGCAGCGAAGAAGACTTCGATCCCGGCGCCAAGTTTCACGTCGCCTCCGATACCCCCTATACGCGTTACTTCCTCGCCCGCGTCCTCCAGTTCCAGTTCCACCGCGCCATGTGCCAGGCGGCCGGGATCAAGGGCCCGCTGCATGAGTGCTCGGTCTATGGCAGCAAGGAGGCCGGTACGAAGCTGAAGGCAATGCTGGCGCTGGGCGCGAGCAAGCCGTGGCAGGACGCGCTCTTCGCCATGACCGGCTCGCGCGAGATGGACGCCGGCGCCATTCTCGAATACTTCGCGCCGCTGCAGGGCTGGCTCAAGGAGCAGAACAAGGGACAGCGCTGCGGCTGGTAGCGCGGGTTGGCGAGCGCCCGGTTCACTGCCGGACTGCCTGACGGCGAGCGCTGTACTGCGGCGCTCGCGATGGGCATCCTCAAACCCTTCCGGAACGGGAGCCGCAAAAAAATGGCAGGACGCGCCGGCAGCATCAGCATCGAGAACGTGCAGCCCCAGCTTGAGGGCGGCCGCTATCCGGTGAAGCGTGCGGCTGGTGAGCTGGTCCGCGTCAGCGCCGACGTCTTCAAAGAGGGCCACGACGGGCTGGTGGTGGTCGCGCGCTATCGGCAGCTGACTCCGCGCAGCGACGAGCCGCGCGAGGTCCGGCTGCGCCCGCTCGGCAACGATGCCTGGGAGGGGCACCTCCCGCTTCCATTGAACGGCCTCTATGCGTTCTTGATTGA
>JANYKT010000124.1 GCA_025358085.1 Deltaproteobacteria bacterium | reverse complement strand
TGCGGACGGTTCGCGCGAGAGCTTCAGCGCGCGAGAGCCGCAGGAGAAGCGTGGGGGTCGCCGCCCTCAAACATACGCGCCCCCCCTGACCGGTGTTGCGTCATCGACCTGGGTTGCAAGGGGTGTCGCGAACTCGTTCGTCGGACCCCCACGCTCCTCCTGCGGCTCTCGCGCGCTGAAGCTCTCGCGCGAACCGTCCGCAAGCGCGCATCCGTTCCTCGCCAGTCGAGAAAGGACCAGCCGCCTCTCCTTCAGGCTGCGCTGACTGTTTCGCCCTCGGTAGGGGTAGTCGGCAACGTGTCCCATCGCCAAACCTCGCGCGGGGAGGTCGTTTGAGATCCTCCATTTTTCCGCGGTAGGGCCAGCCGCGCGATGGAGACGAAGATCTCCTGCGCGCTTGCGGGCTAGACCAGCCTAGGTCAGCCTAGGTCCTCTTCTCCAGCACGATAGCGTGGCGGCCTTTCAAGACCGCGCGGGCGCCCGCGAGATCTGCCTCGCTAGAGTCGAAGAGCAACAGCCAATTGCCCGCGGGCAGCGTGGCCGACACCGCGCCGTTTGCGAAGGAAGCGATCAGCAGAACTTCCTCGCCGTTCGCGAAGCGCCGCAGGAAGAGGGTTTGATCCTCGACCCACGCTTCGGCCGCCTCGTGCGAGTCGCTCTGCAGCGCGGGGTGCTCGCGCCGCAACTTCAACAAGGATCGGTGCCAGTCGAGCGCGGCCCGGCCCGCCGGAGAATCGCGCTTGTCCCAGTCGAGGCGGCTGCGCGCAAAGGTCTCCTCGGCCTGCGGGTCGGGCACCTCGCCGGCCCAGGAAAAGCTCTTGAATTCCTCGTGCCGGCCGCTGCGCACGGCCGCTACCAAAGCCGGGTCCCCGTGGCTGACAAAATACTGGAACGGCTCGGGCGCGGCCCACTCCTCGCCCTGAAAGTAGAGCGGCAGCGCCGGCTGCAGCGCGAGCAGAGCGGCAGCGACGCGCATTCCTCCGGTATCGGTGAGCAGGGACAGCCGGTCGCCGCGCGCGCGATTGCCAATCTGGTCGTGGTTCTGCGCGCAAACCACAAAGTGCCTTGCGGGCAGGTGCCGGGCGGGCGTGCCGTGCGCCTTCGCTATCGAGGACTTGAGTTGACCGCGGTAATACCAGCCTTCATTGATGGCCGAAGAGAGCACTTGAACAGGTTCGTCGGCAAAGTCCTGGTAATAGCCTTGATGCTCTCCGGTGAGCGCCACGTGCAAGGCGTGATGGAAGTCATCTGCCCAGGCGGCGTCCAATCCATAGGATTCAATCAACTTGCTATCATTGAAATCTGATTCAGCGATGACGAAAATCGCGCGCCCGGTCTCGCTCGCCTCGCGGTGCACGGCCTCGGCAAGCTCCTGCAGGATATGTTTCGGCGAGTCATCGAGAATGCCGTGGACCGCGTCGAGCCGCAGCCCGTCGAAGCCGCCGCCCGCCGAGGCCACCCAGCGCAGCGCGCTTTCAATGAAATAGCGCCGCACTGGCGCAGCGTCGGGACCATCGAAGTTGAGGCCATCACCCCAAGGGGTCTTGTGCCGCGCGGTGAAATAAGGACCGAAGTCGCTGGCATAGTTTCCTTCCGGTCCCAGGTGATTGTAGACGACGTCAAGAAAAGTACGCAGGCCCGCGACGCGCGCCGCGTCCACCAGCCGCGAGAGGCCCGCGGGTCCGCCGTAAGCCGCGTGCGTAGAAAAGGGATTGATACCGTCATATCCCCAGTTGCGCGCGCCCGGGAATGCAGCAACTGGCATGATCTCGAGTGCGGTAAAGCCAGCTTCAACCAGCGAAGGACAGCGTCGCGCGGCGGCGTCGGCGGTGCCCTCAGAGGTGAAGGTGCCTAAGTGGATCTCTGAAAAGACCAGCCGCTCGAGAGGCGTCGCGGGTGGAGGCGTCACCGGTGGCGAGAGCGCGACGATCTCGCTGGGACCGTGGACGCCGTCGGGCTGGAGCAGCGACGAAGGGTCGGGCCGTTCGCGGCCGTCAGGGAAGCGGTACAGATAGCGCGCACCCGCCCGCACGCCGTCGACGCTGCCGGTGAAGTAGCCTTCGCCGTCCCGTGCCAGTTGCAAGAGCGGGCCATCGATGATGCGCACCGAGAGCGAGCCGGTGCGCGGCGCCCAGACACGGAAGGAGGTGCTGCTGCTGGCGGGGACGGCTCCGAGCCACGGCTTCCAGGGCATGCGCGGAAGCTAGGCCGCACGCGCCCTTTTCGCCATGCGCAGCAAGCGCCGATTGTTCAGCGTGAGGGCTGCGGCTCGAACTTCCACGGATAGGCGATGCGCAGCTTGCCGCCGGCGGCTGGCTTGTCGAATTCCCACTTGCGCACGACGGTCACGATGCAGAGGACCAAATCCCGATCGGGAATGCCATCCGCGGTAGCGCCGATGATCCGCCCGGTGGGGCCGATGTCGAAGTGCGCGACCAGCTTGCCCTGCAGACGAGGCCGCTCTTGCAACCGCTTGGCGTAACACTCCTGGATATCGCTGGAGTTGGTGCGGATGTAATCGCCGATCGCGCGCTTCTCATCGCCGGCCGGCGCAGGCGGTGCGACCTCGGCTTCGTCTGCCTCCTCGACCAACATCGAAGCAGCTTTGGGCCGCGCTGCGCCGTCGCCGGACGGGGCGGGCTTGGCGACGGCCGTGTCTGCGCGCGCAGCCGCGATGGCGAGCAGGAGCAGGGCGAAGATGCATTGGCGCAGGTTCATAGGAGGCTCGGTAGGCTCAGGAATCGAAGGAGAGAGCGCGCTCGAAATCGCTGGGATTCGATGCGGCGCTCTTGGCGACATCCAGTGTCACCTGGCCGCTCTTGTAAAGTTCCGCCAGGTGCTGGTCGAAGCTCTGCGTGCTGTAAACGTCCCGGTTCTTGGCCAGGTAGTCGGCCATCTCGTGCGTCCGGTCAGGGTTGATGATGAACTCTTTGATCGATTCAGTGGAGACCATGATTTCCGCCGCCACCACGCGCCCCTTGCCGGCTGCTTTGGGAAGAAGGCGCTGCGAAATCGAACCCTTCAAGTTCTCGGCGAGCCGGTGCCGCAGAGCCTCCTGCGCCCCGGCGGGGAAAGCATCGCAGAGCCGCCCGATGGTCTTGGCCGCGTCGGTGGTGTGCACGGTCGAGAGCACCAGGTGGCCAGTCTCAGCGGCCTTCAAGGCAATTTCAATGGTCTCGGTATCGCGCATTTCGCCGACGAGGATGACGTCCGGGTCCTGCCGCAGCGCGGCCCGCAGGGCCTGCGAGAAGCCGCCGGTATCGGGCCCGATCTCCCGCTGGGTAACGCGAGAGAGCTTGTCCTCGTGGAGGAACTCGATGGGATCCTCAATCGTCAGGATATGCGCTCTCGTAGTCTCGTTGATATGGCGCACGAGAGCAGCGAGCGTGGACGACTTGCCCGAGCCGGTCACTCCGGTCACCAGGATCAGCCCGCGCTCGTACTCGGACATGGTGGTGACGATGGGCGGAAGTCCCAGCGACTCGACCGTCGGGACATTGAACGGAATGGCGCGCATGACCAGCGCGAAGTTGCCCTTCTGCCGGAAGATGTTGCAGCGGAAGCGGCCGACCTCTTCGACGGCGTAGCTGGTGTCCCAGTCGCGCAGTTCATTCAAATGGCCCTGGTAGCGCGCGCTGGCGAGAATGTATTGCGCGATGCGCTGGGTGTCTTCGGGGATGAGCGCCGGCACCCGCACCGGCAAGAGCGATCCGTTGATGCGCAGCGCGGGCGGGGCAAAAGCTTTCAGATGGATATCCGAAGCGCCGTTCTTGACCGCGGCGGCGAGCAGCTGGTTGAAGATCCGCTGCTCCATCTAGCCCCCGGCCTTGGCGTGCGCGTCGGTGACTTTCTGATTGGCCTTGCGCAACTTTTCGCTGAGAGAGCGGCAGAAGCAGCGATAGACCTTGACCGCCAGCTTGTCGTTCTCGGCGAGCAAATTCTCGAAAGCGTGGCGCGGAATCACCAGCACCTCGACATCGCCGCTTGCCACCACATCGGCCGAGACCAGCTGGTCCTCGACGAGCGACATCTCGCCAAAGAGCTCGCCGGCGTTGAGCGTAGCCAACTCCTTTATTTCGCCGGTGTTGGGGTCGCGCCGCCGCACGACTGCTTTGCCTTCCTTGAGGATGTAAAGCCCACCGCCCAGCGAGTCCTGCTGGATGATGGCGTGGCCACCCTCGCACTTCTCAAGATGACTGATGGCCGAGAGCGCCATGGTCTCGGAAAAGCCGAGCGTCTTGAAGAGCGGCACCCGCTGCAGCAGGTCCACGCCGGGTTGCATCGGCAGATCGAGGGTGATTTCTTCCAAGGCGGCGGCTCTCCAGAGATCTCGCGCTTCGAAGGCAAATTAGAGGGATCGCGGGGTAGAGGTCAATTTAGCCGCGCCTGGGTTTGCGGAATGCCGCAGAATCTGCGTCCGTTGAAGACAAGCCCATGCGACGCGCCCGCTTCTACGTCCTGCTGCTCGCGATCACCCTCTCGCCACAGGGCATCGCCGCTTCTGATCTGGTGAACTGGCTCGGCCGGCACGATATGTTCGCGCACGGCCTCTCGGTCGCCGGGCTGCTCTTGCTGCTCAATGTCCCGATGGCGTTCGAGGTGCTCAGGCGCAAGCAGAAATCGAAGTTGCCGCGGTTGATCGCCACACTGTTCCAGACGCCGTGGACGGTGTGGTGGCTGGGCAGCTTGTTCTACGCGCTGCTGCTCGCCTTCTGGACCCTCGCGCACCTGGGGACGGCCCCGATGCCCGTCTGGCTCGCGCTCGCTCCTTTCGCGCTCGCTTCCTATGGTGCGCTCTTCGGCGCCACCGCCCTGCGCCGCGAGCAGGTGACGGTGCCGGTGGAGGGGTTACCCAAAGGATGGGAGGGCGCGCGCATCGTGCAGCTCTCGGACTTGCATTCGGGCCGCCACGTCAGCAGCGAGCGCTTGCAGGCAATCGCCCGGCGCGCCGCGCGGCTCAAGCCAGACATTTTGGTGGTGACTGGCGACATCGTGCACAACTCGACCGCATTCGCCCGGCAAGCGGCCGAGGCCATCGCCTCCATTCCGACCACCTATGGAACCTTCGCTTGCCTCGGCAACCACGACTTCTGGGCCGGGCCGGACGACGTGGAGCAGGCATTGGTCTCTGCTGGTGTGCAGGTCTTGCGCAACCGCGGCGTGCTGCTGAACCGGCGCGGCGACGGTCTCTGGCTCTGCGGCGTCGACGATCCCTGGAACGGTCACTGCGACCCCGGCGCGGCGCTCGCGGGCAAGCCGCCCGAGGCCGCGAGCGTGATGCTTTCGCACCAGCCCAATACCTGGCCGCGAGCCCAGGAGCTGGGCGTGCAACTCCAACTTTCGGGACATACGCACGGGGGGCAACTGGCACTCTTGTGGCTGCACCGCAGTCTCTCGCTGGCGCGCCTCATTACTCCCTTTGTCGCCGGCCTGTATCGAGCGGGCAGCTCCTATCTTTATGTCAATCGGGGTGCCGGCTCGGTCATGCCGATGGTCCGCATCGGCGCCCGGCCCGAGGTCACTGAACTGACCTTGATCCCGGCAGGCCCGGGCATCATCCATCCCATCCCCGAGCCCGCCTGAAACAGGTCTTGCTTCGCGAGACCCTGGCGTCCCGTCGGGCGGCGTTCAGGGTCTAAGAAGCGAATCCCGGACTCGGTTAGAGTCGGCCCGAAATGCACTTGTTTGATTTGACGGATGCGGCGAAGCGGGCGGACGAAGAGATCTCCGCGATGCCGGAGGGCGCGCGGGATGCGCTCGCGGCAAAGGCACAACGGTGCGCGTCCTTGCGCGGGCTGATGCGCGGCGCGACGCCGATTCCGCTGGTGTTGTCGCCGTGCTCGCTGCCGCGCGAGGAGCTCCGGCAGCTGGGTAGCGAGGCGCGGCTGCTCGTGTCGGCGCTGGTGAAAGTGGCGCGCGAGCTCATCGAACGCAGGCCAGCCAAAGCGCGGCTGCTCTTCCATCATCTCGCGCCGCTCGAGCTCGAAGCGCTCAAGACCCGCTGGCGCGAGGCCGAAGAATTGCTGCTGGCGCGCGTGGACTGGTTCGTCGACCAGAAAGGCCGCGCCTACGCGCTGGAGGTCAACGCCACCATCCCCGCGATGCCGGTCTACTCAGACGCCGCCGTGCGCGGCTGGCTCGAGGCGGTCCGGCCGAATGCGAGCGATGAAGGCAATCCGCGCAACGCGCCGTGGCTGATCGATGCGCTGCTGCGGGTCTCGCGCCATCGCGCGCAGCCAGTCCAGGTCCAGATCCTGCACCGGGACGGCGACCCCCAGCGAACCGAACTCGACGCTCTGGTTGCGCTGCTCAAAGAGCGCGGCATCGCGGCCCGCACCTGCACGCCCTTGGATGTCGCGCTCGATGGCGACCCGCACCGCGTCCTCTATCGCCACCTCTTCGCGCGCAACGTGGACGCCGCGAGTGCGCTGGGCCGGGCTTTCCTCGATCCGCAGCGTCACGGGATGTGGAATCGCGTCGATGGTTGGCTGGAGACCAAAGGCCTCTTCGCCGAGCTGTCGCTGGAACAGGACGCGAAGTTCCTCACTGAAGCAGAGCGCGCGGCGGTCAAAGTGCTGGTGCCTTGGACGCGGCTGATCGACGACATCGAGGATCGGGAGTTGGGGGACGGCGACGCATTCGTCTTGAAAAAGTCGCACGACTATGGCGGCAAGAGCGTGGTCATCGGCCGCGAAACGGGGCGGGCTGCGTTTGCGCGGGCGCTCGCCACCGCGCGCCGCGATGAGCCCGGAAGCTGGGTCGCGCAGCGGCTGATCGACGCGCCCGCCATTCCGCGCTGGCTGGTGCAGCAGGACAAAGCGCTGCGGCTCCCGCTCCACCTCGACATCAGCACCTACGCTTCGCTGGTCGATGGCGTCCCTGACGGCGGCAGCGTCTGCCGCGCGGCGCCGGGCCTGGTGGTCAACATCGTGGGCGGCGGTGGGGTGGCGCCGCTCTTCGCCGACGATGTGCTGGATGCGGCACTGCGAGACTAGCGCGGTTCACGCGGCTCCCGCTTCAGGCTCTGAACTTCAGGCGCTACGAGGACTCGCGCTCGCGCCGCGTGGAGATCTCCACGAGAAACTTCACCGCCAGCGCGTGGCGCAAGTGGTCGATGCAGGGGTAGTCGGGCGCGTGGCAGAACTGCTCGTGGAAGCGGCACAGCTGGCCGTGCTTGTCGCGGCAGAACTGGTCGTAGCCGCCTTCGTCGCAGGGGTCGTCGATGAAGGCCGCCACGCGCGCGGTCCGCTCGGGAGTGACCACGGGCTCTCCGTCATTGACAGCACGCTGGATTTGCACCTTATCCGCCATGGCGATCTCCAAAGCGATGCGAACACACAACTTGGCCGCGATTGCGCGAGGAGTCTAACGGCATGAGTCCACAGGTCACGTTCAAGAGCACCGAAGATCACGTTCCGCGAATCTCCGACGGCCCGCTCGTAGACTCCTCGGGCAAGCAGGTCGCGCCTGCGCCGCGCCTCTCTGATGTAGCTCGCGTGCAGTACACGCCCAGCCACGGCAGCGCACCGCGGCGCCTACCCCCGCCGCCGCTCGGGCTCGCAGACCTGGGGCCGGCAGCCGCGCTGCGGGTGGTCGGGCCCGATCGCGAGAAGTGGCTCCAGGGAATGCAGTCGAACGATCTCTCGGCGGCGCCCTGGGGCGGCGCGGTGGCCGGCGCGTTTCTGAACGGCAAGGGCCGGCTCGTCGCCGAGGGGCTGCTCTGGCGTTATCCCGAGCAGGTCATCATCACCACCGCGCCCGAGCGGCTGGAAGCGTTGCGCGCGCATCTGGACAAGCTCCTCATCATGGAAGATTGCGAGCTGGCTCCCGCGGAAGGTCTCTGGCGGCTGCGCTTCCATCCCGGCAGCAGCCGGCCCGCGGTTGACGCCGAGGCCGCCGCCAGCGCGCAGGCGCTGGATCTCGCGGGCAGCCTGCAGCCGCTCGGCTTTGAAATGCTGCTCTCCGAGCCCGACGCGCAGGACGTGCTGCGCGCATTGCCGGGCCGGCCGCGGCTGGACTCGGTCGAGGCGTGGCGGGTCGCCATCGGCGTTCCGGTCTGGGGCACGGAGCTTGACCCGGAGACCACCGCGCTCGAGGCGGGGCTCGACCGCGAGCTGTCGTTCAGCAAGGGCTGCTACGTCGGCCAGGAGGTGGTGGCGATGGCGACTTTCCGCGGCCGCGTCTCGTGGAATCTGGTGCGGCTCGAGGTGGACGGTGCTGCGCCACTGCCCGGAGCGCGGCTGGGCGACGGCGCGAAGGGGCGTGTCACCTCGGTGGTGCAGGTAGGTGACCTCGCCATCCTGCTCGGCTATGTGCACAAGGAGCTGATCGTGCCGGGCTCGAAGGTCGCGCTCGAGGACGGCCGGCAGGCTACGGTCCTGGGCTTGCCCTACGGCTCGAAGCCAGGCGCGGGAGTGTGCGTATGAAAATTGCTGCTGCCATTCACGATTTGATGTTCTCGTCCAAAGTCAACGCCGCCGCGCAGGGAAAGCCGGTGCTGTGGATGCCCCGCGGCGCGCGCGTTTCGGAGTACGTCGCGCAGCACAAACCTGACGTGTTGCTGATCGATCTCGGCAATGCGAAATTGGACGCGGTGGCGGAAATTGCGGCACTGAAGGCTAACCCTGCGACGAGCACAACAGTGGTGATCGGTTATCTGGGTCACGAGCTGACGGACTTGATTGCCGCGGCCCGCGCGGCTGGATGCGATCAGGTGATGGCCAAGGGCGAATTCGCGCGCCGGCTGCCCGAGCTGCTCGCGGCACCGTGAGCTGGCTTCAGCGCGGGCTGATCAACGAGATGGGCAGCTCGCGGCGCCCGCACGCCACCAGCAGCGGGGCCGGGAGTCGCAGCCGCAAGCCGTCGCCGTGCGCGATGATTTCCAGGTCGAGCTGCAGCCCGATCTTGCGCAGCTGATCAAAGACGATTGGGTCGTGCTCGACCAGCCAGCGCGTGGCGCGGCGCAGCGCTTCGTCGACCTCGAGGCCACTCGACAGCTCCAGCCGCGCCGAACTCAGCTCCGGATCTTCGACCAGCTCGCGGAGGTGCTCGTGCAGGCCCAGCGGCCCCAAAAATTCGTCCTTGCGCACTGGCTGCCCGGCCGGGCGCCGCGCCCGCAGCGCAATGGAGAGCCGCTCCGTCATCCGTACTTGTAGAAGGCCACCTGCGCGATACCGGTGCCCATGGTGCCCGCGCCGGAGACCGTCACGCGCTGCTCATTCAGCGACGAGAAGGACATCAGACGTTCCCGAAGTAGATGCCGCGCTTCTGCTCCTGCGCCGCCTCGAGCACTCTCTCGACGCGGTCGTAGACGTCCTTCCAGACGTCGGCCAGCGTGGGCTCTCCGCCGATGCGCGCGCGGGCCGCGGCCACCATGGCGTCCAGATCCTCGCTGCTGGCGAAGTTGCCGTTGTGCTGCTTCATCACCGCGGCGGGATGAGTGGAGAACTCCTCGCGCGCAAGCTCCAGGCCCTGCAGCAGATCGTCGGCTTGCTGCGTGCTGAGCGGCCGCTCGTTGACCAGCGCGTCGAGCATCGGCTCAAAGAACTTTTTGGCCTTCAGCGCGCTCTGGCGGATTTGGAAGAGGAAGATTGCCCAGTCGCCGCGGGAGCAGATGCGCTCGGCGGACTCCCACGGGTGCTCGCGGAGCCAGCGATCCCACTCGGATTCGCCCCACTTGGTGAAGCCATCCGGAGGCGCCACGCTCAGGTAGACGGACACGCGAGCCCGTCTACCATGGAATCTGGGTTGTCGGCAGGCTGCAGTGGCTCTGGCCGCCGGGTTGCACGCGCAGGACGCGGCCAGCGATACCCGGCGCCACTACGGTGTATTCGCCGGCGACCAGCGCGGGCAGACGGCAGCGGATGATGCGGGCCTGGCAGGAACCCAGCGTGCAGCTGGAGCCGAAGCCCCCGGAGCAGACTTCTTCGTGGACGTCCAGCACCAGCTGCCCGTTGAAGAGCTGCGCGCCGCAGCCTGGCTGCTGCGCGCAGCTAGAGCCACACAGCTCGCGGACATCGATGACCGCCTCGGTGTCGGGGGCGAGCGTGTCGGGCAAGCAGATCTCGCCGAGGTCCGCCACGATGGTTTTACAGGTGGTGCCATCGCCGCAGCCAGAAGCCAGCGCGGTCGCGAGCAGCAGAGTGGCAGCGGGCCTCATGCGCGACGTGTCTACACTGCGGCGAGCAGCCGCGAAAGGTAGTAGGCGACGTCGAGCGCGACCAGCGACAGTGCGACGCCGGCTGCGACGGAAAAGCCCTGGGCCTGCTTGAGCCGGTTGAGCCGTTTGATCCAATGAAACCGCCACGCAATGGCAAAGGTGATCAGGCTCGCGCTGGTCGCAGTCAGCAGGTCGCTGAAGTAGCGCATCTGCACGCCGGTCAAAGTGCGTTGCAGCGAGAACAGGTGACGGAGAGGATCGTAGGCGAGCGTGGGCAATTGCAGCGTGCCCGGCAGCAGGTACCCAAGCGCGAAAGCAGCGACGCCGGCGAGCGCGGCGCGCAGAGCCCGGGAACCGTCGTCCGGCCCGCCGCTCGATTCATCCAACGCGCACGCTCCACCAGCAGCGGGAAGAGAAAACGCTCGCGACCGCGCGGGCCGCGGCCGGGACGCGCGTCATACCGGGTGCCGTGCAGTGACGTAGAGGCCGATGATGGTTGCGGTCCACAGCATCGCGGCGCCGCCGACAGAGAGCGTCGCGAGCGTCCAGCGCTGCGGCTTTGGCTGGTCGCGGCGCTGCCGCGCGCCCGCGAACGCCGCGGCCAGCACCAGCGCCAGCGCCAGCGCTGCGAGGTGCTCCTTGAAATCGAAGAGCTGCGCGACCGCGGGCGCGAGGCGGTCGAAGTCCGGCGCGCGCACCCGAACGCGGTAGGTCGGGTAGAGCGCGAGTCCGAGGAGCGCCTGGGCGACCAGGCAGGCGGGAGCGATCCAGCCGAAGCGGCGCAGCTCGCGTTCTTGCACGCGACCCAGCGCCGACAGCACCGCATGCGCCGCGTGGTGCGTGCTGGCGAAGAGCGCGGCAAAGGCAAAGACCGCGTGCGCGAGCAGCAGCGGTCGTGCGGCGCTCTCGAAGATCACGCTCATGGAGAAAGGCGGCGAGGCCAGCGGCTGCGAGTCTTGCTGCCGCGGCGGAGGCTCATGCTTCCAGGGCCCGGACGACGGGCAGCGAGCGCCGCTGCTGGTGCGCTTGCACGGTGGGGCAGCCAGGATCGGGAGACATGAAGGGTCCATGCGCCTGCGCCACTGCCCGGCAGCCGCCGCGGCAGAGCTGCAGGTAGTCGCAGGACGCGCAAGGCGCAGGCGCCGTCTTCACGAAGTCGCGGAACTCGCCGAAGCCTTTGGACCAGGCCTGCTGCATGGCGCCCGGCACGCGCGCGTCGGCCTCGGCGCGGCCGGCAAAGGAGCAGCCCATCAAAGCGCCCTCGGGCGAGACGGCTGCGAGCACGTCGCCGCCGACGCAGCCCTGCACGCCGAAGAAAGCAGCGGCGCGCGCGCTGGGCTTGTGGAAGAAAACCATCGGCGCGAAGGAACAATCGAGCTTGACGCGAACGCGGTGGCGCAGCATGAGCCAGCGCGCCAGGGGATAGATCCGCTTCGACTGCGCCAGCGTGAGCTCTTCCGCAAGCGAGGCGCCGCGACCGACCGGCTTGAATCGCAGGAGCTCGAGCTCGTTGAGATCCAGGCTCTTCACCAGCCGCGCAACTTCTCCCAGGTGCTGGAAGGAAGACCGGCTGACGACGCAGTTGACGCCGACCTCGGGCTTGACCGCGCGCAGGAGACGGAGCGCCTTTTCGGCGTGACGGAAGCCGTCGAAGCCGCGCGCCTCCTGGTAGGCTTTGCCGACGCCGTCGACGCTGACATTGATCTGGCCGAAGACCGCGCAGCGTGCGGCGGCGCGTTCGTCGAGGCCGAGACCGCTGGTGGTGAGGTTGGGGGTGATGCCGACCTTGCGCGCGTGAGCAGCGACTGCGAAGAGGTAGTCGAGCTCCAGCGCCTCGCCGCCGCCCAGCGCGACGTGGAAGACGCCCATGGTGGCGAGCTCGTCGAGGATGCGGCAGGCCTCGTCGTAGCTGAGCGCGGCGCCGTCAGGGGTGGCGCTCACGTAGCAGCCCTTGCAGCCGGCCGCACACTTGCGCGAGAGCACTACGTGGACTTCGCGGGGAGCGCTGAGCGGACCTTCCTCGGGGCCGTTCCAGAGATCCGATTCCGGCTGGCCGAGGGCGCGCATCATCTCGCGATCGACGTGGAGCAGAGCGCGCGGGCGCTCGAGCTCGACGATGCCGCCAAAGCGCTCGGCGCGGGCTCGTACGACCTGGAGCTTCACCGGGGGGCCTTGCGCAAGAGCGCTCCCAGCACGATGGCGAGCGCGCTGGCGAAGGTTGCGCCGAAGAGCAGGAAGGTCACGTCGACGCCGAGCGAACTGGAGTTCGGGTTGCAACCGAAAGTGGCTTGCAGCACTCGGCCGCGGCGAAGACGCATGAAGCGCACCTTACTCGTCGCTCCAAGGGGACACCATGTCTCGATGGTGTCCCCACCTGCCTGCAGCAAGACCCCCCTGAAATCTGGAGGCTGCTTGCGACCTGCTGGCAGCAAAGGGTTCTGCCGCCCTTGCCTACTTCCGGCTGTGCGGCCCGCCACCCCCGGAGGGGCGCCCGGCTGGTGCCGGTGCGGGCGCTGGATGAGAGCCCCCGCCACCAGATGAGCGCGGTGCCGAACCGTAGCTGCCATTCCCGCGGGTGCCACCACCACCGGATGAGCGCGGTGCCGGACCGTAGCCGCCGTTCCCGCGGGTATCACCTCTGCCGAGCCCGCGGGCTGCTGGTGCGCTGCCGTAGCCGGCGCCGCGCTGCGCCGGGGAGTCGCCGTTGCTGCGGCCAGCGCCCAGCCCTCGCGGGGAAGGTGCTTCTGCCTGGGTACGGCCTGCGCCGGTCGCGCCGGGACGGGCCGCGGGACTGCCTCGCGGGCCGGCTGCGGGACCCGCTGGTGAGGGTCGCGCCGAGGGCGCTGCTGGCGATGACGCACTGGCGCTGGCGCGGGGCGCGGGCGAGCGGATGGGGTCGTTCCCGGGCCTGCGATAGCTGTCGCCGTTGCTCGCCATCGGGCGGGCTTGTGGGCGGTTCACGACGGACGCCGCGCTCACGGGATGGATCTGCTGTCCCGTTGCCGCCGAGACCTGCGCGACCGGCGGTCCGAACGAGCCACCCCGGACGGGAGCGGCGTGCGGTCCCGTGAGCGGCGAAGAGCTCTGCACGATGCCGGCGGTTGCATGGAACGGAACCGCGGAAGTGGCGATTGGCTGGGTGAAGTGCTGCTCACCGACCGCGACCCAGCCGCGGTTGTTGTACCCATAAGAGTAGCCAGCCGGACCGAGCGGGCACCACGAGACATAGCCGCCGCCATAACGCCAGCTGACCCAGGCGGGCGCCCAGACCGAGCCCGGCACCCAGTACCAGCCGAGCCCGGCACCATAGCCCCAGCTGCCGTAGTGATAGGCGGCCCAGCCCCATGGATCATTCGAGGCGAACGTCCAACCCCAATCGGTGAGTTCCCAATTGCCGTAATAGTAGGGGCGCCAGTTGGCGGCGACGGAGGGGACCCAGACGCGGCCATATTCAGGGGTGTACTCCCAATGGCCGTACCCCGAGAGGCGGTCGTAGAACACCTGGGTATCGACATTGCGCCCGACCGGCGGCGGAGCGGCAGTCACTTCGTCGGGAGCGTCGGCATCGCCGGCGGGCGGAGGCGGCGCCGACTCGAGCTGGGCCGATGGCGATGGCTCGCGCACCAGGTCGTGCTCGACGAGGCAGCCGTTGGTAGCGAAGGCTAGAGCGGTGGCAATCAGCAGATGAGTTCGCATCGTTGTCTCCTGCACGCTTTGACGTCCTGCGCGCCGCGTCGATTCAAGCGCTCCACAGAGACGGCAGCCTGGCCCCCCAGGTCAAGCGAGGTGGCGGCCGCCGAAGTCTAACCATGGTCAGCCTGAAGCGCGCGCCACTGCTGCCAAGGCAACGGTATTTTGCACCTGACTGCCGAGGCCCAGCACCAGCGCTGACTCGTCCCAATGCGCCTGCTGGACGGGGAGGTGCGCGGCCTGCAGCGCGAAGAGAAGGCGGCCGATTCCCTTGCCACGCACCAGCAAGATGGGCGCGGGACTTTCCGAAACAGCAAAGCCATGCGCGCGCAGGGCAACCGCAAGGCGTGCGCGCTCCCGGCGCAAGACCAGCCCGGTCCGGCGAGCGCGCTCCGGATCGGCAAGCGCCGCCAGCGCAGCCGCGAGCTGCGGCGCGCCCAGCGGGAAGGGCAACTCGAGCCGCCGAAGCAGATCGATCGATTCCGCAGGTCCCAGCGCATAGCCGACGCGCAGGCCCGCGAGGCCGTGCAGCTTGCTCAGTGAACGGAGCCGCAGCGCACGCAGGGGCAGGGTCGCCGGCTGCGGCGGCTCCATCGCCCAGGCTTCGTCGATCACCACCAGCGGGCTGGCAGGGAGCAGCCCTTCTTCGCTGGCAGGGAGCAGCGCGCCGGTCGGGTTGTCGGGCGAGGCGATGTACACGAGGCGCGTCCGCGGTCCGATGGCGGCGGCCAGCGGCGCGGCTGCGTGGGCGGCGAAGAGGCCGCTCGCGTCGCGGCGAGCGGGCACCGGCCGGTGGCGCAGGCCCTCACGCGTGCAGAGCGCGGAGAGGAACTCGAAGGTCGGGAACGGGCTCACCACTTCGTCGCCGGGAGAGCAGAAGACCCGCAGCGCGCGCTCGAGCAGCTCGCTGACGCCGCCGCCCGAGAGCGCGACACACGCAGGCGAGACGCCATGCAGCTGCGCGATGCGCTCGAGCAGCGCCCGGGTCTCGGTCGGGTAGCGGTGCACGCCGTCCGCGGTGGCGCGAAACGCGGCGCGGACGCGCGGCGAGGCGCGGCGGCCAGGCTCGGGTTCGGTCTGCTCCTCTCCCACAAGAGAGAGCCGCTCGGCCTGCGCCAGGCGGCCATCGCCCGCGAGTGCGGCCGCGGGGTCGAGCGCGAGCGCGTCGGCGTCGACGATGCGGCCGGTGACGCCCGCCTCGGCGAGCGCGATGACCAGCGGCGCGACTTCGTCGGGCAGAGGAAACCGCGCCACCCACTCGGGCGGCGTGCCGGCGACCGCGTGCAGCTGGGTCTGCACTGGGCCCAGGCAGAGCGCGTTGGCGCGGGCGCGCGGCCAGCACTCCTCGGCGAAAGCGCGCACGAACGCCTCGAGCGCGGCCTTGCTGGCGGTGTAGGGCGCGGCGCCGGGCATCGGCGGGCGGCGGGTTGCGAGCGAGGACAGGAAGACCAGCTGCCTGGCGCCCGCGCGCAAGAGGGCGCCGCCGGCCAGCGCGGGCGCGAGCGCGTTTGATTCAAGCTGGGCGAGGAGCGTCGCGCGGTCGGCTTCGTCGAGCGCGACCGCCCGGTGCGCGCTGCCGACGGCGATGATGGCGAGGTCCACCGCTCCCGAGGCCTCGGCAAAGGCGCGCGCGCCGCCGTCGGTCGCGAGGTCGGCTGCGATGGCGCGGACCACCGTTTCAGGAAAGCGCTCGGTCAGGTCTTCGGCGACCGCCTCGACTTCGGCGGCGGTGCGCGCGCAGAGCCAGAGCTCGCTCGTCCCGCGGGCCGCGAGCGCACGGGCACAAGCCTCGCCGATTCCCCGGCCCGCTCCTGCGATGGCGACGCGATGGAAGATTGGCAAAGGTTTTGACGGCGCTTGGGTCAGTAGCGATAGGCGTGCGCGATGGGAAAGCGCCAGCCCTCGCCGAACGCGCGCCCCGAGACGCGCAGCGTGGGCGCGGCCTGCCGCCGCTTGTACTCGCTGTTGACCACCAGCTTGAGCACCCGCCGCACGGTGGCCCCGGGCAGCCCGCGCGCGATCAGCTGGTCCGCGCCCAGGTGCTCCTCGACGTGCGCGCGCAGCACCCGGTCGAGCTCGTCGTAGGGCGGCAGCGTGTCCTGGTCGGTCTGCTTTTCGCGCAGCTCGGCAGTCGGCGGGCGCGTCAGGATGCGCTCCGGGATCAGCTCCGGCGTTTTCTCGTCGTGCTGCGCATTCAGCCAGCGGGAGACCGCGTAGACGGCGGTCTTCGAGAGGTCGCCGATGGCCGCGAGCCCGCCCGCCATGTCGCCATAGAGGGTGCAGAAGCCGGTCGCGAGCTCGCTCTTGTTGCCGGTCGAGAGCAAGAGCGCGCCGGTCTTGTTGGAGAAGGCCATGAGCAGCATGCCGCGGATGCGCGCCTGCAGATTTTCCTCGGTCACGTCGGGGCTGCGGCCCGCAAAGACGGGCGCGAGGGCCTCGAGGTAAGCGCGGAACATCGGCTCGATGGGGATGGTCTCGAAGCGAATCCCGAGCCGTTCCGCGAGCACCCGCGCGTCGTCGTTGCTCATGTCGAGCGTGTAGCGCGACGGCATGGAGATGCCGGTCACGTTTCCGGGACCGAAGGCGCGCGCGGCGAGCACCGCGGTGAGCGCGGAGTCGATGCCGCCGGACAGCCCCAGCACTGCGCTCTTGAAGCCGGTCTTGCGGGCGTAGTCACGAATGCCGAGCGTAAGCGCGGCAACGATGTCCTTGCACGCGCCGGGGCTGGTGTCCGTCTCGTAGGCAGAGACGACCGCGAGCGCGCCGGGCGCCGCCACGGTGGTCGCGTTCGAGAGGACAGCCGATTCCGCGCGCGACGGATCGAGCTGCGTTCCGGGAGGCAAGGGCTGTCCGGGAGCCAAGGGCTGCGCGACGCCGGCTGTGCGGACTTCCCGTAGCCTGGGGGCCGGCTCCCGTCGCGGCAGCGTGATTTCTTCGACCAGCAGCGCCTCCTCGAATGCAGGCGCCTCGGCCTGCACCTCGCCAGTGGCATTTGCGATGAGCGATCCGCCGTCGAAGATGATGGCGTCATTGCCACCCACCAGATTGCACAGCGCGATGGGCACCCCGTGCCGGTGCGCGGCGGCGGCAACCATGGCGCGGCGGATCTTCTTCTTGCCGACCGCGAAGGGCGAGGCGGAGAGATTCACGATCAGGTCGGCGCCCTGCGCGACCAGCTCCTCGATGGGGTCGCGCGGGTAGCGGCGTTGTCGCCAGAACTGCTTGTCGTTCCAGAGGTCCTCGCAGATGGAAACGCCGACACGCACTCCGCCGACTTTGACCACGCTCACCGCGGGCGCGGGGTCGAAGTAGCGGACTTCGTCGAAGACGTCGTAGTTGGGCAACAGGCTCTTGCGGCCCACAGCCTGGACGCGGCCCTGGTGCAGGAGCGCTGCCGAATTGAACAGGCCCGCGCCCGGCCCGTCGTGGCGCTCGGGAAAGCCGACCAGCGCGTGGATCCGGTCGAACACTGGATCTTTTGCCAGCGAGAGCAGCGTCGCGTTGGCGAGCTCGACGAAGTCGCTGACCTCGAAGAGATCGCGGGCGAGGTAGCCGCAAAGCGTGAGTTCGGGGAAGACCACCAAAGCCGCGCCCGCGTCTGCTGCGGCGCCGGCCCGCGCGACGACGGCAGCGGAGGTCTGCGCGAAAGCGCCGACGGTGGTGTCGATCTGCGCCAGGGCAATCCGCACGCGCGGTGCCTAACGCGCCCTCGGCACCCGGTCAAGCGGCCTTGAACCCCGCTTGCCGCTGCCGGAACAAACCGCGCTCCTCGTCGATGACTCGACCCTGTTGGACGCGCTCCAGACAGACTGAAGGGCACAAGGGACAGCCGCTCCCTAACCTGCCATGCGTATCCCCATCGTGCGATCAGGCACGGGGTTTGACCACCGCTGACCCGGTGCGGACCAGCTTTCCCCAGCCCACGGCGAAGCCGGCGATTGCGGTCCAGAGCGATTTGACCAGCGCAACCCAGAGCAGCTGGCGGTAGGCGACGCGCTGGACGAAGAGGCCAAGCAGCAGCCCGAAGTCTTCGCCTTCCAGCAGAACAGCCACCGCCGACAGCAACAGGTCGAGCGCGAAGAAGAGCAGGTAATAGCCAAGCGTCTGCCCAAGCATCCCGCGCAGCAGCGAGACCACCAGCAGCAGATCCACGATGGGGGCGATCAGCGGCACCGCGAACTGGTAGATGGCAAAAGCTGGAAGGATGAGCCAGCCGAGCACGCCGCCGTTGCGCGCGAAGAGCCGCGCCTTGTGCTTCCAGCACGCCTGCAGAACTCCGTAGGTCCAGCGGAAGCGCTGCTTCAAGAGCTGTCGCGCGGTCTCGGGCGCCTCGGTGAACGCGAGCGCGTGCTCGGCATAGACCACGCGAAAGCCGCGCGCGATCAGCCGCAGCGTGAGGTCGGTGTCCTCGGCGAGCGTATCCTCGTGGAAGCCACCCTCGTCGAGGACGGCTTTGCGCCGCCACGCGCCGACCGCGCCGGGAACCACCGGCACCGCGGCGACCAGATCCCAGGCGCGCCGCTCCAGGTTCTGCGCCGTGACGTATTCGAGCGCTTGCCAGCGCGTCAGCCTGTTGACGCGGTTGCCGACCTTGGCGTTTCCGGCGACGGCGCCGACCCGTGCATCGGCAAAGGGCGCGGTGAGGTGCAAGACCGTGTCGGGCACGAAGAGCGTGTCGCTGTCGAGCGCGACCACGACGTCGCCGCGCGCTTCCGCAAAGCCGAGATTCAGCGCCGACGACTTGCCGCCGTTGACCTTGGCGAAGATGCGCACGCGCGGATTGCCGTCGAATGCTTCATGAAGGACCGCGAGCGTTCGGTCCCTGGAGCCGTCGTCTACACAGACGACTTCCAGCACTGGCGGCACCTGCGCGAGCAGCGAGTGGACGGTCTTCACGATCACCGTCTCCTCATTGTAGCCGGGGACCACCACCGAGACGGTCAAGCCCGGGGGCGGCGCGAGCACGGGCCGCCTCCGCGCGCGCCGGGCCTGGATGGGCGCGAAGATGGCGAGCAGAATGGCTCGCAACGCGAGGAGCGCGATGGCGACCCCGAAGGCAGGCCCGAGAAAGCGCCCGATGCCGCCGAGGACCCCGAACACCACGCTGTCCGCGCTGGAGAAGAGCGCGGACGCCGGCGCGCGTGGAGCTGGCGGCAGCAACGCGTCGAGCGTCATTCCGGTGGCCACTTCAGGCCCCACTACCTTGATTCCGCGCGCGGCGAGGCCGTCGAAGATGAGCGGCAGCGCTGCGAGCGTCGCCGAGCGATCACCGCCGCCGTCGTGCAGCAGGACCACGCTGCCGTTCCTTGCCTTGTCCAGCACACGCTGCGCGATCAGATTCGGATCGCGCAGCGAAAAGTCTTCCGGGTCGATGTCCTGCCCCAGCGTGAGGTAGCCCAAGGTGGAGGCGCGCGCGATCACCTGCGCATTGGCGGTCTCGTCGAGCGCTTCGTCCGAGTGGTAGGGCGGCCGGAAGAGCCGCGGCTGGCGCCCGGTGATCCACTCCAGGAGCCGCTCGGTGACGTTCAGCTCCAGCTCCATTCGCAGGGGCGAGACGCGCGAGAGGTCGGGATGGGTGAAGCTGTGGTTGCCGATGGCGTGGCCCTCGGCGATTTCGCGGCGCACCAGGTCGGTGCGGGCCTGCGCGTTCTGGCCGATGAGGAAGAAGACGCCGTGGGCTCCATGCTCCTTGAGCACATCGAGGATGCGCGGGGTCCAGACCGGGTCGGGGCCGTCGTCGAAGGTGAGCGTGACCTGGCCGCGCGGCTTGCCGCCTCTGCGTTCGAGGATCCATCCCGATGGGTACTGCACGTACTGCACGCGCTCGACCGCGCCCGATGCGTCGAAAGTGACGTTGCGGCGACCACTCTGCGGAGAGGCTTTGAGGGCAAACAATTCACCGTCGCCGGTGAGCTGCACGTCCCCCGGGTCGCGCGGGATGATGATCCCGTCCAGGGCCGCGCGCACCTGCTGCGGATCGAAGCGGCGCGGGCTGGGCGGGTGGGAGAAGAGGTCAAACAGCTTGGGATCTTCAGCCCCCAGCCGCCATACCGCCGTGCCGCGCAGGTGGAGATCCTGCAGCGCCTGAAGCTGCGCCGCGGCAGAGGGCGCATCGAGAAATCGCACCGCGTGCTTCTCGTGCGTCTCGTCGTCGTCGTACTCGTAGAAGGAGCCTTTCGCCTCGTCGTCCCACTCGACCGGGACCTCATTCTCGCGCGCCTGGACCAGCGCCTGCGCGTACGAGATCTCCTCGGCGGGGCGCGCCGTGTCACCTTCCGGGTCGAGCGGCCAGTCGTAGCCGTAGGCGCCGATGGCGACCACGATCTTGTCGGCCGGCGCGCGGCGCAGATATGCCGCTGCCGACCGGGCGACCGAATCCGGCGTGGCGATGGCGCCCGGGTTGTCGGTCGAGGCGTGCTCGTCGTAGGCCATCAGCACCAGGAAGTCGGTCGCGGCCGCGAGCCGCTCCACCGGCACGCCTTTCGGGTCGGGCGGGAGGTCCACGCTGAGCAGGAAGCCGCGCGGGTGCAGCTCGGCCCACGCCGCCTCGACAAAGGCGCCCAGGTCCTTGAGCCCCGGCGCGTCCAGATCTTCCAGGTCGAGGTTGACACCCGCGTACCCGCGGTCCTGGCACAGCCTGGCCAGCCGCTGGGCGGCGTCCTTGCGTGACTTTTCGCTGCCGAGGATCTTCGTCGCCAGTGCGCGCTCGAAGTTGGACTTGCCGTAGTTGGACACCGTCGGGGTGATGTCGAGGCGCGCCGCGGCCTGCGCAAGGCGCGGGTCCTCCTCGACCGTGAAGCTCCCGTCTGGCGCGAGGCGGACCCACTCCGGCATGACGTGCGTCAGCTGGTCGGCGTGGGCGATGAGCGACTGCAGACTGAGCGGGTCCCAATTGACGAAGAAGCCCGCCAGCACAGGCTCCTTCGCGTCGGAGGGCCGGCGGAGCTTCTGCGCGGCCTGCGCCTGCGAGAGCACGGTATGCAGCCGCGCTTCCTCCTTGCGATACAGCACCTCGCGCGCCTTGGTCTCGAGCGGATGGCCGAGCGGCAGCACCCCCCCATGCTCCCGCGGCGCGAGCTCCGGCGGTGGCACGGCTTTCTTGCTCCAGGGCGCCGGAAACACCGAGACGAGAAAGAGCCCCAGCGCCGCAACCGCGGCGGCCGTGCCCAGCACCGTGGACATCCGCACAGCAAGGCCCCGCCGGCCCGATTCGTCCCTGAAGACTGCCATCCGATTCTGAACCTCCGTGAGAGCTCGGCTGGCGCAGTAGCACGAGCCGTGCCGACCAAAACGAACCCTCGTGCTAGAGACCCGTGTCGTGCACGACGATCTCGAGCAGCGCAAGTCCCAGCATCTCGACCTGGTTCAGCGAGCCGAGGTCGAGCCCGACGGCAGCGACCCGCTCTTCAGCTGCGTGCGGCTCATCCACCGAGCGTTGCCCGAGCTCGCGCTCAGCGATGTCGATCTGTCGGTTGAGCTGTGCGGCAAGACGCTCAGGGCGCCGCTGATGATCGTCGGCATGACCGGCGGCACCGAGCGCGCGGGGCAAATCAACCGTGACCTCGCGGCCATCGCGCAGGAGGAGGGCGTGGCCTTCGGCGTGGGTTCGATGCGCATCCTCTTCGACCAGCCCGACCTGCTTTCCACCTTCGCGCCCCGCTCGGCGCGGCCGCCCCTTCTGTTCGCGAACCTGGGCGCGCAGCAGCTGGCCCAGCGCGGGTCCTCCGCGGCGCTGCAGCTCATCGAGCTGCTGGGCGCCGACGGCATCTGCATCCACTTGAACCCCGCGCAGGAGCTGGTGCAGGCCGACGGGGACCGGGACTTTCGCGGCTGCCTCGACGCCATCGGGAAGCTCGCGGCCGAGCTGGGTCCGCGGCTGGTCGTCAAGGAGACAGGGTGTGGAATCGGACCTGCGGTCGCGCTCGAGCTGCAGGCGCGCGGGGTGCGTTGCATCGACGTCAGCGGCCGCGGCGGGACCAGCTGGACCCGCGTCGAGCAGCTGCGCGCGAAGACCGACGAGGCGCGCGATCTGGGCACGCTCTTCAGCGACTGGGGCATTCCCACCGCGGCCTGCGTCCTGGCGGTGCGCGCGGCCGCGCCGGGCCTGCAGATCATCGCTTCGGGTGGCGTGCGCTCGGGGCTGGATGCGGCCCGGGCCATCGCGCTCGGTGCCGATGTCGCGGGCTTCGCGCTGCCGCTCGTTCGCGCGCACCAGGAGGGCGGCGTCGAGGCTGCACAACGCGTGCTGCGGTCGGCGGTCGCCGCGCTGCGGGCCGCGTGCCTGCTCAGCGGGGCGCGAAATCTCCTCGCCTTGCGCGCGTCGGCGCCGGTGCTGCTGGAGCCGCTGCGCAGCTGGGCGGAGCAGCTCGCGCGATGAACGCCACGGCCCCCGGCAAGGTCATCCTGTTCGGAGAGCACGCCGTCGTCTATGGGCAGCCGGCGCTGGCGGCCGCGCTCACCCGCGGCGTCGGGGTCTCGATCGAAGAGGGGCCTCTTGCGGAGCTTGTCTTGCCCCAGGGCATGCCGACGCCCGGGGAGATCCTCGATGGCGTGGTGAACATCGCGCGCGCAGCCGGGCGGCGGCGCGGCTTCGTTGCGCGCGTGCGCAGCGAGATCCCGCTGGGAGGCGGCCTCGGCAGCTCGGCGGCGCTGGGGGTGGCGCTCGCGCGCGCGTTCTGCCGGGACGAGGGCCGCGTCTGTGCGCCGGAAGAAGCGGAACGGCTGGCGCTGCATCTGGAGCGCGTTCTGCACGGGTCGCCATCCGGGGTGGACCCGGCCATCTGCGCGCGCGGCGGCGTCATCCTCTTTGAGCGCCCTGATCTTCTCACTGAAGGGGTCCCTCACCCCCGCCCGAAAGCTGGTCTATCAGAGGGGTCTGACACAGCCGCCCGCATCGAGAGCGTTTGCGCTCCGCCCTTCTGGCTGGTGATTGCGCTCACCGGCCTCGCGCGCGGCACGCGGACCACAGTGCTGCCGCTCCGCGAGCGACGCATCGAAGCCCCGCACCTCTACAACCCGCTCCTGCAGCGGCTGGGCGCGCTCACGCTGCTCGGCCGCGATGCGCTGGTCCAGGCCGACATCGAAAGCGTCGGCGACTGCTTCGACGAGGCGCACGCCTTGCTGCGGCAGCTCGGCGTCTCCTGCGCGGAGCTCGAAGATGTGGTGTCGAAGCTGAAGGCCGCGGGCGCACCCGGCGCCAAGCTCACCGGGGCGGGAGGCGGGGGCGCGGCCATCGCCATCGCGCACGATGAAGCGCAGGCGCACGCGCTCGCCCGCAGCGTGCCCGAGGCCTTCGTCGAGCGGGTCGTGCCGTGAAAGCGACCGCCGTTGCGCACGCGAACATCGCGCTCGTCAAGTATTGGGGCAAGCGCGACGAGGCGCTCATCCTCCCCGAGGCGGGCTCGCTCAGCCTCGCGCTTGACCGGCTCCAGACCACCACCACCGTCGAGTTGGGCGGGGACCGCGACTCCTTCTCGCTCGACGGGCGGGACGCCGCGCCGGAAGAGTTTCTGCGCGCCCGTGCGCTCTTGAATGCAGCCGGCATCTCGCAGCGCGCGCGCATCGAGAGCCGCAATGACTTCCCCACCGGCGCGGGGCTCGCCTCGAGCGCCTCGGGCTTCGCGGCACTCGCCAAGGCCGCAACGGCGGCTGCGGGCCTCGCGCTCGACGATCTGGCGCTCTCCAGGCTGGCGCGGCTCGGCAGCGGGTCGGCGGCGCGGAGCGTTCCTGGCGGCTGGGCGGTCTGGGAGGACGAGGCCGCTCGGCAGGTCTTCCCCGAGAGCCACTGGGACGTGCGCATGGTGGTCGCGCTCTGCGCGCAGGGCCGCAAGAAGACCGGCTCGCGCGACGGCATGCGCGCGACCCGCGAGACCTCGCCGTATCACGAGGCCTGGATCGCGCAATGCCAGCAGGACCTGCCGCGCGCGCTGCGGTATCTGGGGGCCAAAGATCTAGGCCTGCTGGGCGCGCTCGCCGAGCGCAACGCGCTGCGGATGCACGCAGACGCGCTCGCCGCCGACCCGCCGCTGATCTACTGGGAGCCCGCGACCATCGGCTGCCTCAAGGCGCTGCAGCAGCTGCGCGAAGACTCGATTCAGGCCTTCGCAACCATCGACGCGGGGCCGCATGTGGTGGCGCTGTGCGAGGCGCGGGATGCCGCCCTGGTCGGGAAGGCGCTGGGCACGGTCGGCGGCGTGCGCGACGTGCTCATCTGCGCGCCGGCTGGTGGAGCGCGCCTCCTGTGAAGCTGTCGGCGCCCGGCAAGATCTTCCTCGCCGGCGAGTACGCAGTGCTCGATGGCGCGCCCGCGCTGGTGGCCGGCCTCGACCTGCGGCTCCACGCGGCGTCCGAGGCCGCTGAAGTCACCGAGCTCGTCCGCGGCAACGCGCGGTGGTCACAGGGCGTCGTTCCCGCGGAGCTGCGCTTCGCCAAGGCGGGCGTCGATCTGGCCGCGCGGCTGTGCCTCGAGGAGGGCCGCACACCGCGCTCGCTGCGGTTGGTGTTCGAGGACGACTTCGCGCGCGACGGCCTCAAGCTGGGGCTCGGCGGTAGCGCGGCGGCGACGGTCCTCGGCGTGCGCGCCGTCTGCGCCGCGCACCAGCGCCCGGTCACCGATGAAGAAGTTCTCGCGCTCGCGGCCGCGGCGCACTGGGCGGAGCAGGGTGGCTCGGGCAGCGGCGGAGACGTGGCCGCCTGCACGCTCGGCGGAGTCCTGCGGGTCCGTGCGCTACACGCGTGGCGCTCGGCGGAGGAAGTGCTGCAGACGCCCGCGCGCGCT
>JANYKT010000111.1 GCA_025358085.1 Deltaproteobacteria bacterium | reverse complement strand
CGACCTGGGCAACACGGGCACCGCGCCCGGCATCGACGAGCGCGAGTTGCGCCTGCTTGCCGAGGCGGGGCTCAGTCCAGCGGAGATCCTCCAGGCCGCCACCCGCGCAGGTGCGGACCTGCTCGGACTGCCGGACCTGGGCCGCCTGTCGGTGGGCGCGAGGGCCAGCATCCTCGCACTCCGAAGCGATCCGCTGCTCGACGCGGCGGCGCTCGCGCGGCCTGCGTTCGTGCTCATCGACGGCGTGCGACAGGAGTAGGATTCGCGGGTGACGAAACTGTCCCTCAATGTGATCCCGCCGCCGCGCGAGCCGCAGGTCGGCTCGACCCCGCCCAGCGCAGTGGTGCTGTCCGAACCGATGCGCCGCTTCAAGTGCAACCTGAAAGGCTGCTGCTGCAGCGGCTGGGACATCCCTTTCCGCCTCGAGGACTTCCTCCGCCTCAACGACCACCTGCAGGGCGCCGAGAAGGAGGACCTGACTCACGGCATCAAGCTCATCCTCGAGGGCGAGCCCGACGAAAAGACCGGCCAGCAGATCCTCGACTCGCTCAAGCTCGACGGCGTCGGCGAGGATCGCGCCTGCCGCTTCCTCGCGCCCGACAAGGGCTGCAGCGTGCACGCGCGCTACGGCCCCACCGCGTTGCCGGACCTGTGCGTCGACTTTCCTGCCTTCGGTTACAAGCAGGAAGACGGCCGCGTCGAGCTGTTTTTCGACCCGGTCTGTCCCGAGGTACTGGAGCAGCTGGACGAGACCGACGAGCCGCTGCGGCTCTTCACCCAGCCGGGTTTCTTCGGCGATGAGGGCCTCGACCTGCGGGTCGCGCACACCGAGGACACCATCTCCGGCCGCATTGGCAAGGACAAGGTGGCGCTGCTGGCGCTCGACCGGATTCGCCACTCGAGCGTGGAAGCCTTCGCGACGACCGGGCCGGAGAACCCGGTCTGGCGCCCGCTCGCGGCGCTCGCGCATGCGTTCCGCCGCTTGCGGATCGGCAACGAGGGCGTGTTCGAGGTGGTCGAGCCCGAAGACCCGCAGCCCTTCCTCGTTTTCCTCTTCGAATGCATCGGCGCGCACGGTGCCGACCTGCTCGCGGCGACGGCCTTTCGCTACCAGCGCTTCGTCTGGTCCATTGACCCGAAGCCGCTGCTGGTTCCTGCGCTCGCCGAAAATCTCCAGGATTGGAAGCCCGCCTTCGAGCGCTGGCTCGAGCCGCAAGAAGAACTTCTGCGTCCGCTGCAGGCGCGCTGGCTCGCCCACCGCTTTGGCACCCCGATGGTCAAGGGCCGCGGCGACCTGCGCGAGGCGGCCGACAGCATTGCGCATGTCTACGGAACATCGCTTCGCTTTGCCGCGGCCTACGGCGCGGTGCTCCAGCGACCCGTGGACCGCGACATCTACAAGGCCGCGCTCGGCACCGCGGAGTTCTTCTTCCGCTCGCTGAACCTGCCGCGCGAATCACTTCCCTGGTTCAGCGCGCGCTGATCCTGATTGGGGACACCCTACGCAACTCATGCCAACGGACTGGCACGGGGAGTTGCGTAGGGTGTCCCACTCAAGCAGGCCGCAGCGTGAACAGCGTGATCTCGGCGGGTGCGAAGACGCGCAGCGGCGGGCCCCAGAAGCCGGTGCCGCGGCTGACGTAGAGCTGCGATCTTCCGCGCGCGTGCAGCCCCGCGAGGTACGGCTGAACCATCGCCACCACCCAGCTGAACGGCCAGATCTGCCCGCCGTGGGTGTGGCCGGAAAGGGTGAGGTCCACTTCGTGCCTTGCCGCCTCGGCGAACTGGCGGGGCTGGTGCGCGAGCAGGATGATCGGCTTCTGCGGGTCGCGACCGTGGAGAGCGCGGGCGAGGTCCGGCGCGCCCGACGGGTCGTCGATGCCCGCGAGGTCGAGCCCGGGCGCCAACTCCACGCGGAGGTTCGAGAGCGGCTGGATGCCGAGAGTGGGCAGATGCTGCAGCCACTCTGCGACGCCCGAATAGTACTCGTGGTTGCCAGTGCTGAAAAAGACGCCGTGCGGCGGCTTCAGGTTGCCGAGCGGGGCGACGTGATCGCGAAGCTCTTCCACCGAGCCGTCCACCAGATCGCCGGTGATGGCCACCGCGTCGGGCGAAAGCGAATTGATCCGGGCGACCACGCCGCTCACCCAGTCCTTGCGCAGGAGCGGGCCGACGTGGACGTCCGAAATCTGCACCAGCTTGAAGCCCTCCAGTGCAGGTGGCAGGCCGCGCAGGCGCACGGTCAGCTCCTTGACCTCCACCGCGCCGAGCGCCGAGCGGATGCCGAGAGCGCTCAAGCCTGCGACCACGCCGCCCACGCCGGCAGCGAGTGTGCGGGCGAGGAGCACGCGGCGGGCCGGGTCGACCGGCGCGCTTTCGGGATTGTTGAGCCGTCGTGCGGCCCAGAGCGCGAGACGGCCAGCGTCGGCGATGCCGAGGAAAGCGACCAGCAGGAAGCCCACGCCCATCCAGACGAATGCGAGCCAGAGCAGCGGCCGTATGTCCGGCGCCACACGGCTCAGCCAGAGCGAGACGGGCAGCCCGATGGCCAGCGCCACCAGCGCGCCTGTGCCAGCGCGCGCCCAGGCCTGCGGTAGCTCCGGGTCGCGGACCAGCCGCGCCCAGACGTAAAAGTGCATGCCCGCGACCAAGCTCAGCGCGACGGCAAGAAACAGCAGGAAGGGAAACAGTCGCGACATCCTGCTCAAGATGCCGCGCCCGCGCCTGCGGTTCGTCTTGAGACAGCCCACGCAACTGATGCCGACAAAATTGGCACGAGAGGTTGCGTAGGGTGTCCCCAACTAGAGTTCTTCGGCTTTGAGCAATGCCGCGAGCTGCGCCTCGTCGAGCCGGACGCGCAGCGTTTTCTCCTGCGAGAAAATGACCGCGCCGGGCGCAGCGCCTTTGGGCTTGCGAACGTGCTTGCGGCGGGTCCAGGCGACCTCGGCGAAGTCGGCGCCGCGCAACGACGAGAAGTGCGCGGCCAGCAGCGCCGCGTCGCCCAGCGCGCGGGCATCGGGCGCGTCGCCGGCTCCAGGCAGGAGGACGTGCGCGCCCTGCAGGCCCCGGGCGTGAAGCCAGACGTCATTGCCGCGGGCGATGCGCAGCGTGAGCGTGTCGTTGTCCCGCGCGCCGCGGCCGACGAGGATGGGCGCGCCGGAAGCGGAGCGGAAGCTGCGGTACGGCAGGCGCGGCTTTTGTGTTCCGGCGAGCGCGCGCGTCCCCGGCCCGCCCGGACCAGCAGCGGGGCCGGCCTCCCCGAGGAGGAGCAGCAGCGCGGAAGCATCGGGGGCCGTGCCCGCGCGTTCGCAGAGCGACTCGGCGCGTGCGAGGTCATTGGCGACCTCGGTGCGCCGCGCGGCGATGCGGCCCGCGGCAGCCTGGTACCGCTTGGATCGCTTAAGCCAGCGCGCTGCGTTTTCCGCCGCCGACAACGCGGGATCGAGCGCGAGCAGGACCTCGAGAGGCTGGCCCTCTGCATCGAGTTGCGACCAATCGGGTACACGCGCTTCCCTGGTGCCGCGCGCGATTCGACCCTGGTGCGGGAGGAGCAGCTCGGCTTTTTTGCGGTCGTTCTCCGATCGAGCGGCGCGCGCTTTGTCCTCCTCGACCGCGGCCAGCGTGCGCCGCAGCTTCTGCGCACGCGCTTTGAGTCGCGCCGTGAGCTCGCGGCGGCGCGCCTCGAGCCCACGCGCTTCCTCCTGCGCGACGGCGCGACGAACGATCTCGATTGAATCGAATGGTTCTTCCTCGCCAGTCGCTGCGCTCGCGGGATTGCCAACGGACCCCGGCGCCTCGGCAGCGTCCGATCCGGCCGCGTCGCCCAAAGCGCGCCCCGCAACGGCCCCGCGCGCGCCTGCTTCAGGATCAGTAGTGCCCGGTGACGCAACCGCCAGGGGATAAGTCGCGCCCGGCCGGCGCTTCTCGCCCGCGCCCGCCGCGGCCCAGACGATTCGCCCGCCGTCGCCGAGCAACAGCAGGGTGCCGCCTTGCTCGGCGATGAGCGCGCGCGGGCCGTGCGGAGTGCTGAAGAGCAAGCGCACCAGGGGCAGGCGTTCCACCAGCTCGAGCCGAGCGCCGTCGAGCCGCGCACCGGTGAGTGCTGCGCGAAGGGTGGCCTGCGAGCGGGGCGAGGAATCGGGCGCGGTGGGCCGCTCAGGCGCGAGGGCTGCGATCGCGAGCCTTGCATCCACCACCGCGAGCGACCTCTTGCCGGGCACGCGCAGCTGCAGCACGCAGAGCTGGGCCGAGGGCAGCCACAGCTTCTGCAGCGTGGCGCCAAACAGCGTGCGCAATTCGCCGAGGAGGCGCGTGCGCTGTTCAATCGAAAGGTGCGAGGAATTCACCACTTGAGTCTTACTACCGGGCGGCTTGGACTCACGCTCAAAGCGAAACGGCTTGCTGGCTACTACCTGGCTACTTCGACGCGACGACCCCGGCTGCTCTCTCCGATGACCAACTTCGCGGGCGACCTCCAGTGTCACGGAGGCCGCCCGGTCAAGCCGCCGGGCTTAAGCCTTCTTCTTTGCCGCGGTCTTCTTCTTTGCAACCGCAACAGGCTTCTTGGTCACGCTCTTTGCCGCAGGCTTCTTTGCCGCCGCCTTCTTCTTCGTTGCCGCCATTCGATTTGCCTCCTGAAAAGTGGGCCGTACACAACGAATGCACGATATAGACGCGGATCATACGAGTCAAGGAATCGCCCGCGCTCGAAGCCGCGAAATTACTATGTAAAACTAATTTCACTGATAGTGAAGAGGGTTCCGGCCCGCGCGGGGCAAGGCCGAGAAGCTCGCCGAGCCATGCACCAATCGGCCTCTCGCGATCTGCTGATTCTTTTTGCCGCGCGCGGAAAAAATGTCAGACACCGATCACACGAGTTGACGCGACGCTGCGCCGCGGAGCTTGATGCGGGAGCGGCCTGCCTCTAAAGTGCGGTTGCATGGGCCAGCTCTCGCTCCCACTCTGGACGACGACCGACCGGACCGAGCCGCGCGAGCGGACGTCCAGCGAGACCCCGCACGCGACATCGCAGGACAGCGCGGGCCTTCAGCTTGCGGCTCGTCTCGGCACGCTCCTGCGCGAGCCGGTCGAGGTCGAACTCACCGACAACGCCTGGACCATGGTGAGCTGGAAGCGCGTCGAAGGCCGGCTGCAGTATCGCTTGCACCACATGTTCTGCGGCGCAGCCGAGCCGCTGCTGCGCGCGCTCGCCGGCTTCGCCGGAAAGAACCGGAAGCTGCACGGCGCCGCCATCGACGAGTTCGTCCGCACCCACCGCCACCTGATCAAGTCGAGTCTGCTGAAGGCCGAGCCGTCGCTCGCCGCGCGAGGGCGCGTTCACGATCTCATCGACATTTACGACCAGCTGAACGCGCAGCAGTTCGAGCTCCGCGTCAAAGCCCGCATCGGATGGGGAAGGCGGCCGCCCGATGGCCGGCGCCGCAGCATCAAGATGGGCGTGTACTTCCACGAGCAGAAGGTCATCCGCATCCACCCGGCGCTCGACGACGAGCAGGTGCCGCGTCACTTCGTCGGGCTGGTCGTGTTCCACGAGATGCTGCATCAGGTGCTTCCGCCGACCACCGACGGGGGCGGGCGGCGCACGGTGCACGGCCGCGACTTCCGCGCTGCCGAGCGGCGCTTTCCTGATTACGAGCGGGCCCGTGCCTGGGAAAAGGCCAACCTTCATCTGTTGCTCCGCCGACGCGACTGATTCCAAAAACCTGCACCCTCGCGGCTGCGACGCTAGGTTCTCCGCACTTTGAAGACGGCAACCGCGAACTTCCGTAACCTCTGCGTCTCTGCGGCTGCCTGTGCGGCGTTGTCGTGCGCGACCCCGTCGAAGCCGTTCGAAGGCCATCCGGTCCTGACGGCGCTCCGGTTCGAAGGCAACGCCTCCATCTCGAGCGGAGACCTGCTGCAGAAGATCGCCACCGCGCCCACCAGCGGCTTCATCAGCAAGGAGGTCCACTACTATGACGCCGACCTCTTCGCCGTGGACTTGAAGCGCGTCGTCCGCTGGTACAATGAGAAGGGCTTCTACGAGGCGAAGATCGTCGACGTCCAGGAGAAGAGGGACGACCAGGGCCGGGTTGCGGTGCTGATAAAGATAGACGAGGGCCGCCGCGCCGTCGTTCGCCAGATGGAGCTTGTCGGCGTCGATGCGCTGGGCAAGGACGAGCTGAACTCCATCAACGAAACGCTTTCGATCCACAAGGGCGACAGCTTCGACGAGGACGGCTACGAGAAGTCCAAGGCTCAGCTCCAGAGTGGCCTGAAGGAGCGCGGCTTCGCCGAGGCGCAGGTGACCGGCGCGGTCAAGGTGAAACCCGAGGAGGCCGAGGCGGCCATCGTGCTCACCGCCGAGACCGGCAAGCGCTACAAGTTCGGCAAGGTGATCGTCAGCGGCAACCGGCAGATCCCCGGCGATCAGATCGCGCGCGCCACCGGTATCGATCCAGGCGACCGCTTTTCGCCGACCGCCCTGGCGCTCGCGCAGCAGCGCGTCTACAACCTGGGAACCTTTTCCGGCGTGCGCGTCGGCCTCGAGCCGCTGGGCGATACGCCGGTCGCCACCGTCCGGGTCAACGTGCGCGAGGCGCCCTTCGAGACCGTGCGCGTTGGCATCGGGGGCACCGCCGAGCAGGGGCGCTACGTGCTGCCCAAGCTGCACGGCGAGTACACCAATCGCAGTCTCTTTGGCGGCCTGCGCCGGCTGGAGCTGGCGAGCGACGTGGGCTACGCGTTTGTCCCCGACCTCTTCAGCTACGACCAGGCGCAGTCGGGCATCGTCACCCAGACGAGCGCGCAGCTGACCATTCCCAACTTCTACTATCCGGGCCTCGACGCGGTGGCGCGCGGCGAGTTCGACCGCGAGTTCCAGAAGGGCTTTTCGTACGACGAAATCGCGGCGCGCTTCTCGCTGCTTTATCGACGAGGCCGCCACTCCCTCTCGCCGTCGTTCAACTTCGTCCGCTACCTCAAGATCGTGGTCAACACCGGGATCGACAACACGTTCACCCAGAGCACCAAAGGCAGCCTCGCCGATGATTGCCCGACCGGCGCCTGCACCTTGACGTATCCCGAGCTCCGCTACACCTACGACGCGCGCGACAACGTCATCGAGACCACGGAAGGCTTTTACGCCACGGTCGACCTGCAGCAGACGCTGAAACCCGGCTCCTTCACCTATTTCCGCATCGAGCCCGAGGTGCGCTTCTACCGCGGCCTCTTCCGCACCATGACGCTCGCCACCCGAGCCCAGTATGGCGGCCTCTTCACCCTGGGGGGCAGCGGGAGCCTCTTCACCCAGCGCTTCTTTGGCGGCGGTCAGAGCTTCCAGCGCGGCTACGCGCCGCTGCAGCAGGGGCCCAAGCGCGCCGCCAATCCGGACGCCGACAAGTTCGGCCAGAACACCGTGCCCACCGGCGGCACCAGCTCCATTCTCTTCTCCGCCGAGCTGCGCATTCACGTCGATTACGTCATCAATCATCTCGCGGTGGTGCCCTTCGTGGACGCCAGCCGCATCGGGACCGATCCGAAGCAGCCGTGGCAAGGGGGCCTCGAAGTCGCGCCCGGCCTGGGTTTGCGCTACATCACCCCTTTCGGGCCGCTGCGGCTCGACGTGGCCTACCTGTTGAATCCGAAGGAGCTGATTGCGATCGGCTCGACCGACAAGGCGGGCAACATCCAGATTCGCGACACTCGCGTGGCTTCTGCCTGTCACCAGGTGGAAGGGTGTCTGCGGCAGTCGAGCCTCGCTTACCACCTGACCCTCGGCGAGGCCTTTTAATGCCGGGACCGCGCGTTGTGAGCAGGTTACCAGCCGCGTGAGCGAGCACCCGCCAGAGCCGGTCTACGAGCCGATGAGGCCGCCGAACGCCGAGCCTCGCCCTCCGGCAAAGTCAGGCTGGCGCAGGGCGGGACGCGGGGTGTTCATCGTCCTTGGCACCCTGCTGGGCATCCTTCTGCTGACCCTGGGCGGGGCGCTCGTCTGGCTGCACAGCGGCAGCGGGCGCGACAAGCTGGGCAAGCTGCTCACGAACGGGGCGAGCAACGCAATCAAGGGCGATTTGCGGGTGAAGGACATCCGCGTGACGGGCTTTCTCAACCTCTGCGTAGACGGCTTCGAACTGCGCGATCCCGAAGCTCACCCGGTGCTGAAGGCGTCCCGGCTCTGCCTGCACCTGAACCCGCTCGCGTTGCGGGTCAATAAAGTTTTGCTGTCGAAGGTCCGCCTCGAGGATCCATGGCTCGACATCGCCACCATTCCCGACCCCGACCAGCCCGGCTCCAGCACCACCACGTTCTCGCGCGCGCTGCTGCCCAGAGTCGCGAAACCGCCCGGACCGTCTTCCGGTCCATTTCAGTGGGTCATCGACGTCGCCGATCTGTCGCTCACGCACGGCGCGGTGGCGCTGCGGCCCGCGCTCCAGGCGCCCACCACCTTCGAGCTTGACCATTTGACCCTCGCGAACGCGCACGCCCGGTACGCGGCCGAGAGCGCGGCCGCGGGGTTACAGCTCTCGGCGCAGCTGATCTCCCCGGGCAAGCTGCCCATCGCGCTCGAGCTCGACGCCCGGCTGACCGGCGCGATTCCGACTGGCGCGGTCGAGGTCAACAAGCTGCGTCTGCAGCTGGGCAAGAGCGGGCTTGCTGCGACGGGCCAGTGGGACCTGGCGAAGAATGCCGGACAGCTCCACGTGCGCGAGCTTTTGCTGGAGCCGGACGACGTCGCGAGCATTGCGCACCAGCGGCCCATCAATGCGGTCCTCAGGGGCGACGCTGACCTGACCAGCGACGGCACCAAGCTCACACTGGTCGCGCACTTCGACGGGGGCGGCGGCCGCGTGCAGGTCAACGCCAGCTCGACTACGGACTTCAAGAAGCCGGTCTGGGCTATCGACCTCGACGTCGACCACCTCGATCCGGGCGCGTTGTCTCTCAAGGCGCCGCACGGCGAGGTGACCGCGCGCATCGACGGCAAGGGTCGCGGCATTCCTGTCTTCGACAAGCACGGCGTGCTGGGGCAGATGGACCTCGATGTGCATGTCGGGCCGGCGCACCTGGACCGCATCGGTGCCATCACTGCCGACCTCAAGGCCGACCTCGACGGCCGCACTGGCGATATCAAAGGCTTCACCGGAACTGCGCTCGGCCTGACGCTGAAGGCGCACGGCCACGTAACCCGCGACGCGCTCGCCCTGGACGTGCAGTTCGACGCTCCCGACCTCAGAGGGGTGGGCCGAGCCGTGGGCGCGCTGACCCAAAGGCCCGCGCTGCCGCTCGATGGGTCGCTGCATCTGGTCGCGCGCGTGACCGGTTCGCCGGTAAACCCGCGCGCGCAAGTGCAATTGCGCGCGCCGCGCTTGCGCTACGGCCCTGGCCTGGTCGCCAACGGACTCGTTATCGACGGGCACCTGCAGGGACTCTCCGAGCCGAGCGGCCGGCTCTCCGTCTCCGCCAGCAACTTCGCGCTCGGGCAGATCACGCTCGGCGCGCCCAGCATCGACATGGACCTGGCGTGGCCGGTCGCGCATCTCCGCATCGACGCCGGGGTGGCGCAGGGCCGGCTCGCGCTCGCGGGCGACGCCACCATCGACGACGACAAGGACGGCCTGATCCTGTCGCGCTTCACCGTCTCGTATCCCGGCAACGAGCTGCAGCTGGTGCGCAACACCAACGTCCACTTCCGCGACGACACCATCATCGAGCCGTTCGAGCTTGCGAGCCCTCACGGCGAGCTGCGGCTCTCGGCGCAGATCTTCCCCCAGACCCCGCGGAGGGCGGGCCGCATCGAGGCGGCGGTGGTGCTGCAGAACTTTGACCTCGAGCACCTGCCGGAGTTTGCGCTGCCCAAGGATCTGGGCCTGCGCGGCATCGTCGATGCCGATGCCGTGGTGGCGGGCTCGCTCCCGAGCCCCGACGTGGACCTCACGATTGCGTACAAGAATGGCGGGCTCAAGCGGCTGGCCGCGATGGGCGTGGACGCGCAGGCGCACGCGCACCTGCACGCGGGCCGCCTGACCGCGACCGGCTCGGCCGGGGTCGCGCAGGTGGCGAAGCTCCGCTTCGACGTGGACGTGCCGGCGCAGTCTTTCAAGACCCTGGCGCCGTCCGCGCCTATCAAGCTCGAGTTGGTGGTGAGCGACCTGGACCTGCGGCAGCTGGCGGACAAGGCGAAGCTTGCGTCGCTGCAGAAGCAGGGCGCGCGCGGCTTCGCGGAGCTGCGGGTGGTGGCCGCCGGCAACCTGGGCGCGCCGCGGATCACCCTTTCGCTGAAGGCGCGGGAGTTGGGTACCGCGAAGATCCAGCACGTCGATGCCCGGGCAGGCGTGCTGGTGGAGAAGGGCAGGGCCTCGCTCGACGGCGAGCTCTCGGTCGAGGGCGCGCAGGCGCTGGGCCTCACCGCTTCGACGCCTTTCGACCTCGCCCGCGCGCTGAAGGATCCGCCCTACCTCAAGAACGCGCTGCAGCGGGCGGTCACCGCCGAGGTGGCGGTCACGCACCTGGAACTCTCGCGGCTGGCGAAGGCCGGCGTCCTGCCCGAGGGCAGCGATGGCGCGGTCAACTTGTCGCTGCGCCTCACCGGCACGCCGCTCTCGCCCGAGGTGAAGCTCAGCGCCAGCGGCGACAGCATCACCGTGGGCAAGCTGCAGGGGCTCGACTTCCAGAGCGAGCTCGCGCTGGGGAAGAACCTCCAGCTCAAGCTGGGTGCGCAAGCGAAGGGCACGGATCTCGCTCGTCTCGAGGGGACGGTGGGCCTCTCCGGCGCCGAGGTCGTCGAGCTTGCGCTGCAAAAGCCGGGAGACCGCAGCATCGGGCCGCTGCTCGATTTCCCGATCAATCTCGCGCTCGATATTCCCGGCTTGGTCCTCGGCCGGGTGTCGCAGATGGCGGGCCGGAAGGAGACGCCTGCCGAGGGGCGCCTCGAGGGCCGCGTGACGCTGACGGGTTCGCCGGCGCGGCCGCGGCTGGTGGCGAAGCTGGTGGTGCGCGACGTGGCCGCGGGCACGCGAAAGCTGGGCCACGCCGACGTCTATGTCGAGGCCGACTCGGCGGGAGCGCTCCTGCACCTGGGCATGGACCCGCCCGGCGGCGGGAATCTCCAGGCGCACGCGCAGCTCAAGGCCGACCTGGGCGCGCGCACGCTGCTGCGCGACGGCTTCGCGCCCGTGCTGGATGGCCACGTCACGGGACGCGTCGACGCCTCGAAGCTGGACCTCGGCTTCCTCTCTGGAATTGCGCCCAATCTGCGCCGCACGGGTGGCTCGCTGGACGCGCATGTCGCGGTCGAAGGCGCGCTCAGCCGGCCCAAGGCGCAAGGCGACGCGCACCTGCGCCGCGGCGTCTTCGACGTGGTCGGGCAGGGCGTGTTCCAGGACGTAGGGCTCGACGCGACCTTCTCGCCCAAGGAGTTGGTGGTGGACCGGCTGACCGGCTCCACCGGTGAAGGAACCTTCGCGGCCATCCTGGTCGCGGCGATGAAGCCGGGCAACGACACCACGCCGGAAACGATAGAGCTCAGCGGCGAAGTGCACCTGGGCGACGCCGAGTCGGTGCGCGATCGCAAAGGGCCGAACGGCCTGCCGCTGCGCGCGGGGCCGCTGCCGGTGCGGCAGGCCGGTGATCACCGCGCCGACGTCACCGCCGAACTCGACGTCTTCGGCACCTACTCCGACGGACTGCTCGATCTGAACGCCAAGATCCCCGACTCGCGCGTGGTGATCCGGGCGCTGCCCAGCAAGAAGTTGCCCTCGCTCGGGCCCAATCCCGACGTGCTGCTCGTGCACCCCGGCGAGCGGCCGCACCCGCCGGGCCGCGAGCCTGAAGAGGTCGACGCCGAAGAGAAGGCGCGCAAGGCGGCCACTTTGCGGCTCCACGCGCACCTCGTGCTGCAGCACCTCTATGTCAAAGCGCCCGACTTCGAGTTCCCGGTGGAGAGCGACTTAAACTTTGAGTACGACGCCCGGCATCCGGACAAGCCCACCGCCGACGGGACCGTGCATGTCCCTGAGGGCTCCTTCACCGCGCTGGGCCGCCGCTTTACCATCCAGAACGCGCTGATCACCGAGACCGGCGGCGAGATCAACGATCCGGAGCTCGAGGTCAAGGCGCAGTTCGAGAACTCGTCGGCGGGGGTGACCATCAGCGTCTCGGGCAGCGCCAAGGATCCCCAGATCACCATGAGCTCGACGCCGCCGATGAGCCAGGACGCGATCGCGTTCTTCCTCGCCACCGGCCGCGTCCAGGGCCACGCGGCGCAGTCAGGCAGCGGCGTCGATCTCTCCTCGGCGGCCACCAGCGTGCTGGGCGGCCTGCTCTTCGGCGAGGTCCGCAAGTCGCTCGCGAGCGTGCTGCCGGTGGACGTTCTCACCATCGAGACGGGCGCGGGCGGCGGCGTGGCGCAGGCGAGCGTGGGCAAGTACATCGGCGACCGCGTCTTCATCGGCTACCGGCAGAGCTTCACCAACGAGCAGTTCCAGAACACCAGCGAGGGCCGGATCGAATACGAGATCAGCCGCGCGGTCGAAGCCCAGGCCACGGTGGGCGACAGGACCAAGGATATCTCGCTCCTTTACACCAAGGATTTCTAGAAACGGACAGGTTGCCTCGATCGCTTCGGGCCCACGCGTCCGATACCGGGCGGCCTGATCGTCACTACTCAGCGCTTCCCCAATAGCTCCTCCAGCTTGCGCCCGGCCACAGTGCGCAGCCGTCCGGCCGGGATCCTCCGCACCCACGCACGTGCCGCGCTTGCGCTGAATCGTCTCGGTAGTTCCAACTCGGGCAGAGCGGCAAAGAGCCGGCTCCTGGTCGGCGAGAGATAGAGGAAATCGACCAGTGCCTTCTCCGGCGTTGCCAGCTTGAGACCCGTCGCCGATCGATGCTCAAACCCGTCGAACAGCTCCGGCTGAACATGATGAACGCTGTAGGTTCCCAGCTTCGTCTCGACGCGCCCGCTGCGCGCCAGTGAGACCAGATAGGTCATCATGGGCATCTGCTCGATCATTCCATGCAGATACAGCGCGCTCTGCAGGGACACATAAGACGGGTAAGGCGCTGTTACGTACTCGGCGAGCGCCAGCGGGTCAGGGTGCTCGGTGAGCGCCCACAGGCCCCTGCGCACCGGCGTCACCAACCCTGCGCGCCCGAGCCGCCGCATCGTGTGGCTCGCGGCGTCGATCGCGAGACCGAGGACGGCGGCGGCGTCGGAGGTCGTCGCGGCGGGCAGGCGCAGCCGTTTCAGGCGTCCGAGCGCTTTGCCCGCGTTCATGAGAACGCCACGAGAAGCTTCTCCACGACCTGACTCTGTAGAGCTTCCCAGTCCTCGCGCGAGCCCTGGACGGCCAGTTCCTCCGGCTTCAGATAGGACGCCACCTGGGATTTGAAGTCCGCGTAGGAGATCTCCATCGTACGCTCGACCGCCTGCGGAAGCTGCGCACGCACGGGCTTGAGTGCCCTTCGGTCGTCGGTCGAGTGGGCCAGCAACACCCCAAGGTCGAACACGTCGCGCGCCTGGACTGCTGTGCGCCCGACCAGCGCCAAAACCTTCTGGCGAAGCGCCGCTTCGACCGCATAGTGAGGCGCGACGAACGACATCAGCTTGTGCTCGGCGAGGACACTGCTGGCGATCGGTTCGATCTCCGCCGTCTCGAGCGTAGTCCTGCGCGAGAACTCAATCTTCGTGTGCAGTGGGACCGAGTGCCCCGTGAGCATCAACTCAATCTTCCAGCGCTGGGTGGTCTCCGTCTGCTTGGGCACCGTGACGGCACCGAGCGTGATGCCTCTGCTTTGCAGGGGCAGGCGAAGCGATGGTCCCCCGAGGAGCCTTCCCACCTTGGACTTCAGGGTGTGGATGGGCATCCCGACCACGTCGAGGTCCATGTCCTCGGAGAAGCGGACGCTCTCGAAGAAGAAGCGAAGATTGCATCCGCCCTTGAGGGCGAAGCAGTGCCGGTCCGAGCCCGAGCAGAGCAGGCGCAGGACAGAGATGTGAAAGAACTCGGTCGCCAGGCGGTCGACGAGCATCGCCCATATGAATGCGCGTTCCAGACATAGGTGTCAAGATTGCGTAGTCTACACGCCGGTCTGATTCCGACCGCCCCCTCGCGCGCGGGCGCGTGGCTTTCCTAAGTTCCGCGCGCGCCGCACCTCGCGCTACTCTCACCGGCACGGGCGGCCCGGTTCTATCCGGCCGCTGGGGGAAGAGACGCGCTGCGGGCAGCGGCGTTTGCTCAAGCCGGTCAAAGGCTCTTGCCCGGACAATCGGCGCGTCGACGTGCTGGCGTTCGCGCCAGCGGGCATCGTGCCCTCGGTTTCGGCCTGTGCCGGCGCGAAGCACCCAGGGTGCACCACCTACGACGCGTGGATGCAGGAAGTGACCGGGACCATCGACCCCGCCGATCCCGGAAAGGACTCTGCGGCCATCGACGGGCCGGGCGAGATCCTGATCGGCGAAGAGGTCCGCTCTACACCAGCCTCGGCGACGACGCCCGCTGGCCGGCGCGCGTCACGCGCGGCGCTCTCCTGATCGACGACGCGCAGGACTGCTCGAGCGATGCGCGCTTCGCCGTCTCGGCGGGAGCGTTGGTGATCAAGTCGGTGCCGGGCCGATGGAACGGTCAGCACGTCGTCCTTTCTGCTGGAGACGCTACCCGCGAGGTGCGCGTGGCGATGAAATCCATCGCCTTCTGCGACTCGTGGACCGCGGATGATTCGCAGCACCATCGCCCCGGCGAAGGGCCCGACTTCACCTCCGGCGACACTTCGCCAAAGGAGTACGAGTCGATCGGCTGGATGTTCAAGCTGGACGGACACCCCGGAGGGCTGGAGTCGGAGACGGACGCGCGGCTGTTCGCCATCTTCCGCCAGATGGCGCAGGACCTTTTCAGCCACGGGGCTCTCAACAAGACCGTCGACGACATGATCAGCAAGTTTCAACGGAATGAGGAGGGCGACTGGCGCGCTCGCACCTTCTCGGACCCGGCGCTCACGCGCGCCGCGCAGCAGCACCCCTCCACTGTGCGCTTCGTGGGGAACTTGGGCAAGGCCCTGTCGAAGAGCTTGCAGGATGCGCAAGGGGACATCGCGAAGGTACCCCGCTATAAGACGAAAATTTTCAGCCCCATGTACAACACCGCCATCGACACGCTCATGAGCGGTCTTACCATCACGGTCAACGACACCTGGGCCTACGAAGCGTCGATCGCCGATTGCCAGTTGACGGGACCGAGCGAGTTCCGGACCAGGCCGTCGATCGTCATCTATGATCACTTCGGCCTGAACCGAGCGGACGTCGAGAGCAAAGTTTTCGTCAACAAGCTAGGCGGCCTCGCGCGCGGTGTTCGAGGCGTTCGTAATGGCAAATCCACCGGAAGACGCCGTGAAGCTGCTGGCTGCCGTGGAGCGCCTCTGCGGCGGGCCGTTTCGTGCGCCGGAGGGAGCGGGCCCGTCGTCCGTGCAATGGTGGGTGTTCCGTGAAACGCGCGATACCCCGCGCACCATCGTGGCGGGCCACGGCAAGCACGACTTCCCGGACTACTACGGCGACGACATGATCATGGAAGTTAGGGCCGACTTCGACGGCTGCAAAAGCAGGAACGCCTCATACTCTCATTATCCCAAAGGGTGCGAGAACACCGACCCTGCGAAGTGGCCGAAGATCGTGTGGCTGCACCGGGGTTGCGACGACCAAGCCGCGGGAGCGGACGCTGGCGAGTGAGCCACCAAGGTGCGTTCGAAATGGGATCGCCAATCGGTGAGCGGTCACAAAACCGCAGCTCAATCAGGCGTGGAAAGCACAACGCAACTTCAGCGGTGGCGGATGCGGATGGTCCAGCCCAGTTGAAGCAACCCTTTCAAGACGCGCGGGACCCGGCGCAAGAGCTGGATGGACGGCGGCCGCTTCTCGGCCAGCGTGATGGGGATCTCGCGCACGTCGCGGCCCATGCGCTGGGCGCGGATGACCAGCTCGCTGGCGAAGAGATCGCGCTCGACC
>JANYKT010000191.1 GCA_025358085.1 Deltaproteobacteria bacterium | reverse complement strand
GCGCAGCAAGTTGATCCCGATGCTCATGGTCTTCGATGCGCCCGAGCCGCTCGCCAGTCAGGGCGGGAGGCCGACGACCACGATCGCACCCCAGGCGCTGCTCTTCATGAACAGCCCGCTCGTCCGGCGCTGTGCCGTCGGGCTCGCAAAAGAGATCGATGTTGCTTCCCTATATAGGCGGGTGCTGGGCCGCCTCCCCAACGACGCGGAGTTGAAGCAGGCGGGCGAGTTCCTGTCGCTGCAGGAAAAGAGCTACCGGGACTCCGGCAACGGCGACCCCAAGCTCGCCGCGCGGGTGGACTTCTGCCAGGCGCTTCTGTGCTTGAACGAGTTTGTCTATGTCGAATAGCTGCTCTCGACGCGAACTGCTGGCGAAGGCCGGCAACGGGCTGGGCCTCCTCGGCTTGGCGAGCCTGCTGCGGCAGGAGAACCTGCTTGCGGACTTGTCCTCCGTAGCCTTGGCGAAGGAGGATGAACCGCGCGATCCGCTGGCGCCGCGCCCGCCGCATTTCAAGGCACGTGCGAAAGCCGCTATCTGGATCTTCGTGAACGGCGGTCCGAGTCACGTCGACACCTGGGACTTCAAGCCCGAGCTCGAGAAGCGCGACGGCCAGGATCTGCCGGGCTTCAACAAGTTCACGGGCTTCTTCGCGAACGAGGTCGGTGGCCTGATGAAGTCGCCCTTCAAGTTCACGCCGCGGGGCCAGTGTGGAAAAATGGTGTCCGAGATTTTCCCGAATCTGGGCACCCACGTCGACAAGATGGCCTTCATCCACTCGGGATGGACGGAGTCGAACAACCACAGCCCCGCGTTGTTCATGATGAACAGCGGCGAGACGCGCATGGGATATCCCTGCGTCGGGTCCTGGGTCACCTACGGCCTGGGCTCCGAGAGCCGCAATCTCCCGTCCTTCGTGGTGATGTCCGATCCCCTGGGTCGCGGTCTTCCGAAAGGCAGCGCGCAGAACTGGGGCGCGGGCTTCCTGCCCAGCGTGTACCAGGGGACCTACCTCAAGCCCGCGGGCGTGCCGATCGACAATATGGCGCCGCCGGCCGAGCTCGCGGGGGAGCGTCAGCGCCGTCAGCTCGACCTCCTGCGCTCGCTCAACGGGCAGAACATCGAGTCCAGCCCCGCGGAGAAGGAACTCGCCGCGCGCATCGAGAGCTTCGAGCTCGCGTACCGCATGCAGGCCGCCGCGCCCGAGGCCTTCGACCTGGCCAAGGAACCCGACCACATCCAGAAGCAGTATGGACTCGACAACAAGAAGTGCGTGCACTTCGCCCGCCAGTGCCTGATCGCGCGGCGCATGGTCGAGCGCGGCGTGCGCTTCGTGCAGATCTACTCCGGCGGCATGGAGAACCAGCTGAGCTGGGACGGCCACAAGGACATCGAGGGAAACCATCGCGGCTTTGCGGAGGAGACGGACCAGCCGATCGCGGCGCTGCTGTCCGACCTGGAACAGCGCGGCCTGCTGCAGGACACGCTCGTCATCTGGGGCGGCGAATTCGGCCGCCTGCCCATCGCGCAGAAGGGCGGCAAGCCGGGCCGCGATCACAACCCGCACGCCTTCACGACGTGGATGGCGGGCGGCGGCGTGAAGGGAGGCGTCAGCTACGGCGCGACGGACGAGGTCGGCTTCAAGGCGGTGGAGAACCGCGTCAGCGTCCACGACCTGCACGCGACGATCCTGCACCTCATGGGCCTGGACGACAAGAAGCTGACCTTCCGGCACAACAGCCTGGAGCAGCGCCTGACGACGATCACGGTCGACGCGAAGGTCATCAAAGAGATTCTGTTGTAAGCGTCGTCGCCCGGCGTAAGAGAAGCATGAGAACATTGCTGCTGCTTCTCCTGGTGCTCCCCCAGGATGCGAAACCCCAGGTCTACGAAGCCTGGCCTTTCGACGCGGCCGAAGCGGCGAAGCGGCAGGCCGACACGGCGAAGGCAATGGCCGCCCCCGACACGCTCAAGGTTGGCACCCTGACTTTCCGCCTCATCCCGGCGGGGAAGTTCGAGCAGGGGAGCCCCAAGACCGAGAACGGCCACGAGGGCGACGAGACGCTCAAGCCCCTGACGATCGACGAGCCCTTCTATATGCTTGAGACCCAATTGACGGTGGAGAGCTATCGCGAGCTCCTGAACTCCGATCCGCCGGAGACGGCCGCCGATGCCGATCCGAAGCTGCCCGCCGCGCTGCCCTACCGCGACGTCATGGACAAAGTCCTGCCCGCGCTGTCCAGGGTCGCTCCGAAAGGCTGGAAGCCCATCCTCCCGGACCGCGCACGGCTGGAGTACGCGTGCCGCGCAGGCAATCCCGGGATGAATCCGGGCGGCAATGCGGAGGCCGACGCGGACGCCTACGCCTGGGTCAAGACGAATTCGGACAACAAGATGCATCCGGTCGCGAAGAAGAAGCCGAACGCCTGGGGTCTCTACGACGTGATCGGCAACCGCTGGCACTGGGTCTGGGTCGGGGCCACCGGCGGCTACGGCGATCTGTCGACGGGAGACCATCTCGTCTACGGCGGTTCGTATCACACGCCGGCCAACGGCAACGGCGCGCGGCTGGCGAACATCATGATCAGCAAGAAGCCGGAAGGCGCAAGGATTGCCCTGATCCGCG
>JANYKT010000141.1 GCA_025358085.1 Deltaproteobacteria bacterium | reverse complement strand
GACACGCTGGTCGGCATCTTCGGCATCGGCAAGGAGCCCACCGGCACCGCCGACCCTTATGGCCTGCGCCGCGCCGCGCTGGGCCTGCTCCGCATCACGCTCGCGCGCAGCTATCGCTTCGATCTGCACGATGCGCTCGAGCAGGCGCAGCGGCTGCACCAAAAGCGCAACGCGGTGGAGAAGGTCTGGCCGTTCCTGCTCGGCCGGCTCGAGGGGCTCTGGAAGGAGCGCGCCGCGCCCGACTCCATTCAAGCCGTGCTGCACACCGGCGGCCGCGATGTGGTCGCGCTCGAACAGCGGCTGACGGCGCTGCACACCGTGCGCGAAAAGAGCCGCGCGCAATTCGAGGCCACTGCCGCTACTTTCAAGCGCATCGCCAACATCCTTGCGCAGGCGCTCGAGAAGGGCCTTCCGCCGATGGGCTACCACGCCAGCGCCATCCCGACCGACTCGCGGGCCGAACTGGAACTGGCTGACGCGCTCGAGCGCAGCCGGCTGCGCGTGCAGACGGCGCTGGCCGACCAGGAGGATTATCTCGGCGCGTACGCGGTGCTCTCCGAGCTGCGACCCGCAGTCGATCGGTTCTTCCTCGACGTCATGGTAATGGACCCCGACGGCAGGTTACGCGACAACCGGCTCGCCCTCCTGCGCTTGCTCCACGAACTGTTCGCGCCCCTGGCCGATTTCTCCCGGCTGCAGGTCGAGAAAACGGCTTGACCTGCGCAGGGTGAACACCTAGGTTCCCGCCCCCAAATGCGGACCCCCTTAGCCCTGCTCGCCTGCGCCGCGCTAGGCTGCAACGCGTCGTCGCCCGTTCTCCTGCCTCCGCCCTTCGGTCCCACCGCGGCGCCGACTCCGTACCGGCTCTACTTCCCCACCGGGCTCGCAGTCACCAAGGACCAGTCGCTCCTGCTGGTCGCGAACGGCGACTTCGATCACTCCTTCGATGCCAGCACGATGGTGGCGCTCGACACCACCTATCTGAGCGGGCTGTTCGATCAGCAGCTCGACTGCGGCCACGCGCCCTACGGCGTCCCCGCCAAGACGGGTTGCGACATCGACCTCCTGCAGAACCAGCAGGCTTTCCTCGCCGCCGCGATGATCGGCAACTACGCGGGCCCGATGGCTCTTTACGAGCCGGCCTCGGGCGAAATCACCGCCTTCGTCGCGGCGCGCGACACGAACTTGCTGCATGCGGTCTCTGTGGTGCGGACACCCGGCAAGCCAATTTCTTTGTCCTGCCGCAACCACGACGGCGTGGACTGCCGGGACGGCGTGCTGAATCTGCTGACCAGTACGGCGGCGCTCGAGGGCCCCTACGCCGTGGTGGTCGGCGACGTCGTCGCGCCGGGCTCCTCCTCGCATCAGGACGCGCTTTTTGTCGGCGAGCTGGTTCCGGCCATCGATCAGGTCGGCGCCACCACGCTGACCCACGCCAGCGTCGCGGTCATTGACGTCGCCAATCCGATGGCGCCGCCTCTCTTCACCATGGCTGTGAGCGACCTCAACGTCACCGCCGGCTCGGGAATCGGCCCCATGGTCTTCGACAGGGTTGGCCGCAAGCTCTATGCGGCGGGCTGCTTCGGCCGCTTTCCGAACCCGTCGCAGGGAGCACCGCTCTCGGCCAAGTGCGGCGGCACGGGGACCAACTACCTGCGCGAGTTGAGCCCCGACGCGGGAGCCTTTGCCGGACTGCGCGCCGTGCCAATCTCGGACCAGGTCCGATCGACGGACACCAGCGAATTGGCGCTTGGCGAAATCGATCCGGTGACTGGCGCGCATACGCTCTACGCCACGGTGCGCAATCCCGATGCGCTGCTCACCATCAACATTTCCGACGATCCCACCCGCGAGGTGCAAGTCGTGCGCGCCACGCCCTTGCCGGTCTCGCCCGGCGCCATTCTGCGCATCGCGCGGCCGGGCGTGGGCGACCTGCTGCTGATCTCGGCGACCAGGAGTGGGGTGGTCGACGTCTTCGACGTGGCGCAGGATCAGGTGGTCGGACAGATCGAGCGGCTGGGTGACACGCCTTTCACCATGGCGCGGCTGCCCTCCCCCGGCAACGTGGCGCGCGTCGCGGTGAGCGTGTTTGGCGACTGCCGGATCGGGCTGCTCGAGGTGCCGCTCGACAAACCCTGGAACGCCCTGCTTCGCGCTCGCCTGGGAGCCTGCCCGCTATGAAGATGGCACCAGCGAAGACTTTCGCCTGGGCCTGCGCCTGCGCCGCGCTGGCCGCGTGCAGCAGCACGCAGGTTCCCGTCCCGACCGGCCAACTCAATGGCGTCTCCGGAATCACCGCGACCTCAGGCGGGGACCGCGACCTGCTCTTCCTCGCCAATGCTGGCGGCAACGAGCTGCGCGCGCTCAACATCTGCACCGCGTCAGACGGCGGCCAGCGCGATCAGAACGACCCCTGCCCGCTCGCCGAAGACTTCCAGTTCGTCCCCGCGCCCATCAGGCTCTTTCCAAACAGCATCCAGACGAATGACCGGCCGGTGCGGCTGGCGGGGGCGCGGCTCTCCTACAGCGGAGGCAACACCGGCGCTGTGCTGGTGGCCGGCGCCGAGAACGCACTGCGGATCGTGGACGCGAAGAATATCGTCGATCAGGAGGACCGCGGCGCGCTTTCCACGGACGCCGGCATCATCCCCCTCGTGGCGCCGGCCAGCGACGTCGTCGCCGCGAACCAGCTCGACGGCGGTTTCGAAGTAGGGGCGCCTTCCGTGTTTGCCTTCGCGGTCACCGTGAAGTCCGCCACCGCGCCCGCGCAGCTGGTGGTCCTGAATGTCCACGCGAATCCGGCGAGCGGCGCGGTCCAGCTGTCGGCCACGGACATCGTCGGCAGCTGCTCGCTCGACCCGGTGCAGCCCAGGAGGATCGCGCTGGTCCCGGGCCGCGACGACATCGTTTACATCGCCGACGGCGCAGGCGACGGCGCGGTGAAGGTCAATCGCGCCGATGTACCGGCGGGCGCCGCGGCCGCCACCGCCTGTCCCTTTACCCGCTTGAGCGCAGGCGGCCGGCCCTTGCGGTCGCTCGCTGCCAGTCCGGCCTTTACCGAGCAGCCGACCGGCGGGGCTACCGTAGTCCGGCATCCGGCGGGAGCCTTCCTCATCGTCGCGGCCGACGACTCCCCGCTTTGCCACATCGTGGACCCGCTCTCGTCCGCCGGGTGCGGCGGGGTTCTCATGCTGCGCACCGACACCGGAACGGTCGTCGCGCAGCCGACTCTGGGCATCCTCGACTCAACCGCAACGCCGATGGAACCGTTGGTGGCGCAGCTGCTGTTGAATCAAGTCGACGTGCCGTCTTTCCCCCTCGACGTCGCCTTCCTCCAGCCCTACACTGATAGCGGTAGCGGCTGCACCAACCCTGCCGTGATGCGGGACGGCACTGAGCCGTGCAGTCAACTCATCGTCGGCGGCAACGCCAACGCCAAGGCGGGCGGCGGGACCCCGTTCGACCTGCTGGCATTGGTCAGCACCACCGATGGCGGCTCCTACTTCATCGACGTGGTCAATCGGCGCTTCGTCAGCGACTTGCGCGACCAGCCCTCCCTTACCTCCCTGGCGATTGCACCGAGCGCCAGTCAAAGCATGCTCTCACCATCCAGCGCCGACCCAAGCGCTGCCACGCTGACGACCGTTCTCAGCAGCGACAAAGCGACTCCCAACGGCGTGACCATCGACGGCTGGCTCAATCCCGGAGTCACGCGCCGGTCGCGCTGGCGGGCGGTCTTCCATTCGCCACTCAACGGCCTCGAGCGTCGCGGCGGTGCGCTGACCGCGTCCGGCACCGGCACCTATCGTTTCACGGTCGCCGCCACCGATCTGCTGCGCTACGCGACTGCACCGCTCTTGCAGCTCTCGCCTGGCGACGCCGTCGCGTTGATTTTCATCGCCGACCCCACCAGCCGCTGCCCCGATCTCGCGAGCGAGACGCCGCTGCGGATCGAACTGCCGATTGTGAGCATCACCAGCAGTGTGCTTGAGCTCGCTCCAGTGCCCGACACCGCGACTACTCCCGGCTTCCACCCCGCTGCGAACTGCTTCTCGGCCTCGCCGGTGGCAGCTGTTGCCGAGGTACGCGCAGCCAACGGGGGCGGCGGCCGGCCGTGGCTGGTCTTCGAAAACCAGGCACTCAGGGGCCGCGCCAGGAAGGGCGAAATTTTCATTGGCCGCGAACCGCGCAGCGACTACCCCGGGGCTTGCTCAACCGCCGGCGCTTGCGGCCTCTTCTATACTGCGATGGAGCGGCCCCCGGTGGATATCGGCGCGGCCTTCATCATCGGAGGAAACGATCCCCTGGTGCAGAGCGTGCTTTCGTTCACCACCAGTTCAGCAAGCTTCCCCACCTCCGTGCGCGACGCGACGCTCACCGGAGGACTCGCTGAAAGCGTGTTCGTCTATCGAAACCTCAAGACGCAGAGCCTGATCTTCTCCTCGGTCACCGGCAGCAACGGGCTGCTGCAAGCGAACCCGCTGCTGTTGAACGTCGCGGGCGGCATCGTCACCTACCGCTAGGTCGAGGCGACCCAGGCACTCGGTGCTCTGTCCGGTGGCACGCCGATTTCATCTGCGATAAGCTGAACCTGACCGCGGTCCGCAACCACCTCCCCAGCGGCTAAAATTGAGCCCATGAACGACGATCGCGCCAAGACGCCTCGCACGCTGCTGGTGGCCGACCATCTCTGGGATGCCTTTGCCGCCATGGCCGCCGAGATGGGCAGCGACCGCGACGCGCTGATCAACCAGGCGCTGTACACCTTTGCCCGCCTGAACGGTTATCTCGTCCCCTCAGACCTGAAGCGGATGAGCAGCATCCCGCCACCGCCCGCTGGGCTTCCGTCCGAGCGGCACGGCGCAAGCCCCGGCGGTCGGCCTCCACCGACTGCCCAGATTTCCCCCGAGGAAGCGCGCAGCATGCGTCCACCGGCCAATGCCGAGCGCGTGGCCGAGCTGGCGCAGCAGCTGGGGTCTGCGAGCAACCCGCCGCCCCGGCAGTCGTTCCCGCCGCCGCCGGTCGCCGCGAAGGGGGAAGGCAGCATTCAAGTCGATGACTCCTTGCTCGGAGACGAGGGTCGTCAAGCCACCTCGATGGACCTCCCCAATATGGCCGACCTCGGGTTGCTTCCGCGCAAGGCTCCTCCTCTTTCGGCCGCGCCTGGCCGAGCCACGCCGGAAATGCCACAACTCCCCGCGTCCGCACCCGCGCCCGGCACCGGGGGCGGGCACACGCTGGTTCTGCTCGCCGATGGCCGCGAGCTGGATCGCATCGAGAAGGACCGCTTTCTCATCGGCCGCGGCAAGCACTGCGACCTGATCATCAACTCAGGAAAAGTAAGCCGCGAGCACGCGGCCATCACGCGCGAAGGGTCCGAGTACTTCATCGAGGACCTGGGCTCGTCGAATGGCACCTGGCACGACAAGCGGCGCATCACACGCAGGCAGATCCAGGAAGGCGACGAGTACTTCATCTGCGCCGAGAAGCTCGGCTGCACGTTCCGCTGAAGATCGCCTGAGACGTGGGCGTTCCCTGGCAGCTGCAGGTCGCGCTGGCCGCGCTCTTCCTGGCGCTCGCCATCAGCGTCGTCACCGACTTGCGGTCGCGCCTCATCTACAACCTGGTCACCTTCCCCGCCCTCGCGGTGGTGCTGGTGTGCTTCACCTGGGCCGGTGGCAGCGAGGCTTTGTTCGACTGTTTGATCGGCCTCGCGGTCTGCGCGGGACCGCTCCTGCTGGGGAGCTTGCGCGGCGCGATCGGAATGGGGGACGTCAAGCTGATGGCCCTCGCGGGCGCCGCAGCCGGGTGGCCAGGGTCGCTGGCGGTCCTCGTCTACGTCAGCCTTGCTGGTGGTCTGCAGGCGCTGATGTGGCTGGTCGCTGCAAAGCTCCGCGGACAAGACCGCCCGAAGTATGTTCCCTACGGCGTGGCCATCGCCGCAGGCACCGCCGCCGCGTTCTTCTGGGCGGAAAAACTCGTTGGCTGAGGCTCACGCGACAGTGTGCAGATCGACTCAGGCGTACCGCTGCGAGGCGGGGTCTAGCTAGCCGCAATGCCACTCAATCAAGGAGGCCTTTCATCTGTGCAACGAACGCCGCAGAAGCTCTCGCGCGAACCGTCCGCAAGCGCGCATCCGTTCCTCGCCAGTCGACAGAGAACCGGCCTTCTTCCCTTCAGGCTGCGCTAAAGTAGTTAGACTAGCCCTCCTTCGGTAGGAGGTCAGCACCGTGGCCCATCGCCATACCTCGCGCGGGGAGGTCCGTTCGAGATCCGCCATTTTTTCGCGGTAGGGTCGAGGCGCGCGATGGAGAGAACATCTCCTGCGCGCTTGCGGGCTAGACCAGGGCTTGCCGAGTCTATCGGCCATTCGCCGGACAAGCCTTCCTTTGCATCGCGGCGGCTTGGGTTTAACCTGCGCTTTCTTGCGCGCTTTGGAGGCTCAGCCCCGGATGAAAGTCACTGCTCGTTTATTTCCGCTGGTGGTCCTCGCATCGCTCGCCACTTCCTCCGCGGCCAACGCCCCGAGCGAAGGCGGCACCATTTCGTTGGGCGTCGGGCAGCAAAAAGTCATCCAGGTCAGCAACGTCGCGCGCGTCGCGATCGGCGAACCGGACGTGGCTGACGTCAAGCAGGTAGGCGGAGGCAACGAACTGCTGATCACCGGCGTCGGTGAAGGCCGCACCTCGCTGCTCGTGTGGCAGACGAACGACCGTCGCATCAGCTACGTGATCGTGGTGCGCAAGCAGGACCCAAAGGAAGTCGTCAGCGAGGTTCGCGCGCTTCTGGGTGATCGCGAAGGCATACAAATCCGGGTGGTCGGCGATCGCGTCTATCTCGACGGCGAGACCATCACCACCGACGACTACGAGCGCGTGCAGCAGGTCACCACGCTCTACCCCAGCGTGAAGTCGTTCGTGCGGCCGTCCGGCAACGCGAAGCGCCTCGCCGCCGAGTCGCTCAACCGCGCCTTCCAGAAGGCGGGGCTCAAGGGCGTGCAAGCCAACGTCATCGGCTCCACGCTGTTTCTCGAAGGCTGGGTGGAGTCGGCGGAAGACATCAAGAAGGCCGACATGGTGACCAAGGCGGTCGGCGAGCACGCCGAGAATCTCCTGACCGTCGGCACCAAGCGGATGGTGCTGGTGGAGGTTGAATTCGTCGAGGTTTCGTACGGCGACAACAAGCTCGTAGGCTTGAAGCCGCCACTGCACCTGGTCTCCACCGACGGCTCCGGCGTGACGCTCAACATTCAGCAGCCGATCCCCGGCCTGGGCGACACGGCGACCTCGCACATCGGATCCTTCCAGGCCGGCCTCGCCGCCACCACCGACTTCTCCTTTGGCGCGCGCTTCGACTACGGCTTCATCCGGGTTCTCTCGCAGCCCAAACTGGTCTGCGCCAGCGGCGAGAAGGCTGAGTTCGTTGCGGGCGGCGAGATCCCCATCCTTCTGGTCACGCAGAACACCTTCGCGGTCGAGTGGAAAAAGTTCGGCATCGTCCTCAACATCACCCCCACAGCCGACCGCTCGGGGAACATCGGCACCGAGGTTTACGCCGAGGTCAGCGATCTCGACCGGTCGCTCAGCATCCGCGCCAATGGCTTCGAGGTCCCCGGCTTCAAGCTGCGGGACGTGAAGACGAACGTCACCGTCAAGGATGGCGAGACCATCATCCTGTCCGGCCTCTTCAACTACAACGAGGACAAGGAAGTCTCGAAGGTGCCGCTGCTCGGCCACCTGCCCATTCTGGGTGAGCTCTTCAAGAGCAGGAACTTCATCGATCACAAGACCGAGCTGGCCATCTATGTGACGCCCAGGATCGTCACGCCGGGCAACGAGCGCGTGAAGGAACTCATCCAGGACGCGCGCAAGCTTTACAAAGACGCGTCGGATTCTGTCAGCTTTTCCATCTTCGACTAAAGTAGCGCCTCAAGGGAGAATTCAAGGATGCCTTTCAGCGTGATCCTCACCGAGAAGGGCGGCGCGACGCAGCGCCTGGACTTCGAGTCCGAAGAGATCACCATCGGCAGGGTCGACGAGAACGACATCTGCCTCCCGAAAGGGAACATCTCCAAGAAGCACACCAAGATCGTCGTCAAGGACGGCAAGATCATCGTCCTTGATCTGAAGTCCACCAACGGCACCTACGTGAACGGCAAGAAGCTCGCCGGGCCGCAGGTGATCAGCACCTCGGACAAGGTGTACGTCGGCGACTTCATCCTGAGCGTGGAGCCGCCGGACATGGAGCTGCCGGCTGCCGATGAGCCGCCGCCGGCGCACCAGGGTAAGGACGACGAGCTGCCGTTCGAGGATGACCAGCCGACTCTCGATCGCGCCGAAGGTGCGAACCTGGATGCAGCCGGTGACCACGACAATTCAACGCGGCGCGAGGCTTATCCGGACGAGCCCGGATCGGTGGACGAACCCAGCTCCGGGCCCGAAGTGGGCGACGACGTCGACAGCATTCCGACGCCGCTGCAGATGCGGAAGCCACTGGCGCCGCCTCCGATCAGGCCGGCCGCAGGTTCCGCGAAGACCGCCGCGCCGCCGCTGAAGATCTCTGCTGCCGCCAGGGCGGGCCTCAAGCAGGGCCCCCCGGCACAAGGGTCGAAGTCCGCGGCCGTGGGCGCGGCTTCGGCCGGAGCCAGGAAGGCGCGCCCGTCGACCACCAGCGAGGATTACGCCAAGTCGCTGGAGCTGGTGCACGACCGCCTGATCGAGGCGCTGGACCTGCGCCGCCTCGACCTCGACGCGCTCGGCAGCGAGGAGCTTTGGAAGAAGACCGAGACGACCATCCGCGCCATCGTCACCAAGATGGACTCGACGGGCGAGCTGGACCCGCACGTCGATCGCGAAGAGCTGGTGATCGACGTGCTCAACGAGGCGCTCGGCCTCGGCCCGCTCGAGATCTACCTGGCGGACGACACCATCAGCGAGATCATGGTCAACAGCCCCACGCACGTCTACGTCGAGCGCGATGGACGGCTGGAGCGCGTCGACAAGGCGTTCAGCTCGGCCCAGGCCGTGCTGGGCGTGATCGAACGCATCGTCGCACCGCTGGGCCGCCACATCGACGAGAGCTCGCCACTGGTGGACGCGCGCCTCGCCGACGGGTCGCGCGTGAACGCCATCATCCCGCCACTGGCGCTCAAAGGCCCTTGCATCACCATCCGCAAGTTCAAGCGGGACCTGCTGACCAGCCACCATCTCATCGGCTTCGGCACCCTCACCGAGCAGATGGCGGAGTTCCTCGACACCTGCGTGAAGGTCCGCCGCAACATCGTCATCTCGGGGGGCACCGGCTCCGGCAAGACCACGCTGCTTAACATCCTGGCGGCCTTCATCCCGGAGAGAGAGCGCATCGTCACCATCGAGGATGCGGCCGAGCTGCAGCTCCCCCAGGATCATGTGGTCTCGCTCGAGTCGCGCCCGTCCAACATTGAAGGCAAAGGCCAGATCACCATCCGCGACCTGGTGCGAAATTCACTTCGCATGCGGCCCGACCGCATCGTCATCGGCGAATGCCGCGGCGGCGAGGCGCTGGACATGCTGCAGGCCATGAACACCGGTCACGACGGCTCCTTGACCACGCTGCACGCCAACACCCCGCGCGACGCGCTCAGCCGCCTCGAGACCATGGTGTTGATGAGCGGAATGGAGCTGCCCATCAAGGCCATTCGCGAGCAGATCGCGAACGCAGTGAACCTGATCATCCAGCAGACCCGCTTCGCCGACGGCTCGCGCCGCGTGACCGCCATCAGTGAAATCTCCGGCATGGAGATGGACGTCATCACCATGCAGGACATCTTCACTTTCAAGCAGGACGGGTTCGAGGCCGACGGCAAGCTGCGGGGCAAGTTCATCGCCACCGGGTTCGTGCCCAAATTCTACGACGACCTGCAGCGGCGCGGCATTCCGGTCAACATGGACATCTTCCGCGAAGACGCCTGAAGCTTTGCGGCGACAGCCCGCAGCCTGCGAATTCTGAGAGATCAAAGAGCCCGTGTTCACGCTGACCTTCACCGAGCCGGGCGGTCGCGCCGAGAACCACCCGCTCCTCGAGGAGGAGCAGGGCCTGACGGTGGGCCGCGACGCCACCTGCGAGGTGGTGCTGAGGTCCAAGGAAGTGTCGCGCAGGCACGCGCGCTTCTTCGTCCGCGCGGGGGACCTGCTGGTCGAGGACCTCGGCTCGCAGAACGGCGTCTACGTCGCGGGCGCGCGCATCGAGAAGCCGACCGTGCTGCTCGGCACGCCGCCCATCGAAATTGGCGACGTGAAGGTGGTGGTCTTCGGCACCGGGCCTGTGCCGCGAAATGCGGAGCTCAGGTCGGCCAGGAAGGCGGAGCGCCGCGCCCTGGGCCCGCACGCCGACGCCGCGGGCGAAACTGCAGCGAAGGGTGTCGGAGCGGGGGCGGTGCTGCGCGGCAAAGCGGGCCAGCAAATCGTCCTGCCCGCAAAAGCCGCGGTCGGGCGCGGCGCCGACTGCGACGTGGTGCTCGACGACGATTCGGTCTCGAGGCACCACGCAGAGCTGTCGCGCGATGACCGGGGCCTGTACCGGTTGAAAGATCTCGATTCCGGGAATGGCACCTTTCTCAACGGCAAGCGGCTGACCGCCACGGACTCGCTGCTGGTGCCCGAGGGCGCGAAGCTGCGCTTCGGCGATGTCGAGCTGCTTCTCTGGCGGCCCCCCGAGGCGCGGTTGCCGCGCAGGAGGCTGCTGCTCGTAACGCTGGTGGCGCTCGTCGCGCTGGTGGGCGCCCTGCTCTTCTTCCGCCGCGGCCAAGGGAGCACGGCGACGCGCGAGGGTTTGCCCGAGCAGGAAGCGACCGCGCTGGTGGAGCAGGCCCAGGCCGCCATCGAAGTTGATCGCTTCGAGGACGCAGCCCGACTGGCGGAGCAGGCCATCGATCTGGACCCGCTCTCGCCCGCTCCGCGCAAGGTGCTGGCGCAGTCCCGCCGCGATCAGCAGGCTGCGAGGATCTTCGCTGACGCATCCTCCAAGGCGCAGGTCGGTCGCGAGGACGAAGCGCTGCGAATGCTGGCGCAGGTGTCGCCGCAGAGCCGCTTTTTCGCTCGGGCCCGCATCAAGGCGAAGGACCTCGCCTCGAGCATCGTGCGCGTGCGCGGCCAGGCGTGCCGGACCGCGCCGCGCGAGAACGCCGCCGTGGTGGCCGAGGAGTGCGCGCGGGTGCTTGACGTCAAGTGCCAGCAGGGTCCGGTCGATGAGGACACGATGCTGAAGGCTTTGCGCACCGCCGAGAAGCGGCTGCCGCGCCGGGTGGCCTGGTCCTGTCCACCTGCGCTGGCGCCGCTGTTTCACGACGAGACCGTCGCCGACGCAGGCGACGACAAAGCCCTGGCAGCGCTCTACACCGATGCGGGCATCCGCGACGCAATGCAGGCCTATGCGCGCGGCGACGCCAACTCGGCGCTCAAGGCGCTCGCCAGGCTGCGCGGGCCCGCGGCCGCTCAAGCGCGCGAGCTGACCGAGCGGCTCAGGGTGGTCGACGGCCGCTTCCGCGAGGGGCAGACGGCACTGCTGGGAAACCAGCTGGAGCGCGCCGACGCGGTGTGGGGCGAGGCGCTCGCTGCCGACGCGGTGTTGATGCCCGCCGGAAGCGCAAGCTTTCTCGGCCGGCAGATGCGCACCACGCTCGCCCGCGCGCACGGCAAGGTCGGCGACGACCGCTTCGCCAAGGAGCAATTCACCACCGCTTACGACGAGTGGACCCTGGGCCTCGTCGTCGAGCCCCAGGACCCGCACCTGCTGGACTCGCTGGCCCGGCTGGAAAAAGTCGCCGAGGGCCTGGCCAGGAGCGGCTGCGACCCGGCGCAAGTGGCCGTGCACATCACGCGCTCGGACCCGCCGTCCCCCGCGCACGAGGCGGCGCAGAAGGCGCTCTTGCGCTGCCGCTAGACTAGAATCCGCTCGTCGTCGCGGCAACAGCAGGCGCGTTCTGTTAGAACCCGCGCCGATGCCATCCCTCTGGCTCATCGACGGCTCGCACGCGATCTACCGCGCGTACCACGCCATGAAAGATCGCCCGCTGACCACCCGCACAGGCGTGGTCACCACCGCGGTCTACGTCTTCACCAACATGCTCCTGCGCGCCATCCGCGAGGGGGAGCCCACGCACCTCGCCGTCTGCTTCGACGAGGACTCGAAGGCGCGCCGTGCCGAGATCTTTCCCGAGTACAAGGCGACTCGCAGCGCGCAGCCCGAGGACTTGCGCCCGCAGTTTCCCTTGGTGCGCAAGGTGCTGGAGGCGCTGCGCGTCCCGGCCATCGGCGCGCCCGGCTACGAGGCCGACGACGTCATCGCTACGCTGACCAGGCGCGCGCGGGCGCAGGGTTTCGAGGTGGTGATCGTCACCGGCGACAAGGACCTGCTCCAACTGGTCGAGCCGCAAGGCTTGGGCGTGCGCTGCTACGACAGCATGTACGAGAAATGGTTCGGGCCCGCCGAGGTCGAGGAGAAATGGTTTGTCCCTCCGACGTTGGTGGCGGACCTGCTCGCGCTCACCGGAGACAAGATCGACAACATCCCGGGCGTGCCTGGCGTGGGCGAGAAGACAGCCGCGGCGCTGCTCAAGGAATATGGGAATCTCGACGGCGTCCTCGCGCACGCGGCCGAGATCAAGAAGCCCAAGCTGCGCGAGAACCTGCTCGCAAACCTCGACCGGGTGCGGGTCGGGCGCAGGTTGGTGGCTCTGTATGACCAGCTCGACATCCCCATCCAGCTGGAAGATCTGGAGCGAAAGCCGCTCGATGAAGGCAAGACGCGCGCGCTCTTCACCGAGCTGGAGTTCGTCAACCTGATCAAGCAGCTGCCGCGGCCCGCGCCGACACCGCCCACCGGCACGCGACTGCTCGCGAGCGATAGTGCGGCGGTGGACGCGCTGGTCTCGAAGGCGCGCGCGGCCGGGCGCTTCGCGATGCTGACGCTGACCACCGAGGACGAGCCGCTCCACGACGAGCTGCTCGGCGTCGCCATCTCCCTGCCGGACGAGTCCGTCTATGTTCCGCTCGGTCACCGGCCGCACGGGACCTCGGGCGCGCTCTTCGCTCCGGTATCGATGGATGCGCAGAAGGCCATCGACATCCTCCGCCCGCTGCTCGAGGATCCGCAGCTGATCAAGGACGGCCACGACCTCAAGCGCGACGTCGTCGCCTGGAGCCGCGCGGGAGTGAAGCTGCAAGGCCTCGGCATGGACGCGCGGCTGGCTTCCTACCTGCTCGACCCCACCGAGCGCGATCACTCGCTGGCGATGGCGGCACGCGAGCGGATCTCCTGCGAGTTGCCGTCCCTGAAGGAGCTGTGCGAGCGGTCCGGCAAGGGGAAGAAGGCGACGGCGCTGGCGGAGATCTCCGTCGACGAAGTCTCGGCGGCGGCGGGCGCACTGGTCGAGGGCGCGCGCAGGCTGGCGGACGCTCTGGGCGCGGACCTGCGCGAGGATCAGGAGCTGTGGAAGCTCTACAGCGAGCTCGAGCTTCCCCTCCTCCAAGTCTTGGCCGGTCTGGAGCTGACGGGCATCAATCTCGATACGGTGACGCTGGCTTCGATATCGAAAGAGATTAGCGGAACGATCGATTCGTTATTGAAAGAGATCTTCGCGCTGGCGGGCGGGGAGTTCCTTCCGTCCTCCAACCAGCAGCTGGCCGAGGTGCTCTACACCCGGCTCGGCTTGCCGGTCCTCAAGCGTGGCAAGACGGGCCCCTCCACCGACCAGGAAGTGCTGGAAGAGCTGGCGGAGCAGCACCCGCTTCCGGCCAAGATCCTCGAGCACCGTCAGCTCACCAAGCTGAAGAACACCTATCTTGATGCGCTGCCGGCCGCCCTGGGCGCGGACAAACGGCTGCACACAACGTTTGATCAAGCGATCGCCGCCACCGGCCGGCTGAGCTCGGTCAATCCGAATCTCCAGAACATTCCCATTCGCACGCCGATCGGCGCGCGCATCCGCGAGGCCTTCATTCCCCGGGAAGGCTTTCGGCTGCTCTCCGCCGACTACAGCCAGATCGAGCTGCGCGTGCTGGCCCACGTCTCGGGTGATCCGGTGCTGCGCGACAGCTTCTTCTCCGGCGAGGACCTGCATGCGCGCACGGCCGGCGAGACCTTCGGCGTGCCGCCCGCCGAGGTGACGCGGCAGCAGCGCGACATCGCCAAAATGATCAACTATGGCATCGCCTACGGCCTGTCGGCGTTCGGCCTGGCGCACCGGCTGAAGCTTTCCACTTCGGAGGCGGCGGCGATTATCGAAAAGTATTTCGCGCGTTATCAAAAGGTAAAAGAGTGGCTGGACGCCACCACCGAGGAGGCGAAGCGCACCGGAATGGTGAAGACCCTCTTCGGGCGCCGCCGCTACCTGCCGGACATCAACAGCAAGAACGGCGCGGCGCGCATGGCCGCCGAGCGCACCGCGGTCAACACGCCCATCCAGGGCACGGCGGCGGACCTGATCAAGCGCGCCATGCTGCTGGTCGATCGCGAGTTGCGGGGGAAGCGCGCCCGCATGCTCCTGCAAGTTCACGATGAGCTCGTGCTGGAAGCGCCGCCCGAGGAGGTGGAGGAGGTCGGCAAGATGGTCGTCGCGCAGATGTCGGCCGCGGCGGAGCTCGCGGTGCCGCTGGTTGTCGAGCTGGGCACGGGCGGCACCTGGGGCGCCGCGCACTAGGCCGTTGCCTACTGGAGCGCGAGGGTGGCGGTGCCGCGGCCGCCCATGCCGGCGGCGCCGGTCAGTAGTGCCCCCGAAAGAGCGCGCGCCACGCAGACCGAGACCGCCTCGTCGCGGAGCGCATCGAGGATGACCTGCGGGTCGCGGACGCGCCCGCCCTGCACGGCGAAGGTGACGACCAGGGTCCCCAGCCGCCGCGCGCCTGCCGCGCATTTGTCGAGCGCGGATTTGACGCCAGCGAAGCTGACCTTTGCCTCTTCCGCTTCCTCGAGCGAGACCTTCTCCACCAGGATGGAGCGCGGTCCCGAGGGCGGTCCCACTGGCTCGCCCGCATCGTCGGCGGCGGCCACCACCTTGTCGCCGTCGACAATCTGCCAGGAGATGGCGTGCCCCGAGAGCCGCCAGGCCCGCGCCGCGGAACTGCCGGCGCAGCGCTCACCGGTCGGGCGGAAGACGACAACGAGCTTGATGGTCCCCGCCTTCTGCGCGCGGCTCCACTGCGACACCTGCTCAGGCCGCGCCCGGAAGGCCACCTCGTCGGTGCCGTCGAGATCGAGCGAGAGTTCATTGTTCACGGCACGCAGCGGACGGTCACCGTCGAGCTCAAGCAGATTTTCGCCGGGGCGGAAGCGGCCGAAGGCGAACCCTTTCGAAGGCACCTCGACGCTGTAGCTCGCCTGGATTGACTGCTCGCGCTTGAGCTGCGCGGTGCGCCGTGCTGCCGCCGCCTCGGCGGGGTCACCTTCGAAGCTCTCGCCTGTGTCACGCAGCACGCTGCACAGCTCGCGGACTTGCGCTTCTTCGCGCAGCGGGAGGACCTCGGACGGAGCAGCCAGCAAGAGCGCGATGAGAAGCATAGGCAGAGAATAAGGGCGCGGCCTGCCCGCACCTAATAAAGCTGTCAGGAGACGAGGCGGAGCGCTCCCGGCAGCACGGTGAAGGTAGCGGGGAGCTGGCCGAGCAGCTCACCGTCCACCTCGAGGCCGATGGCCTCCCCCTGCGTCGCCGCCTCAAGGCTGATGGTGCGCGCGGTGCGCGTGCGCGTGCCGGGCAGCTTGACGTGCGAACCGTCGCGGATTGCGCCCCCTTTGGTGGCGAAGTCAAAGAGCGTGAAGCCGCTCCAGATGGTGATGTGGAACAGCCCGTCGTCCAGACGAGCCTCGGGCGCAATCATCATCCCGCCGCCGAAGTAGCGCCCGTTGGCGACGGCGAGTGAAGTGACGGTGAGTACCTGGGCCGCGGCGCCGTCGAACGAGGCACTGAGGCGGACATCGCGCCACCCGAGAAGGCCGCGCAGGCTGGCGATGGTGAAGCTGAACGTGCCCAGGGCCTTCGAGCCGCGGTTGGCGATCTCCACAATCTTCGCGCCCACCCCGACATCGCCGACGTTGATGAAGTAGCGCGACGCCTGGCCGCCACCCGCAAGCGTGTAATCGACGCGGCCGAGATCGATCTTGCGGTGCTCGCCCTTGAGGCGTGCGCAGCTCTCGGCCAGGTTGCCGTCGTGGCCAACGGTGCGGCGCAGGTCGCCGCCGGTGCCGCGCGCGATGATGGCGAGCGCGGCCTCCTCCCGGATAAGGCGCGGCGGCTGACCCGGGAGGGCCGGCTCGAAAAAGCCGTTCACCACCTCGTTGATGGTCCCGTCGCCGCCCGCCGCAATCACCAGATCGTGACCAGCCGCGAGCGCCGTTCGGGTGAGCTCGGCGGCGTGCATGATCCGCTCGGTGAAGGCGTGACCGTGGTCGCCGATCGAGCCACGCACCGCCTGCGCGATGGAATCGAAGTGACGCCCGGTCCTGCCGTTGGCCGAGCGGGGATTCAGCACCAGGAACGCTTTCATGAATTCTCCGACCGGCGACGCTCCCTGCACTCGCGCGCAGTCGTGGAAGCGCCGGTGCGGTCAAGCCTCGCAGGGGCGCGCGTGGGTCGCAAGGTGATACTCGTTCGAGCCATGCACACGCTCGCGGTCGTCCTGATCCTGCTGGTCGCCGCTCTCCATTTGTACTTCCTCACGCTCGAGATGTTTCTCTGGCAGAAGCCCCAAGGTCTCAAGACCTTCCACAACACGCCCGAGAAGGCCGCGGCCACCGCAGTGCTGGCGGCAAACCAGGGCCTCTACAATGGCTTCCTCGCGGCAGGCCTTCTCTGGGCGCTGACCGCGGACGCGGACCTGGTTCCGCGCGCGACTTTCTTTCTCTGCTGCGTGGTGGTCGCGGGCGCATACGGCGCCTATTCGGTTTCCAGGCGCATTCTTTATGTGCAAGCGCTGCCCGCGGTGCTGGCGCTCACTGCGCTCTGGCTCTCACGGCACCAGGTTATTTAGTTTGGTTGCTCGCTCCTGCGGGCTGATTTGATGGCGGAATCAATGACCCGCGGATACCGGCCGCTGAGAGAAGGGCGGCGCCGAGGATGAAGGCGGCGGCGGCCCACTGCGGAAACGGGAGCAGCAGGGCGAGCGCGACCCAGGACGCCGCGAGGGCCTGCGCCTTGGGCCACCGCGGACCGGGCTGCGGCAGAAGCTTTGCTTGCGAGCGGCCCGCGAGCCCGCCCGCGATGGGCGCGGCAAGAAGCACCAGCGGCGGCCAGACCAGCCCCGCGGCTGACACGCCGAGTCCGCCCGCGAGGGGAAAAAGGATCCAGCGCGGCGGCACCCTGAAGCTCCGCAGCGGCAGCCACTGCGCGAGACCGATCAATGCGCCGCCGATGGCGCCTGCGCAGAGCTGGCCGGTCTGCGAGAGGTAAGGCGCGCTCAGCTGCAGCTTGTCCCAGGCCTGTCCGGCGAGGTGCATCCCGATGATGGCGGCGCCGCGCGCCACGAAGCCGGCCGCGAAAACCTGAAGTCCGACGAACGAAAAGAGCCAGACTGGAGCCACGCGCTCGCGAGGATTTGACACTGCGTTAGGGCTTCTTGAAGGTCGACGCGACTTGCAGCTCGGCGAGTTGCCCAGCCCCGACGTCCCCCGGCGCATCGGTCATCAGGTCGGTCCCTTTTTGTGTCTTCGGGAACGGGATCACGTCGCGCAGGCTCTCGGCGCCCGACAGCAGCATCGCCAGGCGGTCCATGCCGAGCGCAATGCCTCCGTGCGGCGGCGCACCGAAGCGCAGTGCCTGCAACAAGAAGCCGAATTTCTGCTCCGCCTCTTCCGCGGGGATGCCCATCGCGGCAAAGACGCGGCCCTGCACCACCGGGTCGTGCAGCCGGATGGAGCCGCCGCCGATCTCGACGCCGTTCAGCACCAGATCGTAGCGGTAGCAGAGCACCTTGCCTGGATCGCTGTCGAGATACTGAATGGATTCGTCGTGGGGCCGGGTAAAGGCGTGGTGGGCGGCACCCCAGCGCTTTGCCTCGTCGTCATACTCGAACAGCGGCGGGTCGATGACCCAGAGGAAGTTCCACGAGCCTGGGTCCTGCGCATCGCTCGGCCCATGGTTCGGAATCAGGCCCAGCTTCTTGCCCAGGAAGAGGCGGAGGTTCGCGAGCACGGTGTGGACCTGCGACTCCTTGCCGAACTGGAAGAGCAGCACGTCGCCGGGCTTTGCCCCGGTCGCCGCGTTGATGGCCGCGCGCGCCTCGAGCGTCACCGATTTGGCCAGCGGCGACTGCGTCCAGGTGCCGTCGTCGGCCAGCTTCGCGCGCGCGAGTCCCTTCGCGCCCATGCCTTTGGCGATCTCCTCGAGCTTGTCGGTTTCGGTGCGGCTCAGGTTCGCGCTCGACGGGATCACCAGCGCCTTGACGATCTGGCCGTGCGTAACGGTGGCGAAGGTCGACCACATCGCGATTCCGCAGCCCTTGTGCTCGGCCACCAGCGCGGTCAGGTCGGTGTGCTTCATCGCGAAGCGCAGGTCGGGCTTGTCGTTGCCGTACTCGCGCATCGACTGCTCGAACTTCATCCGCGGGAACGGCTTCGGGATCTCGACGCCGAGGACTTCCTTCCACAAGCTGGTGACGAGCTCTTCCACCACGGTGAAGACATCGTCCTGGGTGACGAAGGACATCTCGATGTCGATCTGCGTGAACTCGGGCTGCCGGTCGAGCCGCAGATCTTCGTCGCGGAAGCACTTGACGATCTGGAAGTAGCGGTCGAAGCCAGCCACCATGAAGAGCTGCTTGAAGAGCTGCGGGCTCTCGGCCAGAGCGTAGAACTTTCCGGCGGAGAGCCGGCTGGGCACGAGAAAATTCCGTGCGCCGCCGGGCGTGTACTTGACCAGAAAGGGCGTCTCGAGCTCGAGGAAGCCGTTGCGGTTCAGCACCGTTCGAGTGGTGGAGTTCATCTTCGACCGCGCCATCAGCGTCTTCTGCAGCGGCGCGCGCCGCAGGTCGAGGTAGCGGTAGTGGAGCCGCTTTTCTTCCGCTGTGTCGATCTTGTCCTCGATCAGGAACGGTGGTGTCTCGCTTCGGTTGAAGATGGTCGCCTGAACGGCGTGCACCTCGATCTCGCCGGTCTTCAGTTTCGGGTTCACGTTGCCGCCGCGCGAGACCACCTTGCCGCGGACGCCGATGCAGAACTCGTAGCGGAGTTCGTGCGCAATGGCGTGCAGGTCCTGGTCGACGTCCGCCTCGAAGACCACCTGGGTCAGACCCTCGCGGTCGCGCAGGTCGATGAAGACCGCGCCGCCGTGATCGCGACGGTTGTGGACCCAGCCGAAGAGGATGACTTCTTCGCCGACGCTCTTCGCGGTGAGGTCACCGCAGGAATGGGTGCGCTTGAGTTCGCGGATGAATTCGGCCACTTCGACTCTCCCTTGGAAGCCCCTCAAAAGCGGCGCTGGCCGTAGCACGAAAGTCTGCAGCGTGCGAGCGGGCGACTTGCGCTTGGCGGGACCGGAAACTTTGAGGACTTGCGCTCGAACCCCGTACGACTGGTCATTCGGGTGTCCCTCCCGTGCTTTGTTGGCGTCCCGGTTGCAAGGTCGCGCCGGCATGGGACGCCTCTTCTTGTCGGGCCAGACGACCTGCGCGCTGCTTCTCGGAGCCGGACTGCTCCTGCGGGCGCAAGCGGCGCTGCGAGCAGACCCGGAGCCGGCACAGGCCGCGCAGCAGATGGTTGCGACACCACGCACCCTGCCGTCCGAATTGTTTGAGAACCACCTTGCCCGGGCTGCGCGCTCGCCCAAGCCCCTGACCTCCCCGCGCGCCGTTCATGCAGTGCGGGCGAATGACCAGGCTGACCAGGCTGAGCAAACGGTTTCTCAGGTGAGGAAAGGGTTCGCGCACAAGCTGCGACGCGCCCAGGGCAACCGCTGCGGCGCCGCCCTTGCACAGCAATACCGCGAGTTCAAATGTGGCTAGGCGATGGGATTTTCGGGGGGAGGCGAAAGTGAATTCGGGCGATAAGATTTCGAAGCAATCGTACGATCCTATCTGCGGCATCAAGGTCGAGGGTGACACCTCGGTTCCAACTGCCGAATATAAAAAACGGCGCTATTTCTTCTGCTCGGACAAGTGCAAGCACGAGTTTGAGCGCGCGGCCGAACGCATACGCATGCAGGAGTCAGCTCGTGCAGGCGCGCTCTTCACGGAGGGCAAGGTGCGGTGGGGCCTCGCCTGACCAGCGGCGCGTTCCGGACAGCGTTCTGAATCTTGAACGTTCAGGTCTGATTCTGGAATGAGGTGCTCGGTCCGCCCGGTTGCGGCTCGCTGCATTTCATGTCTTCAGATCTTTCATTTTAAGCTGCAGCCGCTCGGCGCCGAGATAGGTGTCGATGCCGACCTGGAAGGCGCCGTCGAAGCGCTCGCCAGGCAAAAGCTTCGCTCTGCCAAGCCCGAAGCCGATGGCCTCGAGGACTGGAGATCGCTCTGCGGCTCGCACCGCCGGCTCCGGGCCCAGGCGCAGCTTCAAATGACCCGGCCCCGTTCCTCGCTTGTCGGGCAGCACGCGGACCTCGTGCGCGGTCAGCGTCCGGCAGACGAACACCGGCTCCGGATTGCCCACCCCAAAAGGCGCGAGCCGCTGCAGCTGCCGCGCGAGGTCGAGGTGGATCTCCTTCTCGTCGATCTCCGCGTCGACCCGCAGCCGCGGCGACAACATGTCCGCGTTCATCTGGGCGCGCGCGCGCTCCTCGAGCGCCTCGGCAAAGGCCGTCACGCCCGCGCTGGGCAGCGTAACGCCCGCCGCGTGGCGATGCCCGCCGAAGCGGGTCAGGTGCGACGAGCATTGCGCAAGAGCGTCGTAGAGATGGAAGCCTTCGATGCTGCGGCCCGACCCTTTGGAGACCCCGCCTTCGTCCACGAGAACCACGGTGGGCCGATGGAAGCGCTCGACGATGCGGCTGGCGACGATGCCGACCACTCCGACGTGCCAGCCCTTGGACGAGACGACGATGGAGTGACGCCCCGCTTTGGAGAATACTTTCTCCGCCTGTTCCAGGGCTTCGCCCGCGATGCGCGCCTGCAACTCCTGGCGCTCGCTGTTGGCGCGGTCCAGCTGCTCAGCCAGCGTCCGCGCTTCGACCAGGTCTTCGGTGAGCAGCAGGCGCACGCCCACTGAAGCGTCGTCGAGCCGCCCGGCCGCGTTGATGCGCGGCCCCAGCTTGAAGCCGACGTCCGCGCCGCTGACCTCGCCTTTGACCTGTGCCACCGACTTGAGCGCCAGGATGCCCGGCCGCGCCGCACGCGCGAGCTCCTTGAGGCCGAAATGGACCAGCACGCGGTTCGGGCCGGTGAGCGGCACCACATCAGCGATGGTGCCGAGCGCGACCAGATCCAGCTGCTCGCGCAGGTTGGGCTCGGGTGACCGCGCGAACCAGCCTGCGTCGCGCAGGGTCTTGCGCAGCGCGAGCAACAAGTGGAACGCAACTCCGACCGCTGCCAGTTCTCGCCCCGGAAAGACGCAGCCGGGCTGGTGCGGATTGAGGATGGCCACGGCCCGCGGCAAGACCTGCGCTGCGGTGTGGTGGTCGATCACCACCACGTCCATGCCGAGCTTGTTTGCTGCTTCGACCTCGTCCACCGCGGTGACTCCGCAGTCGGCGCTGACCAGGAGCCGCGTGCCGCGCGCGGAGAGCTTGCGCATGGCCTCGAGGTTAAGGCCGTAGCCTTCAACCAGCCGGTGCGGCACGTAGAAGTCGATGCGCGCTGGCGGCGCGGCTCCGGGCGCGCAGGCGGCGAGCTTGCGCAGCGTTCCGACCAAAAGCGCGGTGCTGGTCACGCCGTCTACATCGTAGTCGCCGTAGATGCAGAGCGGCTCGCGCTCTTCCAGTGCGCGCTGGATCCGCGCGACCGCGGCGTCGATTCCCTTGAGCCCGAACGGATCGGACAGCTGGTCGAGACGGGGTGAAAGAAAACGCTCTGCCGCGGCGGCATCGCGCAGGCCGCGGGCCCAGAGTGCGCGGCCCACCGCGGGCAGCAGGCCGAGCGAGGCCGCGAGCAGCGCGGCCGGCTGATGAATCTCGTTGGCGGCCGCTTCCCCGAGTGCCCAGCGCATGCACGGTCAGTAGCACGGAGGTCCGACATCGCCCGCGGCGATCGCGCAAAGCCGCGCCGTTGCAGAGGACAGCGTGCGCGGCAGCGCTAGCGGGCCGCGATGACCGGCTGTCCACCCTTGGGCGGCTTGCGCGGCTTGGCGGCCTCGATGGCCCTCTGCTTGTCCATATGCTCTTCGAGCCAGATGGTCATCGGACTGGCGATGTACCAGGTCGAGTAAGTGCCCGAGACGATGCCGACCAGCATGGCGAGGGAGAAGTCCTGGATGGTGCCGACGCCGTAGAGAATGAGGCCGACCAGCGACAGCGCGGTCGCGCCGCTCGTGAGGATGGTGCGGCCGAGCATCTCGTTGATGGAGAGGTTGATGATTTCGCGCAGCGGCCGGCCCTTGAAGCGCAGCGCGTTCTCGCGGATGCGGTCGTAGACGACGATGGTGTCGTTCACTGAGTAGCCGACCACGGTGAGGATAGCGGTGACCGAGGTGAGGTTGAATTCATGCCGGCTGACCACGAAGAAGCCGAGCGTGATGATGGCGTCGTGAACCAGCGCGATGACCACGCCGGGCGCGAAGCGGAAGTCGAAGCGGAACCCGACGTACACCAGGATCATGGCCATGGCGTAGAACACCGCCAGAATGCCGTCGATGCGCAGCTGCTTCCCGACCTGCGGACCCACGTACTCGGTGCGGACCACGTCCACCGAGTCCTGACCGAAGCGTTCCCGCAGCGAAGTGCCGATCTTGTCGCCAGGCCCCTGGGTGATGACGGTGTACTCACGGTCTGCGCTCTCGCGCGCGGAGAGCAGCCGCGTCTCCTTGACGTGGACCCCGCCCTTCTCGACTGCCGCGGTCAGCGCGGCTTCGTCGACCGGCCCCTTGAAGTTGAAGTCGAGCTTGTCGCCGACTTCGGGATCAAAGCGCATGCTCGTCATCGCCGGCATCGCCTGCTTGACGGAAGCCGCGGCCTGGTCGGCGGTCTGCCTGGTCAAGAGCGCGATGCGCTCCACGCGCACGAGGAACTGGTTCTCCTCCTTGGGCCCATAGACCTGTACGGTCGGCTCGCCGAACCCGAGCTTGCTGATTTCTTCGCGGACGTCGCCCGCCTCAACCGGCTTGTTGAATTTCAGCTGCAGCTCGGTGCCGCCGGCAAAGTCCACGCCGTAGTTCAGCCCCGGCCACACGGCGGCGCCGAACAGAACCAGCAAGTTCACCAGCAGCGATCCGATGACCGCGACGCGCCGGTACTTGATGAAGTCGTGATTGGTGCCGGACTTGATGAGCTCAAAATATTTGATCTGCATGGATAGGTCTCGTGTCCTTAGAAGCTGACGGCCTTGTGCAACTTGCCGTGTCCAACGAACCACTCGACGATTGCCCGGGTCACCACGATGCTGGTGAACATGGACGCGAGCAGACCGATGATGAGCGTTGTTGCGAAGCCGCGGACCGGTCCCGAGCCGTAAGCGCGAATGACGAAGCCCGCGACCAGCGCGGTGACGTGGCCGTCGAAGATGGTCCAGAAGACCTTGTCGTAGCCGGTGGAGACCGCCTGCGCGACCGACTTGCCGGTCTTCATCTCTTCGCGGATGCGCTCGTTGATCAGCACGTTCGCGTCCACCGCCATGCCGAGCGTGAGCACGAAGCCCGCGATGCCGGGGAGTGTGAGGGTCGAGTCCAGCATGGCCATGATGGCCAGCACCACCAGGCCGTTCAGCACCAGCGCCACGTCGGCCACCACGCCGGAGAAGCGGTAGTAGAGGGCCATGAAGGCGAGCACCAGCAGCAGGCCCACCAGCGCCGCCATCGAGCCGCGACGGATGAGCTCGGGCCCCAGCGAAGCGCCGACGCTGCGCTCTTCCAGGATGCGCACCGGCGCCGGCAGCGCTCCTGACTTGAGCACCAGCGCCAGGTCCTTGGCTTCCGAAAGGATCTCGCTGATGGGCTTGAGCCCGCCCATGTGAATGGAGCAGATGCCGCCGGGGATCTCGGTCTGGATGATGGGCGCCGAGTCGACGGTGTCGTCGAGCACGATGGCCATGCGGCGCTTGATGTTGTCCTTGGTCAGCTTGCCAAACAGGTTGGCGCCGGTGCCGTTGAAATTGAGCTGCACGTAGGGGCGATTGCCTTCGCCCGGTGCCTGATCGAAGGCGACCCGGGCATCGGTGACGTACTCGCCGGTGAGGCCCGCCTTCTTGTCGAGCAGGAATGTACGATACTCAGTGTCGGCCTTGGTCCGACCGTCGATGCGGTTGATGCCGAACTCCTTGCCCGCCGGCGCCTTGTCCTTGAGAAAGTTGGTCAGCGAGGCGCGGTCCTTCGAGCGCAGGAACGGCGACGAGACGGTCGAGTCACCCGCGCCCGTATAGCGGTCCCAGTCCAGGGTCACGCCCGGCGGAAGGTCCTTGAAAGTGGTCAGCACGGTGTCCGTGTCGTCGACGATCTTGAACTCCAGCTGGGCGGTGCGGCCGAGCAGCTCCTTGGCTTTTTCCGGATTGGAGTACCCGGGCAGCTGCACCAGGATGCTCGAGTCGCCGCGCTTCGCGATGGTGGGCACGGAAACGCCCCACTTGTCCACGCGGTTGCGGATGGCCTTGACCGCCTGATCCACCGCGCTTTCTTTCAAGCTCTTGATCGCGTCGTCCTTCATCGCCAGCTCGAACGAGTCGCCGTTGACCTTGCGGACGTACATATCGCTGTACTCGTCTGCAATCAGGGCCTTGGTGCGCGACAGGTCCGGCGCCTTGACCGTGACGAAGCCGGTGTCCGGGTCACCTTTGACGTCGGCACCCTTGATGTCCTTGCGCTCGAGCTCGGCGGCGATCTCCTCGGCGCGGCGCACCGACTTCTCGCGCACCGCGCGGTCGACCTCGACGCCCATGACCAGATGGATCCCGCCCTGCAGGTCGAGGCCGAGGTTGAGGTGCTTCTTCGGCGCCCACGAGGGGCGGTGCGCCTCGAACACGCCAGCCTCGTTCCGCTCGGTCGCCGGGAGGCGGAAGTACGTCACCGAGGGAATCAGGGCGTAGATGGCGAGCAATGCGACGGCGGCGATGAAGCCGGCCTTCCAATACCAGGCGCGATCCATGGATGTTTTCTCCTGCGCTACTTTTTCGCGGGCTCTTCAAGAGCGGCGGGCTTGTCGGACTTTTCGAGCTTGTCGGGCTTGTCCACGACCGCGGCCGGGACGGCCCCGAACGGACCGGTGATCTGCGCCTTGAGCACGCGGACCTTGACGTTGTTCGCGATCTCGACGGTGACCACGTCGCCTGCGACCAGCGCGACTTTGCCGATAATACCACCGCCGGTGACGACCTCGTCGCCCTTCTTCAGCTGATCGCCCCAGGCCTTGTGGTCCTTCTGCGTCTTCTGCTGCGGCCGGATGATCATGAAATAGAAGATGGCGAAGAAAATCAGGACCAGAGGCAGCATGCCGAACTGACCGCCGAACGGCGACGAACTTCCCGCGGCTTGCGCTAGCAATGCGAACACTCTTCAGCTCCTGGAGGAACCGTCTTGAATCCCGACGGGGCGGACCTTCTAGCATTCGCATTGGAGGGGGGCAACCGGGAACCGCCCTTGGCGTCGCTCACTGATCGGGGCCGGCGGCGAACGACTCGAGGAGGGAGCGGGCATAGGCCTGTGCTTCGCCGCGCTCGATGGCGGCGCGCAGGCCTCTCATCAGGTCCAGATAGAAGGTCAGGTTGTGCAAGCTATTGAGCCGGAACGCCAGCAACTCCTCGGCGGCGAAGAGGTGGCGCAAATACGCGCGGGTGAAGGTTCGGCAGGTGTAGCAGCCACAGGCTTCGTCGGCGGGGCGCGGGTCGCGGGCGTAGCGGGCACTCTTGATCTGCAGCCGCCCGCGCCGGGTGAAGAGCAGCCCGTTCCGGGCAACGCGCGTGGGCATCACGCAGTCGAACAGGTCCACGCCCGCGAGCGCGCAGCGCAGCAGGTCTTCCGGCGTCCCCACGCCCATCAGGTAACGCGGCTTGTCCGCGGGCAGGAGCGGCGCGGCATGCTGCACGCCTTCCCACATCGCCTGCGGCTTTTCGCCAACGGAAAATCCGCCCAGCGCGTTGCCGGGAAAGTCCATCGCCGCTATCTCCTCTGCGTGGCGCGCGCGCAGGTCCTGGTGCAGCCCGCCCTGCACGATGCCGAACAGGCTCCCCGGACCCCCTCCGCGCTGCAGCCATTCAACCTTGCAGCGCTGCGCCCAGCGCGTGGTCCGCGCGAGCGATTCCTCGAAGTACCTCCGCTCGCTCTGCGCCGGCGGGCACTCGTCGAACGCCATCAGGATGTCGCTGCCGAGCTGCAGCTGAAGCTCGACGGCGCGCTCGGGCGAGAGCAGGTGCTTGCTCCCGTCGAGGTGGCTGCTGAAGAGCGCGCCCTCCTCGGTGATCTTGCGCTGCTTCGCGAGCGAGTAGACCTGGAAGCCCCCCGAGTCAGTGAGGATGTTCCCGCTCGACCAGGACATGAAGCGGTGCAGGCCGCCCATCTCCTGCACCAGCGCGGCGCCGGGCCGCAGCATCAGGTGGTAGGTGTTGCCAAGGATGATCTGCGCTCCCATCTCCTGCAGGTCGTCGGGCGCGATGGCCTTGACCGACGCGACCGTCCCCACCGGCATGAACTGCGGCGTGTCGACCCTGCCGTGCGGCAGCTCGAGCACGCCGCGCCGGGCGGCGCCGTCCGTGTGCGTGACCGCGAACTTCATGCGATCAGCATCGCGTCGCCGTACGAGAAAAAGCGGTAACGCTGCGCCACGGCCTCGCGGTACGCGCCGAGGGTGCGGTCGAGGCCGGCGAAAGCAGAGACCAGCATGAGGAGCGTGCTTTTGGGCAGGTGGAAGTTGGTGAAGAGCCCGTCGGCCACGGCGAACTCGAAGCCGGGAGTGATGAAGAGGTCGGTCGCGCCGGAGCCCGCGCGGCCACCAGATGCCTCGAGAGTGCGCAGCGCCGTGGTGCCAACTGCGATGACGCGCCCGGCGCTCGCGATGGCGCGGGCCGCGTCTGGCGGAACCTCGTAGCGCTCGCGGTGCATGCGGTGATCCTCGGTGCGCTGCGCGCGGACCGGGAGGAAGGTCCCAGGCCCGACATGCAGCGTGATGGCTGCGACTTCGACGCCAGCGGCTTTCAGCTCTTCGAAGAGACGGGCGGTGAAATGAAGCCCGGCCGTCGGCGCCGCCACCGCGCCGCGCTCGCGGGCATAGATGGTCTGGTACCGCTCGTGGTCGGTGGCACTCGGCTGGTGACCGATATATGGCGGCAGCGGCACTTCTCCTGCGCGGTCGAGGAACTCCCAGAGCGCCGGACCCTCCGCGGGCAGCCGCACCACGTACTGCCCTTCGCCGCGAGACTCGACGATGGTCAGGATCGCGTCCTGCACCGCGACCCGGGCACCGGCCCGCAGCGACTTCGAAGCTTGCCCGATGGCGAGCCAGAGCACGCCCTCGCCTGGCGTCGGCGACGACGGCAGGGCCGCCCCGCCCGTCGTCACCTCCGCCTTTGCGAGCGGCTCGACCAGAAGCAGTTCGACCTTGCCGCCCGTGTCCACCTTGTGCCCGCGCAGCCGGGCCGGAATCACGCGCGCATCATTGATGACCAGGAGGTCCCCGGGCCGCAGGAGCCGCGGAAGCTCACGCACCGCGCGGTGTTGCAGATCGCCTGTGCGCGGCAGCACCAGCAGCCGGGACGCATCGCGCTCGGGCAGTGGTTCCTGCGCGATCAGCTCCGGCGGGAGTTCGAAGTCGAATGCGGCCACGTCCACGCGCGGCGCTCTAACACACCAGTCCGCGCCCATGGCGCATCAAATGCCGGTGGGGCGCGCGGAGGTGATGGCGTCGGCGATCTCGTAGAGGCCAAGGGATGGGAGCATGTTGAAGCCGTTCCAGGCTGCGTTCGCGAGGATGCCGTCCTCGATCCATTCACAGAGCCACGCGCCCGCGGTCGCCGGCGCGTGCTGTTGCAGGCCTGCGCCGCTCTCGACCGCCCAGCGCCGGTTCCGGCTCTCGTGGATGCCCACCGGCGGCGCGCAAACGAGCGGCAGGCCCAGCGCCGCGAAGAAGGTGAGCTCCGATGGCTTGCTCCAGAGCACGTCGGTGCGCGCGAGCAGCGCATTGAACTTGCGAAAGTAGCCGAAGACATCCGGGTCCTCGAGAATCTCAGTCTGCGCTTCGATACCGGCGTCGCTCACGGCCTCCCGCAGCCCCTCGGCCACCTCGTGCCGCCGGCCCGCCACCAGCGCGAGGCGCAGCCGTCCGTCGAGGAGCTCTTGCCGGACACCCGAAACCAGCTCGCACGCGAGCGCCATCTGCGCCCCGGCGCCGCCGACCGCGAACGTGAGCAGCGGCGGCTGCGGGTCGCCGGAAATCGGGAGCGGAAGCGGGCCGAGCCGGCGCTCGAGTTCGTCAAGCTTTCCGGAGCGGAAAGCGCCGTGTGGGTCGAGCCGCACCATCCGGCCCGCGAGGTTGCGCTTGAGCGCTGTCCGCTCGCGCCCGCCGACCAGCTCGTGCGGCAGCGGAAACCCGGTCACACGGATCCGCGAGGGACGCACGCCGTAGCTCTCCATCCGCCGCCGCGCGCGCTCGCCCGGCGCGAAGTAGTGGATATCGCTCCGGGCCGCGTCCGGCGGGGCCCAGACGCGATTGATATCGCTGTCGGTGATCAAGCAGTGCAGGTTCGTGGCGCCGTGCAGCTCGGCAAGGATTGCGCCCGCATAGAAGGTGCTGAGCAACGGCGCGCCCGACACCTTCAGGCTCTCGGCGAGCTGTCGGCCAATGCCGCCCTGCGCGGCGCGCTCCATCCAGCGCGTGCCCTGCGTCGGCCCGGAAAAGTTGCGCCGCGGCCAGGGCTCGGGTATGGCGGTGAGGGCCGAGAGCAGAGCTTGCATGGGCGGCCCCACCAGCGGCAGCTGCGAGAAGCGCGTCAGCGGCTCGTAGAGCTTGCGGGTGCGCGCCCAGAAACGCGCGTCCTCGTCACTGCCCGCCGGGGCGCAGTCCATCTGCAGCACGTCCACCCGGAGAAAATCGGCGAGCGCCGCCGCGGGCCGGAGGTGGCCGTAGCCCATGTCGATGGCGAGCACTTGCGGTTTGGGGACTTGCAGTTCCATCTGGCGCGCTGTCGTCTTCCACACGCCGCGCGCTGTCAAGGGACTCGCCGAAGGGAAGGGCCGTGCACAACCTGCCGGCATGCCAGCCGCTGACATTCCCGTGCTCCATCTCGTGAATCGCTTCTGGATCGGCGGCGCCGAGCGCCAGTTCGTCGAGCGCCTCCGCCTGCACCCCGAAGGTTTCCGCGCGGTGGTGGGCTGCCTGGAAGCGTCGGGGCCCATGCTCGAGCAGGTGCGCGCGCTCGGCTACGAGCCGGAGGTCTTCCCGCTCCATGGCTCGATGATGCAGCCGAACACGGCGGTGCAGGTCGCGCGCATCGCGAAGCTGGTGCGCAAAGAAGGCGTGAAGATCATCCACGCCACCGACTTCAACACCAACCTGCTCGCCCTCGCGGTGGCGCGGCTCACCGGCGCGAAAGCCATCGTCAGCCGCGTCGACCTCGGGCACTTGCGCTCGGGTTTCGGAAGGTGGCATCGCGAGGCGGAGAAGCTGAACGCGCGCTTCGCCGACCTGGTGGTCGCAAATGCCGATGCCGTCCGCGAGGTCTGCATCAAGGACGAGGGCTGCAAGCCGGAGCGCGTGGTGGTGGTGCGCAATGGTCTCGACCTCGCCCACTTCGATTCGCTTGCGGCGCAGCCGCTGGAGGCGGAGCTGCCCCCGGGCGACACCACGGTGGCGGTGATCGGCAACCTCTGGCCGGTCAAGGGACACCGGGCCTTGCTCGAAGCGGTGGCGCTGGTGAAGGACAGCCTTCCGGGAGTGAAGTTCGTCTGTGCCGGAGAGGGTCCGGAGCGTGAATATCTCGAGAAGCGTATACTCGAGCTCGGGCTGCAAGAGAGCTTTTTCCTGCTCGGCCACCGGCTCGACGTGCCGGCGCTGCTTTCGCGGGTGCAGGCGGCTTGCCTCTGCTCCTCGGCTGAAGGGCTCTCGAACGCTCTGATGGAGGCGATGGCGGCGCGGCTGCCGCTGATCGCCACCAGCGTCGGCGGCAACCCTGAGCTGGTTCACGACGGAGACAACGGGTTCCTGGTGCCGTACGGCGATTCGCGCGCCCTGGCCGTCAAGCTGGTCACCCTGCTCTCGGACAAAAAGCGCATGGCGGCAATGGGCCGGCGCGGGCGCGAGCGGGTCGAGTCCGAGCTGTCGCTGCAGCGCATGGCCGACGGCCACGGCGCGCTCTACCGGCGCGCGCTCGGCAAGGCGCCGCTGGTGGACCGCATCGCGCGCGCAGCTTAGGGCTTTCAATTTAATGCCCGTGCTCCTCACCCAGGCACTTGCCATCTACCGCAAGCACTTCGTCACGCTGGTGTTGACGGCGGGGCTCGCGCTTCTGCCCACGACCGCCCTGGTGGGCGGCTCCTGGGTACTCGGCCTCGCGGCGATGACGGTGCAAGCGGACGGCCCGCCTGTGGGAGACAAAGTCGAGCCGCCGTCGAGGACGCCAGAGAAGCTCAACAAGCTTGACGTCAAGAAAGCGCCCGACGCGCCCCATCTCGAGGCCGCACTCGAAGACAGCCTTCATCTGCGGCTTGCGAAAATGGGACCGCTTCTGCTGGCGCTGCTGGCGGGCGTGGCCATGCTGCTTCTCGCCACGCTGCTGGCGCTCGCGGCAGTGGTGCCCGTCGTACTCGGCGCCGCGGCCGGACCTTCGCACGCCTGGGGCGCGGTGGGCGCGCGGTTCCGCCCCTTGCTCTCGACCGGCGTGCTTTCAGTTGCGCTGACGGTGCTCGGCAGTTGCCTCTGCGTCGTGCCCGGCGCGGTGCTCGCCATCGGCTTCGCCTTCGCCATGCCGGTCGCGATGGTGGAGGACCTGCGTGGCCTCAAAGCGCTCGAGCGCTCCTGGGTGCTGATGCGCGCGGAGTGGCCGGCGCTGCTCGCCGTCGTCGTCTTCTATGTTGCCGTGGTGCTCGGGGGGTCGCTCGGCGCGCACGCGATCGTCGGCCCGGGCTTGCGGCAGCTGGTCGCAGCCGCGGTGCTGAGAATGCTGCTGTTGCCGCTCGCGCTGGTGACGCTGGTGTTGCTCTACCTGCGGGCCCGCGCCGCGGTGGACGGACAGCCGCGAGAGGCGTGGCGCGATCAGTACATCCGGCGGATCTCGGCGCCCGGATAGTAGTGGGCGAGGATCTCCCGGTAGTGCTCGCCGCGGCGCGCTCGCTCGCGCGCGCCCCACTGGCACAAGCCCACGCCGTGCCCGCTGCCGCGGCCGGTGAAGACCGCGACGCCCGAGCGCACGCTGACGTCGAACAAGAGCGACGGCAGCTTCTCGTAGCCGATGATCTGGCGAAGCTCGACGCCCGAGAGCGTGCGCGCGCCGAGCCGGACCGTACGCGCGCGGCCGCTCGGGGTGCGCGCCGCGACCGAGACGGAGTCGATCTCCACGTGCAGCCGCGCCTGCAGCAAGGCTGCGAGCTTGCTGAGCGGAATGCTCACCGTCCACGGCCGCTCGTCTTCGTCCGGTTCGGCGGACCGCAGGTACGGAGTGGCGCCGGCCGCGAGGTTGAAGCCGTCTTCCCCGCTCTCGCTGCGGCCGCCGCAGGAGGCGCTGAAGTAAGCAGCGATGGGCGCCGCGCCGAAGGTCAGCACTTCACCCGCGGTCGCGCGCGCCGCCGCCAGCGCCGCTTTTGCCACCGCGCCTTTGTAGACTTGATCCAGCACGGTGCTGCGCAGATGCGCGCGCGCGCCGGGGCCCTGCGCGATCTTCTGCGCCACCGCGAAGGTGCGCGCCGCCACCGCCTGCGCCTCGAGCGCATCGGCCGGCCAGCTCACCGGCACCTCGCTTGCGACAACGGCAGCGACGTACTCCTCGAGGTTCAGGGTATTGACCGCGACCAGCGCGCCCTTGTCGACGAAGACATCGACGCGGCCGGGAAGCGCTCGGCCATCGAGCGGCCCGCCCGCGACCGAGAGCGCCCCGGACACCCGGCCGTCCACCAGCAGCTGCGCGCCACGAGCAGCGACCTGATGCTGCCCCAGGCGCAATGTTTTTGCCCCGCGCAGCAGCTCGATGCGGATCTCCTCGCCGCGCGCCGCTCCGGCTCCGGCTGCGGATCCAAAGAAAAGCAATGCGAGCGCGAAACGGGACATGAAACCCGACCGTGCAGCAGCTTGCGGCCGGGCGCAAAATCCCGACCGCGCGGTTTCCGGCGTCGCCATCGCCGCCCGTGTACAATCGAAGGCCCGTGCTCAAGCGCCTCCGCAGCTCGCTCGCCTTGAAGCTCCTCCTGGCGTCGGCCATCCCCTCCGCAGTGGTGCTGCTCGTGGGCCTCGCCGTCCTGATCGCGCACACCCAGGCCCTCGCGCAGACGGACCCGGCGCTCGCCTTCACCCAGCTCCGGCGCGGCGCGCTGCTCGGTACCCTGCTCTCCCTCACCTTCGCCGGCATCGTCACCGTCATCGCGGCGCGGCTGTTCCTCATCAAGCCCATCCAGGCGCTCTGGAAGGTGATGGGCCGCGCCGAGTTGGGCGAGTTCCTGGTGCGTGCCAAGGTCTCCTCCGAAGACGAGCTCGGCCAACTCGCACGCAGCTTCAACACCATGCTCGCGCGGGTCACCGACATGGCGGTGGAGCACATCGAGACGCGCCAGTCCATCGAGCAGATGGAGCACGAGATCCGCATGCAGGACGAACTCAAGTCGCTCAACCGCCAGCTCGAGGCGCACATCGGCGAGATGGAGCTGCTGCTCGAGGTGGCGAAGGCACTTTCGGGCAGCCTCGATCTCCCCGAACAGCTCGAGACGCTGGGCCGACAGATCTGCGCCCGGATGGCGACCGACGATTTCAGCGTGCTGCTCGTCGATGAGGGCACCCACCAGCTGGTAGTCGAGGCGGTCGCTGGCAAGGCACCGGCTGGCGCGCGCGGGATGCGCTTCCACCTCGGCGAAGGCATCACCGGCGAGGTCGCCGCCCAGGGCAAGACCATCTACGTGCCCGACGTCGAGCAGGACGCGCGCTTCCTGCATTACAAGAGCGCGCGTCGGCAGGCCGGGTCATTCCTGGCGGTTCCGCTGCGCGCGAAAGGCAGGATGTTGGGCGTGATGAACCTGAGCCGCGTGCGGGTGGACGCCTTCACGCCGCAGGAGATCCGTCTCACTGAGGCGCTGGCGGCGCAGGCCGCGCTCTCCATCGCCAATGCGCGGCTCTACACCCAGACGCTGGAGCTCTCGTACACCGACGCGCTCACCGGCGTTGCGAACCGGCGGCAGCTGTTCCTCCGGCTGGAGCAGGAACTGTCGCGCTCGCTGCGCTTCGGCGACGAATTGTCCATCTTGATGATCGATCTCGACCTGTTCAAAACCATCAACGATCGGCACGGCCATACAGCCGGCGACGGCGTGCTGCGCGGCGTGGCGCTCCTGCTCAAGCGGAACGTTCGCAAGGTGGACCTGGTCGCGCGCTACGGCGGCGAGGAGTTCTGCCTGGTCCTGCCGCGCATCGCCCGCGCCGAGGCAGCCGAGGTGGCCGAGAAACTGCGGCGCGCGGTGGCGACTTCTCCGGTGGCCGCGACGCCCACGGGCGAGCCGCTCTCGTGCACCATCTCGATCGGCATCGCCACCTATGGAACCGACGCGACCGACCTCGGCGGGCTGATCGAGAAGGCGGACGCGGCCCTCTACGAAGCCAAAAAGGCCGGCCGCGATCGCGTGATGTTGGCCACGCCGCTGACCCGCGCGGCAAGTTAGTTCCCTTTCGAGGAACTGGTTTTCCCAGGTTCAACTGTTGTCGGTTGTCGGACCGGGCGCTCGCTCTCTCAGCTGCCGCTGGCACGTCGGATGCTCATGCTCCCGTCGGGTGGCAGAAAGCGCCACCAAAACCGGTGTGAGGGGAGCTTGCTCATGTTGATCGCGACGATGCTTGTTCTGGCAGGCCTGACCGCGGTGGAGTCGACCATCGAAAGGGACGACGCGGGCGTCCAGTCCATGCTCAACGAAGAATCGCCCGATGTCTTTCTCGCCAAGGCGACGCTTCAGCAATATCTCTCGCGCGAAGTGCGCAAGGACTGGGACGGCACCAGACGCTTGACCCATGCAAAGGCGTTATCGACGATCGCCGCGCTCAAGAAGCGCACCGGCACCGAGAGGCACAGCCTGGCTCCCTGGGCCAACAAGGATGACCAGGTCAAGACTTTCCGCTTCGGGGAGGCGAAGGAAATCGCGCCGGGGGTGGTTCTGGTATCGGTCTCCGAAGACATTTTCCATCAGCAGGAACAAGGCATGTCAACCGACGACCCCGCCGTCTATATCCTCTTCAGGTCGCATGGCGGGTTCCTGGTCGGCGACAAGAAGTCCGGCGTCGAACTGGGGGATATGTCGGCCGACTCGGTCCGCATCGGCTACCCCGGCTGGGCGGACGTGCAGGTGAGGTCGCAGGCCCGCGTCGAAGCGCGCAGCGGGAAGCACCGCTAGGTCTATTTAGCGGACCGCCTCTGGCAACTCCGCAGAGGCGATGTAATTTAAATGCTCTTTTGCTTTAGCGATATCAGCCTCGTACTTCAGCACCGTCGAAAGCGTATCGGCAACAATCTGCCCGTCGAGCGTCGAAGCATTGAGCAGCGCCAGCGCTCGCACCCAATCGAGCGTTTCGCTGATGGAGGGCAGCTTCTTCAAGTCCAGCTTTCTGATCGCCTGAATCGCCGCCACCACTTTGCGCGCCAGCGCCTCCTGCACTCCCGGCACCCGCGAGCGGACGATCTCGAGCTCGCGCTGGGGCGTGGGGAAATCGATATAAAGATGCAGGCAGCGCCGCTTCAGCGCGTCAGACAACTCGCGCGCGGCATTGCTCGTGAGCACCACCCGCGGCGTATGGATGGCCTGGATGGTCCCGATCTCCGGCACCGTGACCGCATTGTCCGACAATACCTCGAGCAGAAACGCCTCGAACTCGGGATCTGCCTTATCAATCTCGTCAATGAGCAGCAGCGCTGGTTTGGGGCTGCGAATGGCGGCGAGGATAGGGCGTGGCAGCAGAAAGCGCTCGCTGAAGAAGAGGTCCTCCGAGCCGGCAATGCGCTCGGCCGCCTCTTTAAGCGTGCCTGCCCCGGCGATGGTTTCGGCGATTTTGTCCTTGAGGAGTTGCGTATATAAAAGCTGCTTGGCGTATTCCCACTCGTAGAGAGCTTTTGCCTCATCGAGACCCTCGTAACATTGCAGCCGCAGCAGTGTACGGCCGGTGGCCTGGGCCAGCGCTCGCCCAAGCTCTGTCTTGCCCACGCCGGCCGGCCCCTCGACCAGAATGGGCTTTTCAAGGCGATCGGCGAGGAAAGCGCTGGTGGCGATCTCCGTCGAAGGCAGATACCCGACTGCCCGCAGCCTCGCCTCGGCGTCCTGCACGCTTTGAAAAAGCTCGCTCATGCGGCGCTCCTTAGCACGGCAGTACATGAATACGCAGTGGTCCCCGAATTGCAGACTTGAGGCGCGTGAACCCCAAAACCCTCGCCCTCCTCCTCGCAGCGATCATCATCCCGGGTGGCTTCATTGCCCTCTTCGGCGGCTGGATTCTAAAGCGCGCAGCCAAGACCCAGCGCGGCCGCGAGGTGTTGGAGATCGCGCGCGCCCACGGTGTCGCGTTCAAGCGCAAGGTGCCGGGCCGGATGACAACCCCGGCCCTCCCGGCGCCCGCGCGGGCGGCTTGAGTCAGGATTTACCTGTCCGGACAAAAGGCACTTCAAGGCTCGTCAGCCGCCTGGGCGCCGACCTCGATGCGACAGGACAAAGGCTCACCCTCGGTCTCGGTAATGGCCGCGAAGCAGCCATCGCCATGCCGGGTGAACTGGAGTGTGACGCGAGAGTTGCCCACGCGCAGGCGTGAAATGGTCAACTCTTCCATCCAGGGCGGCAGCTGCGGATTGACGATCTTCAGAGACCGGCGCGGCGCGTCCGGATAAAGGCCCAGACAAGCGCGCAGCATGAGGAAGAACGCGCCCGACGCCCAGGCCTGCGGCGAGCAGGAGACCGGATAGCTGACCACCATGGCGCCCTCCATCCCGCAATACAGCTCTGGCAATCGGTAGTGACGGAACTGGCGGGCGGCGTCATAAGCGCCGGTCAGAAGCTGAGCGGCCTGCTTTTGCATTCCATAGTTCGACAGGCCCATGGCAATCAGCGAGTTGTCGTGCGGCCAGATGGTGCCATTGTGATAGCTGAGCGGGTTATAAGCCCGCTGGCCCCGCGCGAGCGTGCGGATACCAAAGCCCGAATAACTGGCGGGGGACAACAAGGTCCGCGCCACGCGGCGCGCGCGCTGCTCGGAGATCACTCGTGAGAAGAGCAGGTGACCCGCATTGGAGGCCACGCTGCCGACTTGCCGCTTGTCGCCGTCGAGCGCGAGCGCGTAACAGCCGGAGCCCTCCATCCAGAACGCGTCGTCCATTCTCCGGGTGAGTTCCTTGGCGGCAGCGGTGCAGCGCGCGGCGTCGTCGCGGCGACCCAGCTGTCGATACAGCCGTGCCATCCGCCGTCGCGCGTCGATGCAGTAGCCTTGCACCTCCACCAACGCCACCGGCGCTTTCGCGGGGCGGCCGTCCAGGTGCGGGACTCCGTCGTAGGAATCCTTCCAACCCTGGTTGATGAGCCCGCGCTCGGTCTTCCTTTCGTATTCGACGAAGCCGTCGCCGTCCTTGTCGCCGTACTCTTCAATCCAGCGCAGCGCCGCCTCGGCCGCGGGCAGCAGCTGCTCCAGGGTGGCGCGGTCGTCGGTCCATTGCAGGTATTCGGTATAAAGAATCAGCCACAGTGGGGTGCTGTCGACGCTGCCATAGTAAGGGGTATGTGGCACCTCTCCGGTGCGGGCCAATTCGCCCCGGCGGATCTCGTGGAGGATCTTTCCCGGCTCCTCCTCGCGGAAGTCGTCGACCCGCTTGCCCTGGTGCGCGGCGAGGAAAAAGAGCGCGTCGCGCGCGATATCGGGATTGACCAGCAGGGATTGAAAGCCAGTGATCAAGGCATCGCGGCCGAATGGCGACGCATACCAGGGAATACCCGCCGAAATGACCTTGCGGCCGTCCCAATAGATATTCAGCGCTTTGAAATCGGCCACTGCCTGGGCCAGCGCGGAATTGAACGCCTCCTCGCTGCTCTCGACCAGCGCCGACGATTCAGCCCATTGCCGGTAGTCGGCCCGTGCCGAGGAGACGCGCTCATCAAAGCGGCGCGGCGGCGACGGATGCGAAGAGGGATGGCTACCCGGATAAGTCCAGCCCGACTCTGGCTCCTCCGACAGCAGCGGTGGCGGCTGGTAGCCCTCGCTGCGGGCGGCGTCGGCGGCCTCGCGGACCGAGGTGCCGGAGCGCACCGCGTGCAGCGACGGCACCACTTGCAGCTCCAGCGTGATGGTCTCGTTGGGGCCGAGGTGAAAGGCAAAGCGCGCCTTCGACTCCGAGAGCTCCTGCGGGGTGCGCGTGGGAAAGCGGACCTCCGAGCGATAGAGAACGCCGTCGCGGCCCTGGTAACAACAGACCACCCGATCTTTCAGGACCCGTGGCCGGAAATAGGTCCCGCGCTCGCGACGCTTCGCGCCGCGGACCTCGAACTGGTCGGCGAAGTCCGCGGCGAACTCATATTCGAGCCAGTAATCGATATCGCGAGTCAGGTAGTTCGTCAGCGTCAGCCGCTCGACGAACAGGTCGTCCATCAATTGCTCGCGCCGCAGATGAAGGAAATTGACCGGATCGGCGAAGACGCCGCCGAAGTGCATCGAGGTCACGGTCATATCGATCTGCGAGGCGTACTCCGACGACGATTGCGTCGAGAGCACCACCGGGGGCCCGCCGGCAATATGAAGCCGCAGCAGGCTCAAGAAGCGCGTGTCCTCGAAATACGCGCCCATATCGCGCGCGCCGGGAGGGTGGATATCGCCAAGGCGCCCGGTGACCGCAAAGAGGTTCCCTTTCTTCAGCACCAGCTTGTCGGTGCCCGTTGATTCCGGGAGCGAACCCAGGTCGGTATATCCAAGCAACTCTTCGGCGCCGACGCTGGTGAGCGCGCGCTCGCCTCCCCGCTCGGTTGCCATTCGACCCTCCGCCGCTGTCATCAAGCCTCCGCCGCTGTCATCAAGCCTCCGCCGCCGTCATCAAGCCTCCGCCGCGGCGCTTTCCTCGTCCACCAGACGCGATGCCATCAGCTGTTCATAGAGCCGCAGATAGTCGGCCGCCATTCTCGCGGCCGGCCAGCGCTCGCGGGCGCGGGCGCGGATCTTCGCCCGATCGAACAACGTTGCCGAGATGCGTGCAGCGGCCACCATCTCTGTCTGGCCCGCGCAGACTACGCCCGTCTTGCCGTCCTCGACGACTTCACCCACGCTGCCGCGATCCGTCGCGATGACCGGCACGCCCGAGAGCATTGCCTCAATCATCACCAGTCCAAAGGGCTCTTCCCATTGAATGGGAAAGAGCAGTGCCCGCGCCCGCGCAAGCAGCGCCTGCTTGGATTTGCCATCGACCGGGCCGACCTCGATTACGCCGTGCTTGCGGATGAGCGGCGCAACTTCCCGCTGGTAATAGTCGTTCTCGTGCGGTTCGCCGGCCATGACCAGCGGCAGGCGCGCGCGCACCGCGGTCTGGATAGCTTCCACGCAGCCCTTCACGCGTGAATAGCGACCCAGGAAGAGCAGATATCCCTGGTCGGGGAGGGCCGGAAACCGGGCCGGATCAAGGCCGTGGTGCACCACCGTCGAGACCAGCGCCGGCTCCAGCTCCGCCTGCCTCCGGCTGATGGCCACGAGCATGATCTGCGGCGCCTGGCGGAAGAGAGCGGTCAGCGACGGGGTCGCCGGGTGATGAATCGTGTAAAGCATCGGATAAGGGCAGAGCCGCGCCATCTCCAATGCGCCCGTCGTGTGCAGGTGGACCACGTCAAAGCCGCGCGGGTCGCGTGCGGCGTCGCGCAGGCACCAGGAGGAATGGATGCGGTCGACGCCGGGCGCGGGCGGCCACTGCGGTTCGGTGAAGCGGGACCGCACTTCGATGGACCCGCTCGCGCCTTCGGGGGTCTCGAGCACTGAGTCGCCGGTCGCGTAGACGACGACTTCTACACCGCGCAGGGCCAGTGCTCGGGCCAGTTCGGCAACCACCAGCTCGGTGCCGCCGTAGCCACGCGGGGGCGTAGCGAGGAAAGGAGTCGATAGAAGCGCAACGCGCATGCCCGGTTTCTCCAATCCAGTGTCTGGTACGGCACAATCTGTACATGGAGGGCGCCGCGGCGCAGCGGGCGATCGGCCAGGGCCTCGGCTGGCCCTTCGAGCGGGCGCTCATCCGGGCTCTGGTCGGCGGCGGTTGGAGTCTACGAAGCTGCTGCCGGTCGGTAGACGCGGTAATCGATTTCGCTGAATAGATTGTCGCTCGCCTCGACTGACGTGAGCCAGGGCTCGTCCAGCTGGTGCGCCTTCAACTGCTCGTAGAGCCGGGTGAAGCGCAGCAGGTGCTCGCGCGTGCGGCGCACCGCGTAATCGACCATGGTTCCGGTCTTGATGATGAAGGCCCAGTCGCTGGACTGCGCCAGCAGCAATTCGCGCGCGGCCTGGTTCAGCGCGCGCCGCTCGACGCCGCTCGCGTCCGGGTAATCGCGCGCCAGGTCGATCATGCGCTCGGTGGCCTTATGGAGATATCGATAGATCCAGTCATTGCACTCGTCCAGCCAGACCGCCGAATATCCGCCCGCGCCCCACGAAGACATCGGCGGCTGCGCCACCTGCTGCTCGGGGTATTCGGCCAGGTAATCGACCGGTGATTGCAGCTGCAGGACGTCCTGGTCATACGCGATCTTCCGGATCAGCTTCTCGATGAAGATGGGCCCTTCAAACCACCAGTGGCCGTACAGTTCAGCGTCATAAGGACTGACCACGATGGGCGGCGGGCCGCCGCTGCCGAACGCGGTGCGCAGGTATTCAATCTGCCTGGTCCGGTTGAAGAGAAAATCAGCAGCATGCTCGTCGGCCTTGGCTGCCGCGGCCTTCGGGTCGTAGATGGCCTTGTCGCTCAAAGGCACCTTGCCGGTGATGCGGTGATACTTGATACCGACATTCTTGCGGTCGCCGGTGGCCTGGATATACGGCCGGATGTATTCGTAATCCGCATCGTAGCCGATATCGCGATAGAACTCGCGATAGGCACCATCGCCGGGATAGCCGGTCTCGGCGCTCCAGACTTGCATGGAGCTTTCAGGGTCGCGCGCAAAAGCGGCCACACCGCTGGGGGTGAAGACCGGCGCGTAGACCCCGCGGCGCGGACGCGGCACGGCATTGGCGAGCGCGTGCGAATCGACAAAGAAGAAGCGAATGTTCTCGGCCGCCAGGAACTTGTCGATGCCGGGGGCATAGCCGCATTCAGGCAGCCAGAACCCGCGCGGGTCGCGGCCAAAGTGCATCCGGTAATGATTGCAGGCGACCTGGATCTGCGCGCGCACCGCCTCCGGATGCGCCATCAGCGGGAGGAAACCGTGGGTGGCGCCGCAGGTAATGATTTCCAGCGCTCCCGCGTCCTGCAGCCGCTTGAATGCGCCCACCAGGTCTCGCTTGTAGCGATCGTGGAAGAGCCGTCGCAGATGGTAATGATGGTCGCGGTAATGCCAGGCCAGCGGGCCGTAGTGCGCGTCGCCGCGAGTGCGGTGAACTTCTTTATCGCAGAGCTCGCACAGCGCATCCAGCCGCTTGGCGTAGCGCGACATCAGGAGCTCGTCTCGCAGCATGCTGACCAAGGGTGGCGCCAGCGTCATGGTGATACGGAACGGGACGCCATCATCGACGCAGCGGTCGAAGGCTTCCAGGAGCGGCAGATAAGTTTCGGTGATCGCCTCGTAGAGCCAATCCTCTTCGAGGAAATCCGGATATTCAGGGTGGCGCACATACGGAAGGTGCGCGTGAAGCACGATCGCGAGCGCGCCCTTTCCGCCGCTCATTGACCCTCCCCGGAGCCGGCGGAGCCCGAGCGGTTCGGCAGCGTGCCGCTCCAGGGCATGCTTCCTGACGAAGGATGCGAGTCCGAGCGGTGGCGCGAATCCAGGCGCCGGTCCCATTCCATCGGCGGTCCGCCGACGTATTCGAGTGCGCGCTTCCCGGCGATACCGTCCCGGGGAAGCGGTTGGTTCAAATCGAGGCGGACATAAAAAGCCTCGAGCTGATCGGACGGGAGGCCCGGTGGCAGGCGGAGCGGTCGCGCCGCGCGGAGCAGGCGGGCTCCCCGCTCGCCCATGGCCCACAGCTCGACGCGCAGCTCGCTGCCCACGGGCAGGTCGCGCAAATACCAGCCTCGCGTCTCCAGCTGGACCTCCGCTTCGCGCACCAGTTCGCCAGCGCCGTGGCGCGCATTCCAGAGCTTGAGAACCGCGCGGGACGGGCCGATGTCCGAGAAGGCCTGCTCGACCTGCTGCGCGGAGAGGTCCCAGTAGATGAAGAGGGTTGCGGGATCGCGCACCATTGCCACCAGCCGTCCGTCTCCATAACCTTTGGGAAGGTCGCCGAGGTCGTCTTGGCGCGGGCGCCCGGCCGGAGGTGTGGCGGCGGCGGGGCTGTGCAGGCGCACGTCGGACTCGGGGACGATTCCAGGCGGTGAAAGCGGCACGCCAGGATGCGCCGGCTGGGCTGGGTGCTGGTCACCGCGCGGGGTCGACTGCTTTCCGGGCGCCACGAACACGTTGCTGGCGGGAGGGGAAGCGGGAGCGGGACCGTCGGGCGGCTGCGCGGCGTCCGGCATCGGGCGCGCGGCCGGGGCTGGCTTCTTGTCGTCGACAGAGGGGAATGGGGCTTTTTCGGGCATTGGGGTTTGATCTCGATTTTTTGGCGAGACATAGATCGCGAACTCTTTGAGCGCAACGGAGATGCAACCGCAAATCGTCGCTTGGGAGACAAGCAACGTCGCCTGCGCTATTTCGGCGCCAGGGCCTGCGCGTTCTGGAGCGCGTAGGGCTTGAGATTCGGCTGCGCGTCGGGGGCAGTTGAGCTGGCGAAGCGACGGTAGAGGTCGGCAGCCTTTTCGGCTTGGCCCAGCCCGCGATAGGCCTCGGCGAGACCGAAGAGCGGAGAGGCGAGCGACGGATCGGAATCCTGCGCCGCGGCATAGTCGGCGAGGGCGTCCTGGTAGCGGCCCAGGCCGATCTTTGCAGAGCCGCGCGCAATCATGCCTGAGGTGAAGTTGGGTTTCAGCGCCAGCGACTGGTCCAGTTCAATGACGGCCTGCTCGTAGCGCTTTTCGCGAATGAGGGTGACGCCGGAGCGGTAATGCGCAATGGCGGCCGCCTCGTCGGATGGCTGGGCGACCACCAGCGGCGGCGTCGCGGAATCTTTCCCCGGCCCTTCGGCTTGCGCCTGCGGCTTCGCGGGAGGCCGCTCGAGCGCGATCAGCCGCGGTGGCGTCGCGACAGGCTGCGCCGCTTGAGCGGAGGCGCTGCTTTCGGCAAGCGCCGCTTTGCGCGCGTGCGCCGCGGCGACCCATTCCTGCGCCTGCGAGTTGTTCGGATCGAGCGCGATGGCGCTGGTCCATTGATCGATGGCCTCGTCGTCGTGGCCCAGGCGCGCGTAGGCCTGGCCTGCCTTGAGGATGGCGTCCAGGCTTTTGGGCTCGGCGATGTGCGCGTCCTGGTAGGCGAAGAGGGCGACGCGAAAATCCTTGGCCGCGAAGGCGCGGTCGCCCTCGGCGATTTTGCTGCGCGCGGCAGCCTGCGCAGGAGAGTCGGACGGAGCGATGGTCGGCCCGGACGCAAGAGTGGGGTCCTTTGCGCTCGCGGACGTCGCCGGGACGGCTTGCGCCAAGGCCGCTGTCGACTTCTCGCCCGCGCCGCGCTCGGCCGTCATTTTCTCTTCAGCCGCGCGCTCCGCGGCGGCTTTGCGAACTTCGGCCAGCACCTTCTCCTGGGCGCTCCGCGTCGCGGCCGCCTTGTCTGCCGCGTCCTTCTCCTGCACGGCCTTCTCCGCCGCGGCCTGGTTCGCGAGTTCCAACTCGGCGATGCGCTCCTTCGCGCGCTCGACATATCTCTGCTCGCTGGGCCGCGCTTCCTTCTGGATATAGGTTTTGAATGCAGCAATGGCCTCGCCCGCCCGGCCCGCCTGCCGCAGCGATTCGGCCAGTCCGAAGAAACCGTCCGGATCGTCGGGCGTCAGCACCGTGTAGCGCTGGTACGCAGCCGCGGCTTGATCGAATTTCTGTGACTTCCGGCTGGCGAACGCGAGGTTGTACCAGGCGAGAGCGTCCTTCTCTTCCAGCTTCACCGCGGCTTGAAAGCGCGCGATGGCCTCAGACAGCTTGCCTTGCTTGAAGAGCACCTTTCCCAACTCGTGCTGTGAAACTTCGTCGGCGGGATCGCCTTTGATGGCCAGCTCGAACTCGACGACTGCGTCGTCTTCCTTGCCCGCAGCCGCGGCCGCCAGCCCCTTCTCGCGGTGCGGCTGCGTGGCCGCTGCGCGATGGGCGGGCTGTCGCTTCGCAGCCGCGACCGCCGGCATCAAAAGGAGCGCCGCAAGCAGGCATGCAGTCCGGAGAGGCATAGTCGCGGACGATATACCAGCGCCTGCGGGAGAGCAGTCTTTCCGCCCGGCTTCGCCACTGCTTTGTTTGCGGGTGCCGTCGATCGCGCGCGGCAGTCAGTCCACTTTGCCATCGATGATGGTCGTGATCCCCGGATCGACCGGGTGAACCGACGCAAGGCTTTCCTTGCGTTTCCCGCGCGCTGTCCGGATTGCATCGACGATGACCGCGTCGGCCACGGGTGCCTCCGGCTGGATCTTTTGCTCGAGCTCCGGCGACGAATTCGGGACCTGCTGGCGCTGCGGCGGACGGCCCATGCCGGCGAAGGTGACGCCGACACTCTCGAGGATGCCGTGGCCTTTCCAGGTCGGCTTAGGCATGGCGAAACGGATTTTTGCGGACGATGGTCTCGCCGCGGTCGGCGCCGACCGAGATGGCGATGGCCTCGACCCCGACCAGCTGCTCGACGCGCTCGACGTAGCGGCGCGCGTGGTCTGGCAGCTCGGAGTATTCGCGCATCCCGCCGAGCGGCTCCTTCCAGCCCGGGAGCTCCTCGTAGACCGGCTGCGCTTCCGCCAGCAGGTCCGAGTCGCTCGGATACTCCGTGACCGTCTTGCCGGAAGCCAGCTTGTAGCCGACCGCGATCAGCACCTTGTCGAAGCCGGTGAGCACGTCCAGCTTGGTGATTGTCAATCCGGACATGCCGTTGACCCGCGCCGAGTAGCGCAGCACCAGCGCGTCCAGCCAGCCGCAGCGGCGCGGGCGGCCGGTGACGGTGCCGAACTCGGCGCCAACGCTGCGCAGCCGCTCACCGGTTGCGTCATTCAATTCGGTCACCAGCGGGCCATTGCCGACGCGGGTCGTATAGGCCTTGGTAATGCCAATCACTGAATCAATTGCAGTCGGCCCCAATCCCGAGCCCACCGCCGCATTGCCCGCCACGGTGTTCGAGCTGGTCACGAATGGATAGGTCCCGTGATCGACATCAAGCAACGTTCCCTGCGCGCCTTCAAACAAGATGGCTTTGCCCCGCTCGGCCTCGTGTGTCAGCTTCTCCGAGACGTCCCCGATGTAGGGCGCGATCCTTTCGCCACGGCGCATACACAAGTCGTAGAGCGGTTCCAGCTCGACCCTCTCGCCGCCCAGCGCCGCGATCTGCGCGTTGGCTTCGTCGATGCGCTCCGACAGCTTGATTTTCAGCGCCTCGCCCTTGAGCAGGTCGCAGATGCGGATGCCCCGTCGCGCGACCTTGTCCTCGTAGCAAGGCCCGATTCCGCGGCCGGTGGTGCCAATCTTTGCCTTGCCCGCCTTGGCCTCGCGACCCGCGTCGATGCGCTTGTGCCACGGCAAGATGACGTGCGCGTTCTGGCTGACCACCAGCTGTGCCGGGTCGGAGAGCAGGCCCTTGCTCTTGAGTAGATCGACCTCGTCGAGGAGCGCCTCGGGATCGACCACGACGCCGTTGCCGATGAAGCATCGCTTGCCGGGGTGGAGCACGCCGCTCGGCACCAGGTGGAGCACCGTTTTGATGCCGCCCACGACCAGCGTATGGCCGGCGTTGGCACCGCCCTGGTAGCGGACCACCACGTCGGCCCACGACGTGAAGAGGTCGACGATCTTGCCCTTGCCTTCGTCACCCCACTGCGCGCCGACAATCACCACATTGGACATGGCCGTTCCCTATCACGATGGCTCGGGCTTTGTGGTCGAACTCACCTGGTCGCGCTGCGGACCGCGAGCGCGTCACAGCCAGGAATGATCTCCCGCAAAAAGCGGCCGGGTTAAATTAAAAGCCCACCTTGCAGTCGACCCGCGCGCCGGGGATGCGCTCGAGGATGCCTGAAGCCCCGCGCGAGAGTTCGTCGGCGATCAGGATGCGCATCACTTGTCCGCGTAGGAGCTGCGCTGCGCGGCAGAGAGACCGCGTCCCAACTCGACAGTTGCGCCCAGATCCTTGAGGCTTCGCTCAATGGCACCGATGACGATGAGCATATCAAAGTCGTCGAAGTACCCCAGATGCGCGATGCGGAAGATCTTGCCCTTGACCGCGTCCTGCCCGCCCACCAGCTTGATTCCATATTGATTGAAGAGGTGCTTGCAGAGCTTCTCGCTATCGACTCCTGCGGGCGAAAGCACGGTGGTCATCGCGTTGGAAGGGCTCTTTGCAAAGAGCGTGAGGCCCAGCGCCTCCATGCCGGCGCGGGCCGCATGTGCCAGCCGGGCGTGGCGGGCAAAGCATTCCGTGAGTCCTTCCTCTTTGAACATCGCGAGTGATTCGTCCAGGCCCTCGGTGAGGGAAATGGCCGGCGTCCAGGCGGACTGGTTCTTCCGTTGATTATCGCGCTCGCGCCTGACGTCGAAATAAAAGCGCGGCAGATCGGCCGTCTCGTTCAGCCGCCACGCCTTTTCGTTCGCGGCGAGGAAGGCGATGCCCGGCGGCAGGCCCAATGCCTTGTGACAGGCACTCACCAGGATATCGATTCCCCATTCGTCCATTGGCAGCGGCATGGCGCCGAGCGCGCTGATGGCGTCCACCACCAGGATGGCCTGCGTCTTCGCCACGGCGGCTGCGAGTTCCTTGATGGGGTGATAGACGCCTGTTGAGGACTCATTGGCTTGGACGAAGATGGCTTTTGCACCCGGGTGTTCTTTGAGCGTCTTCTCGACGGCCGGAACTTCGACCGCATTGCCCCACTCGCACTTAACGACGATGGGGGTGACGCCGTAAGCCTTGGCGAGCTTGGTCCAGCGCTCGCCAAACTTGCCGGCATCAATGACGATGGCCTCGTCGCCCTTGCGGAGAAAGTTGACCAGCGCCGCCTCCATGGCGCCGGTGCCGCTGGCCGCATATTGAACGACGTCGTGCTTCGTCTGGAAGAGCCATTGCAGGCCCTCGCGGACGCGGGCGTAGACAGCCTCGAACTCCGGCGACCGGTGGTGCACGATGGGCTGCGCCATACGCAGCAAGAGCCGCTCGGGAACAGGCGTCGGGCCGGGGGTCATCAAGCGAATTTTTTTCACGGGCCGCTCCTCCTTTGACCGAATGCTTCGTGGCTACCAGACCGCGTCCAGCGAGAGCAGCTGCCGCGCCTCATCCACCGTGGCTGGCTCGCGGCCCATGTCGCGGGCCATGCGCGCGGCCTTGGCGACCAGGTCGCCGTTGGAGGTCGCCATCTGCCGGCCTTCGCTGTCGAGATAGAAGTTGTCCTCCAGGCCTACGCGCACGTTGCCGCCGAGGGTAAGGGCGGCGCCGACCATCCGCCACTGGTCGTGTGAGATGCCGATGACTTCCCAGGTGGACCCGCGCGGCGTCTCGCGCGCCTGCATGGCCAGGTTCTCGGTGGTGGCGCGGATGCCGCCCAGCACGCCCATGATGAAGCTGAATTGAAGCGGCTCTTTCAGCAGGCCCTTGTCCAGCAGCGGTCCGATGCTGTTGGTATGCCCGACATCGAAACATTCCAGCTCCGGCTTCACGTTCGCGGACCGCATCACCTCTAATAAATAGGAGATATCGCGGAAGGGGTTCTCGAAGACGAAATCGAAGACGAACTCTTTGCGCTTCTGTGAATACTTCGCGTAATTCATCGAGCCCATATTCAGTGCGCCGATGGCCGGCTTTACCTGCGCGATATGGGCGACGCGGGACTCCATCGAGCCAGCGCCGCCGGTGGAAAAATTGAGGATCACCGGGCAGCGTTTCTCCGTCTCCGTGCGGATACGCGCATAGACGTCGGGCTCGAAGGTGGGCGCGCCCTCGTCGGTGCGCGCGTGGATATGGACCACGCTCGCGCCCGCCTCGTACGCGCGCCGCGCCTCCTCGGCAATCTCGACCGGCGTGTACGGCACCCACGGGCACTGCTTGCGATTGGCGAGTACCCCGGTGAGCGCGCAGGTAATGATGGCTTTGTCGTTCATCGTCCCTTCCAGTCAGGCTTGCGCTTGTCGAGAAAAGCCGAGACGCCCTCGAGCGCATCCTCGGCCAGTGCATTAAGGCTCAGCTGCGCGCAAAGCGCCTCGAGCTGCTGCTCGTAGGGCAGGTCTTGCGTGGCATAGAAAGCGCGGCGGCCAAGGCGCAGCGCGGCCGGGCTCTTCGCGGCCAACGTCTCGAGCAGCTCCTGCGTGCGCAGGGCGAGCTCGGCGCGGGGGACCGTCCGGTTCACCAGGCCGATGCTTTTCGCCTCGGCCGCGTCGAGCCTCCGCGCCGTCAGCACCAGCTCCAGCGCGGCCCGGCGGCCAATGCAGCGCGAGAGCGGCGCGAGCGCCATATAGGGAAAGAGCCCGACGTCCACCTCGGGCGCGCCGAAGCTCGCGTCCTCGACAGCCACGGCGAGATCGCAGGAGGCCAGGAGCCCCAGCCCGCCCGCCATGACGGCGCCGTTGACGCAGGCTACGACCGGCTTTCCCAGCCGGGTAAATTCGGCGAGCAGCGCGGCGTAAGCACGGCGCGCTTCGTGCGCGGCCAATAGCCCGTCCGATGCAGGCGCGAAGGACAAATCAGCGCCCGCGCAGAACGCTTTCTCGCCCGCTCCGGTCAGGCAAATGGCGCGGACCGCGGGATCCTGGTCCGCGCGGGTGAGCGCCTCCCGCAGCAAAAGCACCAGCCCGGCCGTAAGTGAATTCCGCTGTGCAGGACGGTTTAGGATCAGCCAGCGCGCGGGCCCGCGGTCTTCTTCCTGGAGTTCGGAGGACGGCATTTGCGCGCCACGTTCCAGTCGCGCGGGCGCCATGTCAAGCGAACAGGGAGCGCACCACCGAAACCAGGCGGTCGACGTCCCGCTTGCCGAGGCTGTGCTTGCGGCAGGCATCGAGGAGCGGACGAAACATGGATTCCACGACGTTGCCCGGCTCGTCATCGTGGAGAAAGAGATCGGCCAACCGCACCTCCAGAGCCAAGGCGATCTTCGCGAGCGTCTCCAGGTGAGGCGACCGCTCGCCGCGCTCGATCATGGAGAGAAACGAGACGCTGATGCGAGCGCGCTCGCTGAGTTCTTCCTGCGTCATTTTAGGCCCGACGCGAGACAGCCGCAGCTGCCTGATCTTCCGCCCCACTTCCTTGACGACGCTTGCCTGTGCCATGGCGCCTTTCAAAAGCTCGCGAACGAGCCTAGCGATTTCAAGTCCAGCACGAACGAATACGTCGGGGCGCCGAACAGCTTGCCGTCCTTGACCCTGGCGGTGACGGTCAGGCCGACCGTCGCGCAGTGACAGGGCGGCTCGAAGGCCAGGCCAACGCGGTGGTCCCAGTCCTCGAGGTAAGCGGGGCTGGGCGCACCGTTGAGCCCGACGAACAGATAGCGGATCAGATCGTAGGAGAGGTGCAGGCCGTTTCGCATCACCGGGAGCACGCCCGAGGCACCGATCGACGCGCTGCCTGAGAGACCGTCGGGTGATGCCACCGCAAGACGCGCAGCCGAGAAGAGTTCGTCGACCCCGGTGCGCAGGCGTTCGCTGGTGCTCCCGCGCAGGAGGGACAGGCCCCCGTGGATTTCGTCGCCGCGCCAGTCGCGTAAGCCAGTCAGGTTGGCGTTGAGCGCGGAGATTTGCTGCGTCGGCCAGTCGTAGCGGACTTGCGTTGAGATACCGACCGCGCCGAGCAGCACCGCGGCCGAGACGCTGGCCTCGCCCAGGCGGCCCCGGCGGGTCCCGGCTCCGCCGCTCGACCTGCCGTTCCAGAGCAGCACGTCCTGCAGCAGATCGAAGCGCAGCGTACGCGAGGGGAGCGCGGACGTCTTGGTCCAGAGGGCTTGTGAGATGCCGAAGGTGGCCTCGACCTCGCCCCCGCTGGGCGCCGCGCCGTCGAGCTCGTCGTACGGCCTTCGGGCTGCCGGCACGCCGCTGGTTTTGGTGAGGTCGCGGCGGCCCTGGCCAGGGCCGAGCCCCTGCTCCGCTTCGTCGAGAGAGCGGGAGTAGTCCGCGCCGCCAGCGTCGGCGGGATCGCCGATGGAAGGCCCGCCTCCTTGCAGCGAGGCGGAGATGACGCGGACGCGCAGCTCGGGCGTAATCACATGCAGCCGCTCGCCGTAGCGGCGCTCGAGGTCGACGCTCGCCCGCGCGCCAGCCGTGAGGTAGGCCCGCTGGTGGTCGCGACCGTCCACGCCTTGCAGCAGCCAGGCATCGGCGCGGGCGCCTGCGTGGACGGCGAGTTGGACAGGCAGGTCGGATGGCAGCGCGGCCACGAGCCTCGGCGCGAGATCAAAACGCAGCGCCCGCGCGCGACCGTAGTCGGGACCCGCCGTAAAAACGGACGCGGCGAAGCCGCGATCGAAGACCCGATCGGTGGGGCCGAAGGCAGTGGCCCGCTCCAGCGGATCGCGAGTGCCGATCGGCGAGAATTCAACGACGCTCGCCTCGGCCGCGGCGGTGAGGAAGCCGAATCCCACCGGCGCGACCTGCGCGAACACGCCCGGCAGCCGCTGAAAAGTGTGTCGCCGCTCGGGGCCGAAGAGCCGTCGATCGGGAGTCCCAACGTCCGGGATCCGCACGTCCTGCAACAGCGTCGCGTCCGCGCCCACGCTGACCGGGCCGCTCGCGCGCCACGCGCCCACGTCCGTGCGCAGATAGTCGAGGGAACGATCGAGCGGCAAGGGATCGATGTCGGCGACCACCACGGTGTCGGTCGCCAGGGTCCCCTGCACCGCAAAAGTGCCCGCGGCGCCTTCGGTCCGGTGGGCGAGGTGAGCGATGCCACGCACCCCGCCGAAGCCGCGCCCCGGGCCGGTGTCCGGCTCGCCGCTGACTGCATAGCCGAGCGAGGCGCCCCGATCGAGATCGTAGAGAAGATCGAGCGAGAAAGAGCCGCGCGTATTTTCGAAGGGCGCATAGCGAGTCTCGATTCCAAGCCTCGGTCCGCGCACGTTGCGGGCACCCAGCGCGGCCACACTTGGACTCGGCGCCGGCGAGTTGCCGCCTCCGAGGTAGTAGCCGGGCGTGAGCGTGAGATCGAGACTCCGTCCGAGCGTTAGAAAGAGAGGCTGCGCGAGGGTGAAGCCAGTCACGATGCTGCCGCCGAACAGCGGGGAGAGCAGGCCCGACTGGCGACTCGTCAGGGGTATGGAGAGGGGAAAGATCGGGATGGGCAGCCCGCCCAGCACCAGGTGCGCGCCGCTCAGGTGCGCGCGGTCTCCTTCGATGAGGGCGGTCTCTGCCGCGATCTCGAAGTCGGGCTCGCCGGGGCAGTCGCAGGGCGTGAAGGTGACGTCGTACGCAGCAAGCGTGGTGGTTGAAAGACGGCGGACGCGCTTGCCGTGCAGCGTGAGTTGATTTTTTCCCGCCCGCGGGTTGCTCTCGGAAACAGTGCGCTCTTTGAGGAAGATGACGGCGTTGGTCAGGTCGGCGCTGCGCAGGTTGAGATCGACCAGCGCCGCGTCGGCAAGGAAGACCTGGCGGCCCTGGAGGCCAAAGACATCGCCCGTCAACTTGAGCTGGTTTGCCGTGCGATCCAGCACGCCGTGCGAGGCTCGCAGCGTAGCGTCGCCACGTCGCACCAGCACGTGCCCTTCGAGGCGAATGACGCGGGTGTCGATTTCGTACTCGAGGTGGTCCGCCTCGATGTTGACCAGCTGCCCGGGTGGTCCGGCCAAAAGCACGGCAGGGACGTCGGCGGCGACCGCGCTCGACGCGAGCAAAACGAATGCTGCGATGGAGCGGCCGGGCTTCATCTTTGGAAAGCGCTTTTAGCTGACTAATGGCGAGTCGAGAAGGTCACCGTCAAAACCGCGCCGTTCGGGCTGAGCTGCTGCTCGACCTCGTAGTCGGCGTGCTCGCGCAGTTCGATGCGGACGTCGGTGCCGCCCGCAACCGCCACCGGAACGATGCGCTGCACCGGTCCATCGAAGAAGCGCGTGTCGAGCGGCCGCCGGTTGTTCGGCAGCGGGATGGCGGTGTGCGGAAGGTGAATGAGGAGGACTTCATTCTCGCCGGAGACGCCGTACTCGAGCGGCTTGTCGCTGTGGACGATGACCTCGCCGCCCTGCGCGGGGCGGAAGCCGAGGCCGGTGATGAGCCTCCGCGCGGGCTCGGCCACGCGGTGCGCGGCGGCGGGCGGCGTCGGCGTCGGCGCGAAGCCTGGCTTCTCTTTGACGGAGAGCGCGCCCGCGCGGGGAGCGGGAGGCGCGCGGCGACCGGGGGCGGCGGTGGCGACCTTGTACTTCTTGACTTCGGGCACGGTTGGCGCTTCGCGCACCGCCAGCGCTGCGGGCGCCGGGGACGGTTCGGGCAACACTTCCTCGCGAGCAGCGGGACGCGAGCCCTGCAGGGCGACCGTCGGAAGCGAGGCGCGCTTCTGCGCGTCGGCGTCGGATTGCTCCTTGTGTAATGCTTCTTCGCGCCCGGTCGCGGCAAGAGCCTCCTCCCGCGCTTCAGTCGGTTGTCGCTTCGCCACCGCCGCTTCTTCGAGCCGGATTTTTGCGAGTGCGTCTTCGCGCGCCGCCGCCGCGGCAAGCAGACGCTTCGTCGCCATCGCGGTTTCTTGCTTCGCTGTCGTCGCAGCATCTTCCCGCCCGACCGCGGCGGCCGCTTCGCGAGCCGCAGCGGCGGCCTTTTCGCCGACACCAGCCGGCCCATCTCGCGGCGAGTTGACCGCTTCCGATGAGCTTCCCCGCTGCGCCAAGGCCGCTTCATTGCCCGACAGCGGTGAGCTGTGTGAGCCGGTCTGTCGCAGGGGCTGCATCATCACCAGCGGAGGGGAGGGAACTGCAGGCGCAAGCGCAGGCCTCGCCATCGGGGGCGAAACCGCGACAATTTCCGCCGACGCCGGCACGTCCGCCGCGCGGGGAGACGGCGTGAGGGGTGCGCGACTCTCCGGGGGCAACACCACCACGGGCGGCTGAGCCTCTTTAGCGGCCACCACCGGCGGCTGGGCCTCTGCAGCGGCCACCACCAGCGGAGGAGGGGGCGGCGGCGCACTCCTCTCGGGCTCCTCGACGGTCGGGCCCTGTGGCGGAGAAGCTTCGGCTCGAGCCGCGCTGGCGACGAGCGGCGCTCTGCGCGGCAACCGCACTTCGATGCGGTTGCCGGTCGCGCGCACCTCGAACTCCGCGTCGGCGACGAGCTCGATCACCACCCGCGCCGTCCGCTCCCCCGCGCTCGCAATTCCGATGCGGCGCACGGTCCCGTCGTCGACCTCGATCTGCCGCGGAACCTTGCCCACCGCGGTGTCGGCGCAATCCACCACCACCCGCGGCGGCGAAGTCAGCTTCAAGGTCGTGAAGCTCAGTGGCCGGTCGCCGTGGAGCTCAACGGCGACGGTGCCCAGGTCCCCCGAGGCGCGCACCCAGAGCAGCTTCGCGCGCGGCACCGCGAGCGCCGCCGTCGAAAGGAGAATCAGCAGAACCGGGAAGCGCACGAGCAAAAACCGTAGCACGGGCCCCGGGACGGCCCAAGCACTAGCTCAACAAGCAAGGCGCGCCGAAGGTCCAACACGAATCGAGCGCGCCGAGCAGGGCCAAGGTCGAACCCGCGCTCGCGCTCGGCCCCCTTGAGGCAGTAATTTACCGGGACGCGTCCCAGATGGAGCAGGCGCACCGACGGTCATGCCGGGCTCGACCTTTCAGTGCCGCATCAGTAGCGGCACAGTCGGCAAAGAAGAGCGCGGAGAGCAGCGCGACCGGGGCGCGTGGGTCGGCACGGAATTTGACGTGGGCTGAGCAGCCGTTCGGCTACGGCAACACCGTGAACTTCGCCGGCGCGCTGCTGCCGGCGGCGGTCTTCACGACCACTTGGACGTCGCCAGCCGCGCGGACTGGCGCGCGCACTTCCAGCCTCGTCGCGCTCACGACGTTGGCGCTCACGGGCACGCCGTCGATCTCCACGGTGGTCTCGACGACGGTCTGTAAGACGCCCGCTACGATGGTCTGGAAGTCGGCGGCGAACTCGGTGCCGGTGACGACGATGTCCGTGCCCGCCGCGGGGCCGCTCGCGGGCGCGAGCGACCCGATGGTCGGGGGATCCATCATCATGTTTTGCCTGTGAGCGTGCGGCGCCGCGAGGTGCCAGAGATTGTCTCGCAGCGCAGCTTCCTTGAGCTTGGCGAGGAAGTCGCTCGACTTCGGGTTGCTGTTGCCCCGCAGGCTTTGCAGCGGCTCCCAGATGAGCGACTTCCACCGCGCGCGCACTGTGGGGTCGTCCATCCAGGCCACGCCCGCGGCCGCCGCGCCGGTCCAGTTGCCGTCGGTGGTCTCGGGCACGGGGGTGCGGCCGCCGACGACCGATCGGAAGATCCCGAAGACTGCGTTCGCGAACGCGCCCTCGCACTCGAAGCCGAGATTGGGCGGCGCGCCGCGGGCGACGCGCAGGGGCGTCGGAGTGGAGGTTGTGTTCGTGGGGTCGTCCAGGTCGTCGAAGACGAATTCGTTCCCGTTGAAACCTGGATCGGTTTTCACCGTGAAGAACGCCTCGATGAGCTCGGCCCAACCTTCGTAGAGCGGGAGCACGCGCGAGGGCAGCCGATCCAATTTCGGCGGGAAGCCCAGGTGGGGAAAGAGCTGCGTCGCCCGCAGGTTCACGAAATGCACGGGGTTGCTGGTGAATGCCAGGCCCAACGCGGTCGCCGGGAACAGGCTCTCCTTCCACATGATCTGGTGGGAGAGCTCGTGAACGATGGTCTCGCGATGGAAGTGGTGCTTGGGAACGAAGTTCACTACTCCCTTGGGGAACGAATACGAATTGATGTTGGTCCCGAGGTGGGTGAACGTGAAGAGCTGCAGATTGGGCAGCCCCGTCCACAGCCCGCCCGTGACCCGGAAGAGGAAGCGCGACCATTCGGTCAACACCTGGAATATGAACATCGTCGCGGCCCGCTCGCCGGTGCCCAGGAACACCCGCGGCGCGAGCTGCGTGTCGATGGAGGTGTCGGCATTCTTCTCCAGGAGCGGCGAGTCGGCGTCGCCCTTCGCCGAGCGCCAGACGGGCTGTTCCTCGCGCAGGTGGTGCACCGTGGTCAGCGGAAGGTTGATCGCGTCGTTGTGAATGGTGGGATGCGACGGCTTGTCCGCCGGGTTCTCGACCGCAACCATCACGTCGTCGCCTGGATTGAGGAGGAAGGTAAGGCCGTGCACCTGGCCGGCCGCGTCCGTCTCGTCGAAGGCGATCCTGTCCAGGACCTCGTTCAGCTGGAGGAACTTGTCGAGCACCAACCGGCGCCGGTAGAGCGTCACCGAGACACCCTGCACCGCTCCGCGCGTCTCCTCCGGCTCGGGAAACGCGACACCTTCACTGTTGGTATGCTTGAAGCGATACTTGATGGCCAAGTGGTAATCGAGCCCGACGCGGAAGATGATGGGCGCCGCCGCCGTCCCCAGCGAGCTGCCGGTGAACGCCTTCTGCAAGCCCGGGGTGGCGCGGGGCTGGCTCCATCCCTTGGTCGACCACTGCGCAGGCAGCGTCGCGCCGCCCACTGTGCGCCCGGAAGTCTTGGCGCGGAAGAAGAGGTCCACCGGCTTTCCCGGCGCGCGCACCCTCTGGGGCACCTCGAAATGGGCCACGCCGCTTGCGTCGGTGGCGACCGCGTGGAGCGTGACGTTTCCCTGATCGTCGACCGCCTCCGCATCCAGGCCCCCAAGCGGCTCGAAAGCCTTGGTGACGACGTTCCAGATCTCGAAGCGGACGAAGGCATCGAGCGTGACCTTGTCCACCAGCTCGATGGTCCTCTTCAGCGGGCCCTTGTCGCCGCCCGGCACCTGCAGCGCCAGGCTTGGAATGGTCACGAAGTCCGGATGCGTGACCTGCGCCTGGTAGTCACCGGCGAGCACGTTGTCGAGGCTGATCTTGCCGGGGGCCGCAGGGGGCGGCAGCGTGTCTCCCCTCTGCGTCTCGCCGCTGCCCACCATCTCGAGGTGCACGCCGGTGACGGGCTGCTTCCGCGCCCGGTCGACGAAGTCGAGCACCACGCCGTTCGTGCTCAGGAGGGAAATGTTCGCGTCGTTCTGGCCCTTCACCATCGCGGCAGTGGTGCCTTGGCCCGGCCGATGGTTGGGCGCAATCACCTTGAAGGCGTGCGCGACGAGATCGAGCGGTCCAAACTTCGCCTCGCCTGCTGGGTCGCTCCTTCCCTGCGTGAGGGGTGCCTTGCCGGTGGGCGTGACCACGATGGTCGCGCCCTGCAGCGGCTGCAGCGGAGAGGAGCCTTGGACATGAATCGTGAGCCGAACCTCGGGCAAGAGCGGCAGCGGCACGTTCTGCGTCCTGCCGTCGGCGGCAGGGACGTCGAGCTGCGGGATGGTCAGGGTCTCAAAGCCTGCGTGCTTCGCCTCGATGTCGTACTTGCCGATCACGAGCGCGGCGCTGGCAAAGCCGGTCGTTTCGACCTTCAGGGCAGGCGTCTCTGGCCCGGTCGCGCGCAACTCGACCTTTCCGTCGATGATCCTCTCCTTGGAGAGAGAGTTGAGCGCCTCGAAGCTGACCGCCGCGGTGTGGTCGAGCTTCACCTCGATCACGGTGCTCCCCTTGAGGGCGGGGTCGGGGTCGGCCTTTGCCGATCGGTGGGACGCGACCTGCTGCACACGGACTTCGTACGTCCCCCTGGGGATCGCGGGGAAGTTGGCGAAGCCTTTGGGCGCGCCCGCGCCGGTGAGGGCCGTCTTCGAGGCCGCGGGCGAGTCGCCCTTGCGCTGCACGCTGACGCTCGCGCCGTCGATCTCGACGCCGGACTGCCGATCGGTCACCTTGACGCCGAGGTCGACCCTCCCGGTGAGCGTGATCCGCACCGGCGCGAAGTTCCTGGGCAGGGTGAACGGCACCGGGACCGCCTCGTCGAAGCCGCTCTTTGAGCCGCGCGCGGTGTACGACCCCTGCTTCAGATCCTTGAGGTCGACGGAGTCGTTTCCGCGGCTGTCCTGCGTGCGCGGCGAAGGTCCCACGATGGCGATCACCACGCCGGTCACGGCATTGCCGTCCTCGTCCCGCGCCTCAATGTGGACGGTGAAGGCGCCCTTCAGGCGAATATCGACCGAGCTGGTCTGGCTGCTGCTGGGCGTGAACTTCACCTTGTCGCGTTTCTGGAATCCGTCCAGGGTGACGGAGATCTCCACCTCGTCTTCGACGAAGCCGTCCGTCGTGGCGAAGCCTGTCTGGCCTTGCGTGCCGGTCGGTCTGGTCTGGGTCCGGATGACCGGCCCGGGGCCCTGGGTGACCGCGACGCTCGCGTTGGGAAGGCCGCTTCCGTCCTCGTCGTCCACCACCCGCACCTGGAACGCGACCGGTTGCGGGGCGAGCGCGATGACGGTGGGCGCGCCTTGCGTCCCGGCTCCTGCCGGCGCGGTGACCGCGGGGGCCGTGATGGCCTTTGCCTGGTTCGCATTCGCTTTCGCCGCCGCGCCTCCTCCGAGCGTCACGCTGGCCGAGCCTGCCTGGAACCCCTTGTGCGCGGCCGAGAGGCGATGCGTGCCCACCGGCAGCTTCAGAAAGCGCGTCTTGCCGGACGGATCAGTGGGCGGCGAGGAGGCGCCAGGCGCGCTGATGCTGACCACCGCGCCCTGCAGTGGCTTGGGCGGCTTCGATTGATCTTCGACCAGCACGTCCAGATCGAAGGTCTGCGCGCGCAGCGTGAGCCTGACTTGTTTCGTGCCGCCTTCGGGCACCACCACCGTGGCGTCGGCGGCGAAGAATCCCGCCTTCTCGGCGATGACCTTGTACGAGCCGGGGACGATCCGGTCGAGGTCCTTGGCGGGGCCGCCGGACACGCTGATCGAGTCGAGCGACAGCGGCCCGGAAGCGTGGATGTCCGCGCCGGCGATGGGCTGGTTGTCTTCGCCCACCACCGTGACCGCGAGCGCTCCCGGCGGCTTGTCGAGATCGACGGTGAGCACCGTCTGGGCCACCCATCGCGGGTACTCAGTGCAGCCGCCCGGCGGGCAGGGCGTCCTGGGCTTTGGATCGATCTGCCCCTCGAAGAGGAAGATCTCCACCCGCCGATCGACCTGCTCCTCGGGCGGCGTGCCCGGCGGCGAGACCGGATGCGTCTTGCCGCAGCCGTGGCTCGCGATTGGAGGGTCGCGGGGCAGCGGCGCGTCGTCGAGCTTCATGTACGCCTCGACCAGCGCGCGCCTTATTTCGTTGTCGGGCTTTCCCGTCCGGGTGAGCAGCCGCGAATCCTGGAAGTCCCCAATGGCTTGCTTGGTGGCGGTGTCCAGGGTCCCGTTGACCGGCCCCGAGTAAAATGGATTCTTCGAGCCGTCCACGACGGTGCGGAGCATGTGCTGATCCTCGCGCACGCCCCACGGCTTCGAGTGCGGCTTCTTGCCCGCGTACCACTTCATCCACTCGTCGGCGTCGTCGATCAGGAAATGCTTCACCGCGTCGGCGCGCTCCTCGGAGAGACCGCGGTTGAAGAGCGCGTCGCCCACGCGGTCGGTGTGCCCGGAGACCAGCACCACCAGCTTGGGCACGCTCTTGTAAAGCTTCTTCAGCATCTGGATGCCGGTCATCGCCTCGGGCTTGAGGAACGCCTTGTTGGTCTCGAACAAGAGCCCGGTCAGTCGCCCGCGGCGCGCGCGCGGCGGCACCTCCACCACCGAGGCGGCGCCGATGGTGACCTTGATGCCGCCCTCGACGAACCGCAGGCGCCCGGGCGTCGAAGGGTCTGCCTGGGACGCCGGCTTCACGTCGGGGAGGTCGAGGGTGCAGTCGCCCGACTTGGGCAGCCCGCTCAGCTTAAGCGAGCCCTGGTCGTCGGTCTTGCCGGCCTGCTTCTTGCCATCGGGAAGGGTGAGCTCGAATTCCAAGCCCGGCTGCGGCGTGCCGTCGATGCCCACGACCTGCACCTGGACCTCGCCCGGCGAAACCACCGCGGCGGCGGCTGGCTGCGTTTTAGCGGCCGGCTTCGCCGCGGGCGGGGCTTCCGGTGCGCCGGTGGCAATGGTTGGGGACGTCCCAGGATTCTGATCCGAGATCTTCTTCTCCTTGCGCTGCTTTCCCTTCGCGGCTTTCGCAAGCAAGATCTGGAGCGCGCCCGCGGCGTACTTTCCCAGCGCCGATGCGGCCGCTGCGCCGTCGTCGATGAGCACGTCGGGCGAACCTTCGATGAGCGGGCCGCTGCCACCGCAATGGCGGGTCTTATCCTGAATGCGCGCGAGTGGCTTGCCGTTCACGTAGACGGTCGGAGAGCCCTTGGCGATGGTGAAGTTGTTGGGGCCGCAACAGACGGCGTGGATGCCCAAATCGTCCTGCCGCGCCGCCGGCTTTGAATTGATCAAGACGTTCGCCGACCCGGTGACGACCGGGCCGACGCCGGGGTGCGGGCAAGCCGGGCAGCCATGTGCATCGGCTTCGACTTGAGCCTTGTCCCCCAAACGCACAGCGCCGGGCATGGCAACCCTCCGCCGAGGCACGCTACCGCATCGGAAGCGAAAGGACGAACCAGGCGGGACTGGGTCCGATAGCGGGCGCTCTCTGTCGCCTCGTCGCCTCGCCCTTTACGTGTCGAACCACTCCGTGACGGCGCGATGGGGGAAGGTCGAGCTGGCTCGCCCTTGTTGCGGCAGGATGCTAATGTGTGAGGCACTTTCGGGGGAAAGTGTGTCAGACAACCTTTTTGCGCTCTTGCAGAGCGCGCACGCGGTCGCGCGCACTTCGGACGCGAGCATCTACGGCGTCGAGATCGCGATCGTCACCAACGTCAAGGACCCCCAGCGGCTGGGGCGGGTGAAAGTCTGCTTCCCGCGCATGCCGGGAAAGCCGGAGAGCGACTGGGCGCGCATCGCGCAGCCTGCGGCAGGACCGGGGCGCGGTTTCTACTGGCTGCCGCACGTGCAGGACGAGGTGCTGGTCGCTTTCGAGCGAGGCGCGGCGCACCTGCCGTTCGTCATCGGCAGCCTCTGGAACGGCAAAGACCAGCCGATGAAGGACGCGGTCACCGACGAGAACACGCGCGTCCTGCTCCAGTCCCGCTCGGGGCACCAAGTGTTGCTCGACGACAGGGATGGCGAGGAGATGATCGTCATCGCCGACAAGTCGGGGAAGCGCGCCATCATCTTCGACGTCAAGGCCCAGAAGCTCGTCATCGAGGCGACCGAGGGCGACCTGGTCTTGAGCGCGGGCAGCAAGATCGTCTTTACCTGCGAAGATCTCGAGATCAAGACCGCGAAGACCTCGAAGATCGACATCGGGACGAAGTTCGATCTGACCGTGACCGACAAGGCGCAGATCAAGGCCGGGCCGCGGCTCGACATGAAGGCGTCGAAGATCGAGATCAATCCCAGCTCTGGCGGCGGTGGCGGCGGAGGGCGGGGCGCCGCGGGCAAGAGCCGGAACGCGGTGGCCAAGGGCAAGGGTGGCTACGCCGGGAAGAGCGACGGCGCGGGCGGGACCTCGGCTCGCGGCGGCGGCGACCTGGGCTCTGACATCGTTTCGGCGAAGCCCAAAGCCGCAGCGCCGACGGCGGCGGCGGCGTCCGCTGCACAGCCGGCGAAAACCGTCGCGAGCGAGGCCGACGCCGCAAGCACCACCGCCGCAGACGAGCTCGACGTGCAGCTCGTGAGCTTAGCCGGAACGCCGCGCAAGAACGCGGAGGTGGAGCTGACCTTTCCCGACGGCACCAAGCGGGCGGGCAAGACCGACGACAAGGGCCACTTCAAGCTCAGCGGCCTCTCCGCAAAGGGGAACGCGAAGCTTGACGTTCCCGACGTCGAGGTCGCGCCCGCCGTCGCCGCCAGCAGCCCCAATCGCTTGCGGTTCGTGAAGGGCGGAATCGACGTCCCGGTCGGCAAGGCGACCGTCGTCGAGGTCCCCACCGGCGTGCGCCGATGCCGCATGAAGGGCATGCACTTCGACACCGGCAAGACCTTCCTCCTCCCCACCGCCATGGTGGGCATCCGCCAGCTGGTCAAGCTCTTCGCGAGCTTCGAGGGGCTGACGGGCCTGGTGACGGGACACACGGACCGCCAGGGACGCGGCGGCGCGGACGCGTCCACCGTCGCCGGCGCGGTCGAGTTCAATCGCGATCTCTCGAACGAGCGCGCCGCCATGCTCAAGGCCTTTCTCCTCGAGCAGGCCGAGACCTGGACGCCGTCCTACGCGCCATCATCCCGCTTCCGTCCCTGGGGCGTGCTCGAGGACCAGCAGATGCTCTCGACCGTGGCGCCGAAAGGGTCCGGCACGCCCTTCCTCTCGCCGCCGGAGTCGGACGGTCTCCTCGGGCCCAACACCAGCGCGGCGTACAAGACCTTCCAGAACTCGCGCCTGCTGCCGGTGACGGGGAAGCCGGACAGCGAGACGCGGCTCGAGTTGGTACGCGCCTACATGGCGCTCGAGCGCACCTCGTTGGACGCGAAGACGCCGCTCGAGACGCACGGCTGCGGGCTCGCGCACCCCACCCCGGAGACGGAGGGAGACCCCTCGCTCTCTGCCGAAAAGCGGGCCAAGGCAAAGCCCGATCAGCCGGTCAACCGCCGCGTCGAGATCTTCCTTTTTGAGGAGAAGATCGACCCGGTGCCGCAAAAGCCCTGCCCGGTCGGGGGGTGCGCCGAGTACGCGAAGTGGGTGGACCAGAAGATCCTCGACGTCGACCTCGACGCCCCGCCCGGCGCCGCGCGGGTGACGGTCGTGGACGGTGGCGGCCAGCCGGTGGCGGGCGCCCACGTACACCTCGCGGGGCCGCTGGTGCTCGACGCGACGGCGGGCAGCGACGGCGTAGCGCAGTTCGACGACCTGATCGCCGGCGACTACACCGCCATCGCCGACGCGGAGGGCTTCCTCGCCGCGGACGCCAAGGTCAGCGTGCCCTCCGGCGCGGCGGGCGCGGCCCAGCTCAGCTTGAAACCCGAGGGCTTCGATCTGCAAGTGCTGGTCGTCGACGACCAGGGCAGTTCCATCCCCGCCGCGCAGGTCTCGGTCGACGCGCTGGGCATCGCGGCGCAGACCGCCGGCGACGACGGCATCGCCCGCTTCACCAAGCTTCCCGCGGGGAAGGTCCACCTCGTCGCTACGCACAAAGGGTTCGTCAAAGGCGCGGCCGACGTGGTGCTGGCGCACGGCGCACCCGTGGCCGCCAAGCAGTCGATCGCCGCCGGGAAGAGCGCGCAGCCGGCGAAGCCCGCCGCCACACAGAAGACGGTGGTGCTGACCACGCGCACGCTCACCGTCAAGCTGCTGATGATGTTCGCCTCGCCCGACAAGCCGGCTGAGACGCGCTTCGTGGGGACGCATCCGGTCAACGGCGCCACGCTCGAGGTGGTCGATCCGCTGGGCATCGTCGACACCGAGAAGAGCAAGGCGCTGGGCAACGGCGTCTACACCGTCAACATCTCCGCCATCGAGAAGGGCCCCTTCCAGCTGCGGGTGTCGCCGGCGGACAAGCAACGCTCGGCGGGCGCCGCGGGCACCGCCACCGCCAGCGGCAAGCCGAACGATCCCGATCTCCTCCTCCGCCCCTTCACCGCCAGCATCACGCTCGGCGACCCCGGCGTCACCGCCGCCTCCGTCCGCCCACCGCCCGCGGGCTCGCCCCCGGCGCCCTTCGCGATGGTGTCGCAGGTCAAACCGCTCGAGGTCATCATCGACTGGCGGCCCGACTGGATGAAGCGCGTCCGGACCGACCAGACCATCGGCGGCATGCGCTTCGGGCGCACGCCGGTCAACGGCGCGCAGCGCGTGGACGTGCTCGTGCTCCACCAGACCGGCAACGAATTAGTGGGCAGCATCATCGAGACCTTGGTCTTGAATCAGGGCAACATCGTCGACGCCAAGGACAAGCAGGGAAACGTCATCATCGATCCCGCCACCGGGCAGCCGAAGAAGCAGAAGAACTTCGCGACGGCCGCGCACTACATCGTCGACGTGAGCGGCCACGCGCTTAAAGTCGTGCACGAGGACAACGAGGCGGTGCACGCGGAGCCAGGGCACTGGCTCGACAGCGTGGACGTGATCCTCAACGGCCGTTCCATCGGCATCGAGATCGTGCACGGTGAAAAGAACGGCGAGGGGAGCGACCCGAAGAAGATGCACGTCTTCACCGACGCGCAGTACGAGACGCTCCTGCGCATCGTCTCCGAGATCGAGAAGAAGTTCCCGCTGCTGACCCGGCAGCGCGTCATCGGCCACTGCGACGTGGACCTCTCCGATAATCGGTTTTTTGACCCCGGGATCCTCTTCGAGTGGCACCGCTTCGAGGACGCCACCCCGCAGCTGGCGCGCAAGGCCGTCGCCGTCAACGTGGCGAAGCCGTACGGCATCGATGCCGGCAAGAGGATCGACAAGACCGACAAGGCCAATGTCACGCTGCTGCAGAAGGACCTGAAGACCATCGGCTACCGCATGAGCGACGCCGCCGGCGTGTTCGGGAAGGACACGCAGGGCGCGGTCCGGCGCTTCAAGCGGCATTGGTTCTCGTTCCGCGGCGGCGACAAGGACCAGTTCGTCTTCCCCGACGAGAACACCGTCGACTTCGAGACCGCGCAGCGGATCATCCAGGTGGTCCTCGACGGCGACACGCCCGCCCAGCCGGTCGCGCCGGTGCTGAAGAGCCTCAAAGTCGCGCCGGTCTCGGGAGGCGCGGCTCCTCCGGTCAAGACGGAGAAGGACGCAACGGCGGAGGCGCCGGGGACGGCGGTGTTCGACGACGGCGAGCAGGTCCGCGTCTCGTGGACGATCGAGGGCAGCCCCGCGGGCTTGCGCCTCGATCCCGGCGGCCACGACGTCTCGGGCCTCACCCAGGACGGGAAGGGCTCGATCGTGCTGCCGGTGCGGCGCGCGCAGTCCGAGGAGGGCTTCATCACCTTCCGGCTCTCGGCTCCGTCCGCCGCGACGGTGGCAGCCGCCCCGCCAAAGAGGTTCGCGGACCAGCAGCAGGCGCCGGCCGGGCCGACCAACCTACCGCTGCCGGGCGCGTTGACGCAGCAGGCGGTGGTCCCGCACAAGATCCCGCCGCTGCCGGCGGACCCGATCACCCGGACGAAGTTCCTTGCCTCGGTCAAGGACCTCGACGCGGATGTCTCGCTCGCAAAGCTGCCCGCCCGCGAGAAGGCAGCGGTCGCGGCGCTGGTGGCGGGCAACGTCCCCACCTTCCTGCGCGCATTCGTGCCCATCGATCTCACCTTCACCGGGCCGAGCGGGACGGCTCACACAGGCAGGATCTTCGTGTCGCCCGACTTCCTCACCATCGGCACCGACGCCGACTTCATTCGCTGGCCGATGACGCCGCTGGGCGCCCAGCAGGTCCTCGACGCCTTCGATTGCATCTTCGTCACGACCAAGGTCTCCGACGCGATCTTCAAGGCCAAGGGCTGCAAGCAGCTCACCATGCACTCGCACACCGAGTGGGTGAAGGATCCCGATCCGAAGAAGACCTTCGGCTTCCTCATGCAGGCGAACGCGCAGTACGACGAGATGAACACGCGCTGCAGCACCGACGTGGGCACGCCGGGCACCCTCGCCGCGGGCCACAAGAAAGACGTCATCCTGCACAAGTTCGTCGAAGCCAAGGACAAGCCGCTGGCAGGGCTGCGGCCGGTGATCATCTACGGCTGCAAATTCCAGGGGAAGTTCCCCTTCCAGGACCCCTTCCCCGGCCACCACCCGGACACCTACGAGGACTACAGCCATGGCATCCGCCTGATGTCGCGCGGGATGCTCGTCGACGGCAACCCGAAGGCGGTGGTGGAGGTCCTGCGCGACAAGGAGCTCTTCGGGCTGCTCACCGGCGCCAGTATCTTCGAGGCTTCGGAGAACACCTTCGACCCGAACTACCCGCTGCGCTACCCGAAGGCGCCGGCGCCGAAGCCCGGGCAGAAACTGACGCTGCAGCTCATCGACGCGGACGGGAAGCCGCGGCCGGGCGTGCCCTACAAGCTGACGGTGGGCTCGACCGTGTCCGAGAAACAGACCGACGCGGGCGGTGCCATCGCCGAGGACGTCGCCGAAGGCTCCGGGAAGGGAACGCTGGAGGTGGACGGGCAGGTGATCGAGTTGGACATCGGCGGGCTCGCGCCGGTGACGGAGCTCGCGGGGGTCCAGGCGCGCCTCAACAACCTCGGCTTCTTCACGGGCGCCGTGACGGGAGAGATGAACGCGGACACGCGCGAGGCACTGCTGCGCTTCCAGGCCAGGCACAAGCTGAACCGCACCGGCACGGCGACGCCCGAGACCGAAGGCGCGCTGAAGAAGCTCTACGAGGGTTAGCCGATGCCTAATTGCGAGGTGGTGCTGCAGGGCGTGGACGCGGGCGGGAAGAAGTCGCCGCTCGCCAACGCCTGGGTCTATTGGAGGCAGCAGGGAAAGCTGACGCTCCTGCACAGCGACGGCGCGGGGCGGCTCTTCGCGCTGCCGGCGCAGCCCCCCATCGACCGCAGCCGGTGGTGGGAGTACCTGCAGCGGTTCACCACCGCGGTGGACGCGCAGGTCGAGCTGTGCACGAGCCGCGGGGCCGGGCCCGTGCCGGACGCGCTCTTGCCGCAGGCGTCGTTCGTCGCCAAAAAGGCCGCGCTCTTGCCCCGCGCCACGGCGGCGATCACCAAGGTGGCGGTGAACGCGGCCAACAAGCTGGTGTCGCTCCCCACCTCGCTCATCGACATGGACGACGTGGCGGCGGCGCTCACCTCGCCTGCGGAGCTGACGCTCTGGCCCGTGACCTGGTCGCTGCACGCGGACGACTACCCGACGGCGGGCCTTGCACAGGGAGCGGCGCTGTTTACCGGCACGGGGACGGCGACGGCGGCGAACTTCCCGGCCGACATCGCTCCGCCAGCCGACAAGGTGCCTCGCGAGCGGTCGCTGCGGGTGGCGGGCACTGTAGACGCGCGCGCCACCGCGCTGAGCTTCAGGCTCGCTGACGCGGCCGGCAAGCCGATCGCGCTTCGGGATGCCGCGGGCAACGCCGCCGCGCGGATCGCCGCGGCGGTGAGCGGCGGCAAGTTCAGCGCCGACCTGTTCCTCGTCTCGCCGGCGCCGGGCTTCGGCGCGGTGGTGCTGGTCGGCGAGATCACGGCGGCGGGCAAGACGTTCATGGCCGGCTTCGCCGGGCACCTGTGCGGTCTCCAGGTAGCCCTGGTGGACGACTTCGCGGCCAACGCCGCCGGCACCCAGCGCGGGCCGGTCCCGGGCGAGCGGCTGCAGGTGGACGTGCTCAAGCAGGACCCGCCCGTGACCGAGACGCTGGCGAGCGCGCGCGCCCGCCGCCTGGTCGTCTACGACGTGCCGGAGCGCGTCCGGACCGGCAGCGCCACGCACGCGCCGCAGCTCCCGCTCTGGATGGCCGAGCTGCAGCTGGTCGGGGTGCCGGCGGCCGGCTTGAGCGATCTGATGGCGCACGCCTACGCGGCGGTGAACGGCGGCCTCGTCAACCCTTTCGCGCCGGTGACGCTGGCGCTCGAGCTTCAATGGAAGTTCGGGCTCCCCAAGCAGGGCCTCAACGCCGGGGTGTTCGTCGAGCCCGCCGCGGCCAAGCAGCGCGTCGAGCTGCACTTCAACTCGAACGGGGATCTGACCTCCGCGGACGGCAAGACCCCGAAGGTGCCGATGCCGGCGGAGCTGCGCGAGGCGTTCACCAAGGCGCCGGTCGTGGCCACCGACCCGGTGGC
>JANYKT010000138.1 GCA_025358085.1 Deltaproteobacteria bacterium | reverse complement strand
GTCGAAGCACGCTGAGCCCGTGCACAAGATTTCGATCATCCCGCGCGGCCTGGCGGCGCTGGGCTACACCATGCAGCTGCCGCTGGAGGACCGGTATCTGATGTCGAAGGAGGAGTTGCTCGACAAGATGGCGGGCCTGATGGGTGGGCGGGCAGCGGAGGAGATCGTGGTCGGCAGTATCTCGACCGGCGCCTCCAACGATTTCAAACAGGCGACCGAGATCGCGCGGCTGATGGTCACCGAGTACGGCATGTCCGAAGCCATCGGTCCCATCTCGCTAGGCGATCGAGGCGGGCGCTCGCCTTTCTTGCAGCAGGGCGGCGTCATGGGCGGTCTCACCGACCGCGGCTATAGCGAGCGCATGCAACGGCGCATTGACGACGAGGTTTCGCGGTTGGTCGATGATGCCATGGCCCGCGCGCGGCAGCTGATCAACGGGAATCGCGAAGCGCTCGGTAAGGTGGCGGCCCGGCTGCTCGCGGTCGAGGTGATCGAGGGAGAAGAGCTGCGGCGCCTGCTGGCGGAGGCGGGAGCGGTCCTGCCTCAGAAGCAGCTGCCGGTGGCGACGGTCGAGCACGTTCCGACGTAGCAGGTTAGAGTGAATTGCAGGGGGCGGGAGGCCATGGGGCCTCGCGCGACAGGCGCTGCAGACAGTCAATGTCTGCTGCGCCCTTGGGTGGCGGGGGAGGCAATCATGTCGTCCTTGAAGATCGGCAGATCGCACAAAGCTCGGAAGGCGCTCTTTGCGCGCGGCATCCGGCGCGGTTTTCTGAGCGTTGAAGAAATCAACGAAGCGCTGCCGCCTGGAAGTCTCACCGACGCTGAGCGATGGCTGCTCTATTACTCGCTGAATGCAGCGCGGGTCGAAGTGCGGGACATCGGCGGTGAGCGCGTCGATCCGGAGCGGTTTCGCGCCGATCGCGACGGCGAGAGCTTGACCGAGACGCACTGAAGCGAAGCCGATCTCCTTGACGCACGGGCCGCGGCGGTTACTTTGCCTCGACCGCTGCAAGCTGCGCTCGATCGAATAGACGCACCTCCGGTCCGTCGAAAAGCCGGCACGGTTCTGCTGTTCTCGTTGGAGGCGCAAGCATTGCCGCTCGTTTCTGGAGGTCTCATGCAACGTCGTTTTGCTTTTCTAGCCGCAGTTCTGTCCGGCGCACTCGCCGCCGTCGTGGCCATTCCGATCGTCTCCGGCCGGCACCGCACTGCCCTCGCAACTGCGGACGCTCAGGCTGCCGCCGCCTCGCCGACGCAGGAAGTGGCGCGCCAGCAGGGCGCGATGCCGTCACTCTCGCCCCTGGTGAAGCAGGTGCGCGGGACGGTGGTGAACATCAGCTCCCGCTTCAAGCCGCGTCCGGTCGCGCGCAACCGTCGCGGCTTGCCGCCGGGCCATCCGCAGACGCAACAGCCCTTCGGAGGCAACGAAGACGGCCAGGATGATGGCAGTGGCAACGGCAACAGCGAAGATCCGATGGAGCGCTTCCACCGCTTCTTCGGCGGTGGGCCGCAGCAGCCAGACACGCAGGAGCGGCACGGGCTGGGCTCGGGCTTCATCATCGGTGACGGACTGGTGCTGACCAACAACCATGTCGTCGAGATCGAGGACGAAAGCCACCCGGGCCGATACCGCGCCATGGACGAGATCACCGTCATCACCGACCCGAGCGCACCGGGCGGCGCGCGCGAACTTCCCGCCAAGGTGATCGGGAACGACCCCAAGACCGACGTGGCCCTGCTGCGCATCGAGGGCGAGCACGTGAAGGACCTCAAGTTTGCGGTGCTCGGCGACAGCGACGCGCTGGAGGTCGGCGACTACGTGGTCGCCATCGGCGAGCCATTTGGCCTGCAGGCCACGGTCACCGCGGGCATCATCAGCGCCAAGGAGCGCTCGCAGTTCGGCGGACCCTACTCCGATTATCTGCAGACCGATGCGTCCATCAACCCCGGCAACTCGGGCGGCCCGCTCTTCAACATGCGCGGTGAGGTGGTGGGCATCAACGCGGCCATCATCAGCGGCGCCAACACCATCGGGTTCGCCATTCCCATCGCCGTGGTCAAGCAGATCCTGCCCCAGCTGAAGGAAAAGGGCCTCGTGTCGCGCGGGTTCCTTGGCGTGCAGCCGCAGGCCATCACGCAGGACATGGTTCAGCAGCTGGGCCTGAAGAACACGCAAGGCGCGCTGGTCACCGACGTGGTGGCGAAGAGCCCGGCCGAGACTTCGGGCCTCAAGCCGGGCGACGTCGTCGTGGCCATCAACGGCAAGCAGGTGACCGATGACAACCAGCTCACGCGCGATGTCGGCGCGGTTCCCCCGGGCGGGACGGTCAAGCTGGACGTGCTCCGCGACGGCAAGCAGCGCAGCATCGACGTCAAGCTTGCGTCGCGTCCCGAAGAGAGAGACGAGGGTGGCAAGTCTCTGGGAGAGCGGAACGGGGAGCAGGCGTCGGGTGATCCGCTCGGGTTGACGGTCGAGGACATCACGCCTGAGCTTGCCCGGCGCGCGCGGCTGGACGGGCCGATCAAGGGTGCCATCGTGACCGACGTCGCGCCGGATTCACCAAGCTCCACCTCGCAAATCGAGCCCGGGGACATCATCGTCGAGACCAACCGGCAGCCCATCGCCTCGTCTGCGGACTATCGCAAGGCGGTCAAGGGGGCGAAGAAGGGCGACACCGTGTTGGTCCGCGTGAAGCGCGGAGCAGGGGCGCGGTATTTGCCGGTGAAAATCAAGTAACCAATCGCTGGAGGTGTTGGCGTACCCGTTCTCGACAATCGAGCCGGCGAACCGGCGAACCGGCGAACCGGCCGGCCGGACGGCTCAGGCCGCGACGCGGCGCGGAGGGCGCGGGCCCCGTTCGGGCAAGGTGCCCCGGGATCGGGGCGGGGTGCGGCGCGGCTCTTCGCGCTTTTGTTGTGTATCAGGCTGCGGGCGGGGCGGCGCCGGATCGGCGGAATTCCATTGGTACGGAATTGCCGACCGGCCACCCGGAACCGAGAAGCGGTGGGTTGCAGCTGCCGGCACCGTCGCCTCCGACACCTGCGCCCCGGTGGTTCTCGTGTGAGCGACGAGCACCGCGGCCTGCAGCACTGCGAAGACGATTGCGAGCGCGGTAAGACCTGAAGTCAAGACAGCGCCCAGGTGACCTTTCATGCCTGATTCCTCATCGACTAACCTAGAGCGCGAGCGCGGAGGATGCATACCGGCGCCAGCCCGGAGAATGCACCGGCGAGTCCGAGAATGTACACCGGCGCTTTCCTTGACGCCCGTCCATGGGCCCCCTAGGTTGCCTCGCAGTCCGTCCTGAAGCTCGGGGAGCCCTGATCGTATGTCCAGCCGCGTCGATAAATTGCACCCCGACAGCAAGGGCGGAGCCGCGCGGGAACCGGCTGGTTCAGTGGGCCGCTTTGATAAAGCGTTCCAGGTCTTCCTCGAAGGCGAGCGCGGCGTTGCGGCCGGCGTTGGGCGCAACATCTCCAACAGCGGGATGTTCATCGAAACTCGAGAGCCGTTTCCGCTCGGTACGCGGGTGAAGGTGACCTTCCCCTCGCCCAGCGGCGGTGCCGAGATGACCCTGGAGGGCGAAGTTCGTTACCAGTGCTTCATCAACTTCGCTCTCGCGGACGCAACCCGCGCCGGCATGCGCGGGATCGGGCTCAAGTTCGTCGCTCCCTCTTCCGCGCCCACCGGGGGCAACGGTACACTGCACTAGCGGCTCGCCGAACGAGCTCCAGCGCGGCAAATCAGGTCTGAACCCTGGTTGCGCGTCTACGATTGCCCAGTTCCGTTGTAGAAAGAATAATGCAACTCGCTTTGCTGGCTGCGCTCGCTCTGACGACCTCCGCTCCGGCTGCTGACGTTCAGTCTTTGCAGAGTGCCGCCGATGCCTCGCCAACTTCCAGCGCTGCCTCCGCCCCGATCGTCATCCTGGTGATGCCCTTCGCGATTGGGGCAGGCAGTACCCCTTTCCGGGGCGTCGCCATCGCGGAGACCGTCATCGACGCGGTCGCGCAGGCGAGCCAGAACGGCTTCTACACATTGTTGCAGCTCGAAGCGGTGCTGCGGCGCCGCGACCTCGCCATCGAGGACCCGCGCGTTCCCCAGCTCGCGAACGAGCTGTCCGCGTTGCTGGCAGCGACGGACGTCGTCACCGGCACCATCAAGGGCGCAGGCGACCGTATCGAGATCGACGCCACCCGCACCCGCTCAGGCAGGACGGCCGCGCAGGCTCACGTCGAAGGTGCCGTTGCAGCGCTGCCGGTCTTGGGACGCCAGGTGGCGCAAAAGCTGCTGGGCGTGTCGTCCAGGCTTCCGCCGCTGGCCCGCAACGCGCAAGCGCTGGAGCGAGGCGCCGAATGCGCAGCGCTCGCCGGCGCCCAGCCACTGGGGCCGCGGGGCCGCGCATTTTCGCTGGCGGAGCCGCAGCTCGGGCAGCTCGAGAAGGTGTGTCGCGAGGCGGTCGAGCTGGATCCGGAGCAGGGCCTTGCGCGCGCTGGTGTCGCAATCGCTGCGAGCTTGCGCGGTGCCAGTGCCCTGCCTGTACTGCCGGAGCGCTTCGTTCCCCTCGCCGCCCTGGCGGTGCAATTCGCGGCGCGCCGGGCCGGAAGAGGTCCGTTGGCGAGGTCGAGGCTCGAGGACATGGCGGCCGCGCATCCCGGCTTCCTGCAGGCGCTCGGCTATCTCGGCGAGGAGCGGCTGGAGACGCGTGACGATCAGGCGGCGCTGGTCGCGTTCGAGGCATACCTCGCACGCGCGCCCGGCCAGCCATGGGTGATGGCGCAGAAGGCGCACGCCTATGCGCGACTGGGACGCAAGGCAGAAGCCGTCACGTTGAGCCGGCAGGCCCTGGCGCGTGCGCCCCGGGATCCGGAGCTGTCCATCGAGCTCGCGTCGCGGCTGATGGACGACGGCAACGATGCGGAGGCCGAGCCACTGCTGCGCGAGGCGCTGGCATCCGTACCGCCGCGACCGCTCGCGGCCCTGCGACTCGGCTTCCTGGAGCTGCGCCGCAAAAAGCTGGACGAAGCGGCCCGGCTGTTCCAACTGGCGGCCGATACTGCACGCAGGCCGGATGAGGCAGGAGCGCGCGCCATCGCCCACGCCGACCTTGCCCGGTTGGCCGCACGCCGCGACGATCTGGCCGCGACCCTTCGCGAGCTGGCCGCTGCCCGCGCCGAGGGACTGACCCGCATGCCGTGCGCCGAGCCGGAGTTCCAGCCCCTGAACGCGAAGCCCGGGATGGCCAAAGCTTGCGCGGCCCCGGCCCAGGCCAGCGCGGCCGCAACCGAAGACGACCTGTCGGTGTTGGTGGACCTGTGAGCGCTGCCTTGACCGTACCTAGCATCGCCCCTTAAGAAAATTACACCTTTGAAAATTCTTCTGCTCGCGCGACCCGGAAAGGGTTGCCCGAAGAGGCTTCGATGATCGTCGCAACCGCCTTGACGCTGGTCGCACAGGCCGCACTTTCGCTGCCTTCGGCGGCCTCGCTTGCCTACCAGCCCATCACGCACGCCATGCGCGGCAGCGCGCCTCGCGTCGAGGCGACGCTCACGGTCGAAGCAGATTCATACTTCCCGCTCGTCTTTGCCCGCGTGAGCGGCGCGCGCCGGTTCGCTGGCTATCCAATGATCGAGCACGGCCACAACTGGGTGGCGCGGTTGCCTCAATCGGTCACCACCGGGAAGAGCTTCGAGTACTTCATCGAAACCCGCGGTCACGGTGGCGCCGTGCGCAATCAATACGGCTCGGTCGAGGCCCCCTTCATCGTCTCGATTGACGAACCCGAAGTGAAGCCGGCTCTCCTCTCCGTCAAGAGCGATACCGACAGCGTCACGGTGCTGGTCGATGGCAAGGAAGTTGGCACAGCGCCGCTCGACGTGGAGGTGACCCCGGGTCGACACCTGGTGGGTATTGCCTCGAGCGACGGGCGCGGCGCCGAGCAATCCGTCGACGCCCTGCCGGGAAAGACCCGCAAGGTCCTGTTGGTGCTGCCCGATGGCGGGCCTGGGACCCTGTCACTCGCAAGCGAGCCGTCGGGTGCGCGCGTCACGCTCGACGACAAGCCGATGGGCCTCACGCCGGTCATCGCCGCGCTCGTTCCCGGCGACCACCACCTGACGGTCGAGAAGACCGGCTTTCTTCGCCAGTCCCGCGATGTCAAGTGGAGCGTGGGGCACGACGTCGAGCTCACCTTCTCGCTGATCGCGCTGCCCAGGGACCCTGCGCTGGTGGTCGAATCCACGCCTCCGGCGGCGACCGTGCTCATCGACGGCGTCAACCGCGGTCTCTCGCCGTGGACCGGCGCGCTCGCGCAGGGGCGCCACCAGGTGGTGCTGAAACTTGCCGGCCGCCGCGAGGTGGCGAGCGACTTCATCATGCCCGAAGGCCGCGACCTGTCGCTGCGGCTCGATCTGCCCGTTGCCGTGAAGAACCAGCTGCCGCGGCTGGTAGTGGGAAGCAAGCCGGAATCGGCCGCGCTGACCATCGATGGCGAGCAGCAAGGCGAGACTCCCTGGGCCGGCGAGGTCAAGCCCGGCAAGCACCAGATACGGGTCGCGGTCAAGGGTTTCGTCAGCGAGGAACGCACCGTCGATGCCAAGGCCAACCGGGAGCAGGAAGTCAGCTTCGCGCTGCAGGCCGAGGCGGGGCCGGCGCGCGTCTCCGTGGTCACGCAGCCGGACGGGGTCGACCTCCAGGTGGACGGCAGCTTCGTGGGGCGGACTCCGCTGACCGAGCCGTTGACGCTCGAGCCTGGCGAGCACCAGCTCGAGGCGCACAAGGACGGCCTGAAGGGCGTCGCGCAGTCGATGACGCTGGAGCAGGGCCAGCGCCTCTCGCTGCGCCTGGTGCTGGCGCCGGTTGAGAAGGAGGCCGGGCCGCCGGTGATCGCGGTCAACACCGAGCCCAAGGGGGCCAAGCTCTACGTGGACGGCAAGGAGGTCGGCGAGACGCCGACGCGCTTGAAGAGCGTGCCTGGCCCCCACGAGATCCGTGTGGTGCTCGACGGCTACATCTCACGGCACGCGAAAATCACGCTGCCCCTGGGTAAGGATTTCGAGCTGCGCGTAGCGGTGACGCTCAAGCCCGAGCGTGCCTCCGACGACGTCGCCGCGCCCGACGCCCGCGCGCTGGCTCGCGCCCAGCTCAAGCACGCGCAGGGCTGCTACGAGCAGGGCGATTGGGCCTGCGCGCTGGCTGGCTTTCAGGCCGCCTACGACTTCAAGGCGGTCCCTGAGCTGCTCTTCAACATCGCGCAGGCGCGGCGCAAGAAGGGCGACTTCAAGGAGTGCGCCGAGGCGTATCGCGCCTATGTCAAGGCGGCGCCGACCGGGCCGCTCGCGAAGGCAGCCGGGGACTTCGCTGATCGCTGCGATCATGCGGCGTCCGGCGGCGTCACGGCAGTGGCCGACGACGACACCCGCCCGCCGGTCATCACCCACGAACCGGTGCTCAAGGCGTCGCGCTGGGGCGAGCTGAAGATCTCGGCGCACATCGTCGACGACAAGAGCGGCGTGTTCAACCCGCAGCTCTGCTGGCGCAACGCCTTCTCGGCAGACTTCGAGTGCGGCGCCCTCTTGTCCACCGGAGCCGACGAGTACGCCTCCGCCATTCCGGCGCGCGCGGTCGGGGAAGGCCTCGCTTATTATCTGGAAGCCTTCGACAACGCGGGCAACGGCCCGACGCGAAGCGGCTCGCCGCAGTCGCCGCACTTCGTCACCCTCGAAGAGAAGAATCCGCAGCTCAAGCAGGTGGTGGCGCGGGAGGTCTCGCAGGACGAGGTCGAGCGCAGGGCCCGCGAACTCGCGCAAACCATGGTGCTGCGGACCAGCGATCGAATCGCGCCTCCGGCCGAGGAAAGGCGCTGGGACCTGGTTGTCAATCTAGGAGCAGAGCAGGCTCGCGAACACTACACCGACGCAGTCGTTGGCGTGCGCAGCGGTTTCGAGTTGTCGCGGCGCGTGCTGCGCTTCCAGTCGGCGCTGGTCGAGGCCGGTGCCTGGAGCACGTCGCAGCCGTACCGTACGCGAGCCCCGGTGCCCGGGTCGCCGTCGGCTGCACCGGGGTTATCCGAGCAGCGTTACACGTTGGCGGGATCGTACGGCATCGATGTCGCCGAGCTGCTTCACCTCGACCGCTTCAGCCTGCAGCCCATGGCGACCGTGTCCTACCAGCGCTTCCAGAATCAGGCGTTCCCCGCCGACTATCTGGGAACCGGCGCCCAGGTCCGCGCAGGCATGCGGCTCCTGCCGTGGCTCAACTTGACCGCGGGCGCTGGCTACACCTGGAACTTGCTGAACAACAAAAGCTCGAACCCGTCCGCCGTGGGCGCGCCGCGCAGCGACACCTTCGCAAGCGCAGGCGTCTCGGTCCCCATTGCCGGCAGCCACTTCATCGATCTCTCCTATCGCGGCGATCTGTTGGCGCTGGCGAATGACTATCGCCTCTCCAATGGCCTGACCGCGGGTTTCGGATCCTCATTTTGATCCGCCGGTTCCTTCTTTCCACTTTGCTGAAGCAGCAATGCAGCGACCTTTCGCCTGAATGCGAGCCCTGAACATGCGCCTCTCCCCGCAGCTCTTCTCCTCGGCCCTTGCCCTCACGGCCTTCGCCTGCGCCCAGAGCGTCAAGACCCCACAGGCGAACCCGGGCCCGGACATGACCGTGAACGCGGGCACGTTCGTGAAACTGGACGGATCCCAGAGTTCCGATCCGAAGAATCGCCCTCTCGCCTATCTCTGGACTTTCGCCTCGCGGCCGCTCGCCTCTGAGGCGGCGATGGTCGATTCCACCACCATCGGGCCCAGCTTCCGCGCCGACCTCCCCGGCGCGTACGTGGTCAGCCTGGTGGTCTCGAACAGCGTGCTCGTCAGTCCGCCGGTGACCATGACCGTCACCGCCAGTCCGTGCGGTGCAAGTTCGCCGGTCATCAAGTCAATCACGACCAACCGCGAACGCACGATCATCGGTAATACCGCGCAGCTCACCGCCGTCGTCACCGACCAGGACAGCACGCCTGCCTGCGGAAACCTGGCTGTCACTCTCTCGTATGTATGGAGGCTGATCTCGCAGCCCGCGGGAAGCAAGGCTTTCCTGACCAATCCTGCCTCGCAAAACCCCAACCTGACCGCCGACACCTCCGGTGACTTCGTGGTGCGCCTGATCGTCACCTCGTCCAATGGCAAGGCCAGCGATCCGAAAGAGTTCGACCTCAAGGTGGAAAATTGCTCTCCGTCGGCCACCGCTGCCGTGACGCCGTCGAGCACCAAGCCGTTCGCGGCGGTTCAGCTGCTCGCCACTCCCGCGGACCTGAACGCCCAGTGCGGCGTTCCCGAGACCTACACCTACGCCTGGAAAATCAGCTCCCGGCCCGCGGGCTCGACCGCGTTGCTCTCCGATGTCACCTCGCCGGCGCCCAGCTTCCGTCCCGACCTGGCCGGCCTCTTCGAGTTCAGCATCGTCGTCACCGACAACAGCGGCCTTGCTTCCGCCGTCGCCACCACCTCGCTCACCGTCACCCGCTGCGGCGAGTTGTCTCCTTCGGTGGACTCCATCGCCCAGTCCGGCGGCGTCTTTGGCGACGTGGTCGGCCTCGGCGCCAGCCACGTCACCGACGGCAATTGCCTGGTCAACGGCAACTACTCCTACGCGTGGCAGCTCAGCAGTTTGCCTGCGGGAAGCAAGTCGTTGCTCGACGATCCCGCCAGCGCAACGCCGTCGTTTCTGCCCGACGTGATCGGCACCTACCAGGTCTCGCTCGTCGTGACGAACTCGCAGGGACGCAGCTCGGCGGTGGTCTACAAGACCATCAACGTGAAGCCCTGCGGTCAGGCCGCGCTCAGCTGGGCGACGCCTGCCGTGGACTATGCGCCGCCGGTCGATCCCGTCCCGGCCCTGCAGGGCGGCGCGGGCGTTCACCTGGGCGCGCTGGTCACGCTGACCCCGCACCCGATCGACCTCAATACCTGCGGCGTCTTCGCCGTGGCTCCTTTCAACTACCAGTGGTGGATCGTCACCAGCCCGGCCGGCAGCAAGGCCAGGCTTTCGAGCGACACCGGAGCGAATCCTGTCTTCGCCGCCGACGTCATCGGCACTTACCAGTTCGGCGTGATCGCCACTGACCAGCTCGGCAACCGGTCGCTGGCAACTTTCATCAGCTTCAGCACCTCGATCTGCGGCAGCGCCGTTCCCACGGTGACCGCCGTCGCCTCGACGCCGACCTCCGAAATCATCAACGCGAACATCAACGTCATTCCCTTCACGCAGGTCACCTTGAACGCGACCCCCGCCGACACCGATGCCTCCTGCGGACTGCCGCTGCCGTCCGTCTACAAGTGGATCATCGCCTCGCGTCCGCCCAACTCGGGCGTCATCCTGGCCACGCCCAATGCGGCGCAGGCCTCTTTCACCCCCGACGTTCCTGGCGGCTATGAGCTGCAGGTCACGGTCACCGCCAGCAATGGCAAGGTCTCCGATCCTGCCATTGTCGCTGTCCAGGTGGACACCTGCGGCAACCTGGCGCCGGCCGCGAGCATCTCCGGCATCATCAACGGCTTGACCGGCACCCCCGTCGCGTTGACCGGCAACTACAACGACTTGAATTGCCTCAGCGGTCTTCAGACGCATAACTTCGCGTGGACCTTGCAGACGCCTTTGGGCAGCCGCGCTTCGCTCGATGCGCCCGCTGGCAATCTCACCGGCAGCTGGCTGACGAAGTTTGTGCCGGACGTCGTCGGCACGTACACCGCAAGCCTGGTCGTCACGAATGGCAGCGGACTCAGATCTGTCGCGGCCGTGCAAACGGTTCAGATCGGCTCGTGCGGTACGCTGCCACTCAGCTGGCCGCCGCCGCTGCAGGCGCCAACGCAGCTCGGCAACGGCATCAGTGTGACCTATTTTGATCCGGACCCCAACGCGCCCGCGACTGGCTTCGTGAACACCGGGGGCCGCATCGATCTGAAGGCCACCCCTTTCGATCCCAACGGCCTCGGCTGCGGCGTGCAGCCGCTGACGCCCTACCAGTACACCTGGGCGCTGATTGCGAAGCCCTTCGGCAGCGGAGCGCAGCTCAGCTCGGTGAACGGCGCCACGCCCTCGCTGGTCCCGGACACCGCGGGCAGCTACCAGGTCGGCGTCTTCGTCGCCGACGCGCTCGGCAACCTGTCTCCTTCCACCTTCGCGACCATCACCACCTCCACCTGCGGTTTGAACCCGGTCTCGGTCAGCCTGGTCTCCTCTCCCGCGGCGATGAGCGCCTTCGAAACCCGTGGCCTCGTTCTGACCAGCGGTGGCTCAGCCACCACGGCCGACAACGACGCGACCCAGTGCCCGGCACGCTTCAGCGTGAATTCCTTCCAGTACGCGTGGACGGTCCCGGTCGCACCGCCCGCGGCAGCTTTCACGCTCTCGTCGGTAGACACCGCCGGAACCAGCTTCACCCCGCAGACGCCCGGCAACTACACGGTCCAGGTCGTCGCCAGCGGGCCGAACGGTGTTCGCAGCGTTCCGGCGAAGGCGGGCTTCATCGTCGGAACCTGCGGCAGCGCCGCGCCGGTGGTCACCACCACCAGCCTCACCGTGGGAGCAGCGCGTGTCTCGAGGGTGCCGGTAGGCACCAGCGCCACCATCACCGCAACCGCCACCGATCCCAACGCAGCCTGCCAGACCTCGACGCTGACCTACGCCTGGGCAATCATCTCGGTTCCGGCCGGCAGCCAGTACGCAGCTCCGGCTCCCGGCACCTCGCCGAGCATCAGCTTCGCCGCTGACGTCGCCGGCACCTACGTGCTCAGCGTGACCGCGAGCAGCTCGGCCAACCGCACCACTTCGGCGCCGGTGCAGATCAGCATCCCGACCGGCAGCTGCGGCCCCCTCGTCGGCGCGCTCGCCGCCACCATCACCGGTCCAGCCGGAAGCCCCCTGGCCGTCGGCAACGTGGTCACCGTTGGCACCTCCGGCGTCACCGACGGCGGCTGCTCCGCGCAGGCCCCGACCGGCTACAGCTATGCGTGGTCGCTGACCTCGCGGCCGCCCAACAGTCAGTCGATCATCGACGTGCCCAATGCAACTTCGCCGACCTTCACGCCGGATCAGGCGGGGTTGTACACGGCGCAGCTGATCGTCACCGACAACAACGGTTTCAGCACAGCGACAACCATCAACCTCTCGGTTGCCGCCTGCTCTTCGGCCCCCGTTGTCGCTCCGTCGGCCAGTTCCGCCTCCAGCATCGTCTACAGCGGCGACCAGGTGAATTTAAGCGCGGCCATCATGCCGAGCGCTTGCTCCACGGGCGCTGGCAACTCGTACTCGTACACCTGGTCCATCGTCCGCCGCCCCATCGGAAGTTCGGCAACGCTCACCTCGACCACCGCCGCGACGCCCGCCTTTGTGGCCGACATCGCGAACGGCAACTACCAGGTCGCGGTCCAGGTTCGCGACGCCTTCGGGAACGTCTCTCCCGCCGCTACGGTCAACGTGAACACCTCGGTCTGCGGCGGTCAGCTGCCGTCGGTCACCCTCCCTGCGTCTTTCATCTCGTCCAGCTACCAGGCCGTGACGCTGTCGCCCATCTCGGTGGTCAGCCCGGACAACCAGAACAATCCGGGCCTCGCCAACTTCTGCCCGGCGCGGTTCAACGTCGGAACCAACTTCACCTATGCCTGGAGCTTGATCTCCACCGCTCCGGTTGGCGCGAAGGGAAACCTCTCGTCGCTCGGAACCCAAACGACGAGCCTGTTGCCCGGCCAGAACGCGACCTACACCGCGCAGCTGGTCGCGACGGACTCGGTGGGCCGCTCCAGCCTGCCGAGCCAGGTATCAGTCGCGGTCAGCTGCGCCCAGCCTGCTCCGGGGCTCCCGGCGCCGACCTTCACCGTCAGCTCCGCCGGCTACACGCGCATCCCCGGAGACACCGCCACCGCCTACCGTGGGGACCAGGTCACCGTCAGCGCCCCGGCCTCATCGAGCTGCGGTCTCACGCAGTTCAGCTACAGCTGGCAGATGGTGGGGCGTCCGGCCGGCAGCCAGGCCGCGCTGTCGTCCACCAATGTGGCCTCGCCGAGCTTCGTCGCCGACATCTCGGGCGGCGTGTACCAGGTGTCCGTCACGGCGACCGACGCGCTCGGCAATTCATCGCCGGCGCAAACGTTGAGCCTCACCGCGTCCAATTGCGGATCGGGGATCCCCTCGCTCACGCTGACCTCCGATACCGTGATTTCGCAGCCGACCTTCGACCCGTTCCCGATGACCGCTACCGCCGCCAGCCCGGACAACCAGAACAATCCCACGGTCGCCGGCTATTGCCCGGCGCAGTTCGCGGCAAGCCTCCGTTATCAGTGGTCGGTGCTGCAGGCGCCGGTCGCTCAGCCGAGTCCGTCGCTGCCCCAGACCACCGCGAACCGGAACTCGCTGACGGTCAGCGGGCCGGGCGTTTACCAGGTGCAGGCGGTGGCAACGGCAAGCAACGGCGCCTCGACCGCGAAGACCCTGGACCTGGCCGTCACCTGCGGCGGCAACATCCCTACCGCGCAGGACGGCGTGCTCCCCGCGCTGTCGGCGACCCAGACCTTCAAGAGCCCGGTCACCAGCACCAACAACGCCAGCGTGCCGTCTACCCTTGCAAGTCTCACGCAGAGCACGGTGTCGACCAGCCCGATGTCTTTCTATAGCGCCAGCCCCATCAAGCTGACCGCGAATGCCTTCGACGCCGATGATCTCTGCGGGTTCCCCCAGACGGCTTCACTCAGCTATCAGTGGACCTTCACCAGCATTCCCTTGGGCAGCCAGGTGTCCTTCGACAACTCGGCCGGCAAGACCCCAAGCTTCGTGCCGGACCGTCCGGGCGATTACTTCGTCCAGCTCCGCCTGACCTCGGGCACCAACCGCTCCAGCACCACGCTGTTCACCAAGGCGGGCGGCGCGGCGGTCATCCACGTCAACAACTGCGGCACCCAGGTGCCCGTGGCCCTCATTGGCTTCCAGCAGCCGGCCTCGCCTGCGCCGACCCAGACGCTGGCCGCGCAGGTCGGGTATGCGGTCATCCTTGACGGCTCGGCGTCCAACTCGCCCGACAACACGCCGGTCAACACCGACACGGGCGCGGGCTGCGGACTCAACAAGTCGCTGACGTACTTTTACCAGTTCGTCTCCACGCCCTCGGGCGCTGGTGGCACCTCGTTCAACGACCCCACCCGCATCAACCCCGAGTTCACGCCGCAGACCTCGGGCGGCTACGCAGTCACCTTGGTGGTCAACGACGGCCAGGCCAGCAGCCCCGTCGCCACCAGCCAGGTCATCGCCGTGGTCGGCCAGGTCGGCGGTCTCGACTACGTCCCCACTACCAACCAGCTGCTGCAGCCCGGCGTCTACCACTTCAACAACGTTCGTATCCCCGAGGGCATCACCATCGCCACCCCGGATGGCAGCGACGGCCGCGTCACCATCGTGGCCACCGGCGACGTCTACATCGGCGGCACCATCGACGTGTCCGGCTCGGCCGGTAACGACGGTCCCAACGGCGACGTCTCGTGGCAGGGCTCGGGCGGCGGCAACGCCGGCGGTCCCAATGGCAACAACGGCACGCCTCTGCCGGGCCGCGGCTGCTCCGCCACCGGATCGCAGATCACCATCTTGCAGTCGTCGGGCGGCGAGGGCGGCACTGGCGCAAACGGCGCTGTCTATCCGTTCTGCACCGTCGGCGGCGTCGGCGGCACCGGCGGTGGCGGAGGCGGCGGCGGCAACGGCGGCGGCGGCGGCGGCGCGGGCTACGCTGCCGGTGGCGGTGGTGGAATCAACGTCGCCCTGCTCGGCGGCCCGTACCTCGGCGGCAATGGAGGCAGCGCCGGCAGCGGCGGCGGCGGCGCCGGCGGTGGCCAGGTCGTGGCCCAGTCGGCCAACGGCGGCACCGGCACCTGCCCCGCCACCGACCCCAGCCAGGCCTGCGTGACCGGCGGACGCGGCGGCTACGCGGCCGACCCGGACTACAACGGCCGCGACGGCGTCGACCTTGTCAACGGCCTCCCCTCCAGCGGCTTCGGCTCGGGCGGCGGGGGCGGCGCCATCGGCATCGACGCGGCCAACGACCTCGCCGTCAACACCGGCTCGTTCTACTCGGGGGCGGGCGGCGGCGGCGGCGCGGGCGACGAAGGCCGCGGCGGTGGCGGAGGCGCGGGCGCCATCCGCATCTGGAGCTCCAAGACCATCACCATCACCGGCCAGCTCCTCGCGAACGGCGGCCGCGGCGGCGACTCGGGCGGCGACCCGAACTGCTGCCAGGGTGGCTCCGGCGGCGGCGGCTCGGGCGGCGCCATCTGGCTGGGCGCGCAGAGCATCTACAACGCCGGCACGCTCACCGCACTCGGCGGGCGCGGTGGCTATGCGCAGTCCGTCCGCGGCGGCGCCACCGGCAACGGCGGCTCCGGCGGCAGCG
>JANYKT010000107.1 GCA_025358085.1 Deltaproteobacteria bacterium | reverse complement strand
CTTCGGCGCTCTCCATAAATGACCCACCCCTGCTCGCCAGAAACGACCCAGCGCGCCCGAGCCTGATCCCGCAGCGCCGGTCGCCGGCGACTTAGCGGCGCCCCCCGTGCCCCACGGCGGCGGCGAGAAGTTGCCCGCGCGCGAGTCGGCTCGACGCTGCGGCGATGGCGAAGGGCACGACCGAGCGGAAGCGCTGCACCGAATGCCGAGGCTGGTACCACGCCGCGCCGTCAGCGTTGGAGAGGCAGCGGGTGTGCGGCGAGGTCGCGTGCAAGCGCGCGCGAAAGCGGAAGCAGGCGCGAGCCCGACGCTCGGCGAACCTTCAGGATTACCGCGCGGACGAGCGGGCCCGGCAGAGTGCGTGCCGGGAGCGACGGCGCGCCGAGGGCTGTCACGCGCCGGCCTCGGACGGGAAAGCCGCGCTGCTCGCGGCCGGGATGCTGGAAACCTGGGACGAGATGGTGGGGGAGCTGGCGGCGCTGTCACGCAAAAGCCTCCGACGTCGGATCCCGCGCCTGGCGCGGCTTTGGGCCACCAAAGCTGAGACAAGGGAGGGCTGGTGAGCGCGGCCGTCACGCGCCACCCTCCGCGCGCTGGACCGCTCTGGGCGCGGCCGAGCGGCGATTGACTGAGACAAGGTGTCACGCACCACCCTCGTCCGCGGCGGGCAGCAGTGGTCTGGTCGGCGGCATCTTGGAGATCGAGCTGCACCAGCTTGACCAGCGGTACGCGGGGCTCCGCCGGCAGGACGCCCGGCGAGAGCGCGCGCTGCTGGCGTCGCTCTCGGAGATCGGGCAGCAGGCGCCGGTGATCGTCGTGCGCAGCGAGAGCGGCGGGTGGGTGCTGGTCGATGGCTACAAGCGGGTGCGCGCATTAACGAAGTTATCGAAAGACACGGTTTCGATAGTGGCGTGGGAGCTGAGCGAGCCTGAGGCGCTGCTGCTGTCCGAGGTGATGCGCAGCGGGGAAGCGGCGAGCGCGCTCGAGCAAGGGTGGCTTTTGCGGGAGCTGCGCGACCGCTTCGGGCTGTCGGCGGTCGAGCTTGGGCGCCGCTTCGACAAGAGCGCGAGCTGGGTGAGCCGGCGGCTGGGGCTGGTGGAGGAGCTGCCGGAGGTAGTGCAGGAGCTTGTGCGCGCGGGCCGGATCGTGGCGCACGCGGCGATGAAACACCTGTTGCCTTTGGCGCGCGCCAATGCCGCTGACTGCGCGGCGCTGGCGAGGGTGCTCGGCGCGCAATTGCTCTCGAGCCGGCAGGTCGGCGTGCTCTGCCAGGCTTTCTGCGCTGGCACCGAGGAGACGCGGCAGCTCGTCTTGACCGCGCCGCTTTTGGTCTTGCGCGCGCAGGCCGAGGCAGCGACGCCGAAAGAAAAGACGGCCGTCGAGCGGCTCACCGCAGAGCTCTCTGCCATCGCCGGCATCGCCCGGCGGGCGCGGGCGCTGGTCGATCGCGAGCCGCTGCGCGACGCGGGCGCGGCACAGCTCAAGCGGCTGCGCTTCGCGCTGCAGGCGGCCCGCGCAGAGGCGGCCGCGCTCTTCACATCGATTCCACCGGAGGTGATGAATGCTGGACCAGGCGACGCGCACGGCGATCCTCGCGCTGCATGAGAAGGGGCAGGCGGTGCGCGCCATCGCGCGGGCGATGAAGCTGTCGCGGGGCGCGGTCCGCCGCGTGCTGCGCGCGGGCAGCGTGGAAGTGCCGCGGCTCGTCCGCCAGGAGCTGGGCGCCGAGCACGAGGCAGATATCCGCGAGCTCTATCTCAAATCAAAGGGCAATCTCATCCGCGTGCACGAGGTCCTGCGCGAGCAGGGGGCAAAGCTCTCGTACCAGGCGCTGACGGCTTATTGCCGGCGGCACGAGATCGGGCACGAGCCCAAGCAGCCGAGCGGGCGCTACCACTTCGCGCCGGGCGAGGAGATGCAGCACGACACTTCGCCGCATCGGGTGAAGATCGGCGGGGTCCTCCGGCTGGTGCAGACGGCGTCGGTGGTGCTTTGCTTTTCGCGGAAGATCTTCGCGCAGGCATATCCACGATTCAGGCGCTTTGAGTGCAAGCTCTTCCTCACCGACGCGGTCTTGTATTTCGGCGGCGCGGCCCGGCGCTGCATGATCGACAACACCCATGTGGTGGTGCTGCGCGGGACCGGCAAGGAGATGGTGCCTGTGCCGGAGATGGTCGCCTTCGGGGACCGCTTCGGCTTTTGCTTCGCGGCGCACGAGAAAGGCGACGCCAATCGCTCGGCGCGGGTGGAGCGGCCCTTCGATTTCATCGAGAACAACTTCTTCGCCAATCGCGAATTCGACGACTTCGA
>JANYKT010000088.1 GCA_025358085.1 Deltaproteobacteria bacterium | reverse complement strand
CCACGGCCTTCATCAGGCCGATGTTGCCCTCCTGGATCAGGTCGAGGAACTGCAGGCCGCGGTTGGTGTACTTCTTCGCAATGCTGACCACGAGGCGCAGGTTCGCCTCGACCAGTTCGGCCTTGGCCTTCTCGGCCTTGCGCTCGCCGGCGATGATGGCGCCGTAGCTCTTCTTCAGCTCGTCGATGGGCAGCAGCGCCTCTTCCTCGACGCGCTTTACCTTGCGCGGCGCGGCGGCGATGGTGCGCCCGATCTCGGCGACGTCTTCCTCGCCGAGGCCCATCTTCTTCAGAGCCTTCTTCGCGTTCAGGCCGTTCTTGCTGTCTTCCTCCGCGGTGCGGATGAGACCCTTCAGCTCCTTGAGCGAGATGCCAGCGCGGCGCTCGATGTCGCGCAGCTCCTTCTCCACACCTTCAACGCGCTCGATGAGCTTCTTCAGATTTTCAATGATCCGCTCGATCTGGCGCTTGTTGAGCTTCACCTCCGCGAGCGTCTCGGCCATCTGCTGCTCATTGCGCGCGATCTCGTCCTTCAGCTCCTTGCGCTTGGGCTCGGAGACCTTCTTGGTCCGCGTGTCCAGCTGCTCCTGAAGCTTCTCGTTGGCGGCGTCGCCGCGGCGAATCTTCTCGATCAGCTTGACCACCGTATCGGCGCGTCCCTGCTCGTCGAAGCTCTCGTCGTCCTCGTCCGGCGCATCGCGGATGACCTCGCGAACGCGCATCTTGCCCTTCCGCAGCCGGTCGCCGATCTGGATGATCTCCTTGATGGCGATGGACGAGTGCAGCACGGCCTCGAGGACTTCCTTCTCGCCGTCTTCGATCCGTTTGGCGATCTCGACTTCGCCCTCGCGGGTGAGGAGAGAGACCGAGCCCATCTTGCGCAGGTACATGCGCACCGGGTCGTTCGACTTCGAGTACTGGTCGTCTTCCTCCTCGCGCTTTTCCGAGTGCGAGGGCCTGTCCTCCGCATCCGCCGCGGCCTTGTCGGCGGTGGGCTCGGGCTCGGCCGGCTTGGTGTCGGGGAGCTTGGCCTTGCCCTCGTCGACAATGGCGATGTCGTTGTCGCCGAACAAGGACATGACGTCGTCGATTTGATCCGACGAGACAATATCGGCCGGCAGCGCGTCGTTCACTTCGTCGTAGGTGAGGAAGCCCTTGTCGCGCCCGATGGCGAGGAGGTCCTTCACTTCCTTGCGGTCGACCGCCTTCCCCTTCTTGCTGGGGACGTCGTCGTCGTCTTCGTCCTCGTCGTGGTCCGCGGCCTTCCGGGGCGAGGCGTCGAGGTCATCATCGTCGTCGTCGAGGCTGGCGCCCAGTCCCAGGTCGTCTTCCTCGTCGTCTTCGCCGGTGCCAGGCTCGCCCTTCTTGGCCGACTTGCCGCCCTTGCCGAGCTTGGGAGCCTTCTCCTTCTTACCCGCCTTGGGAGCGCCTTCGCCCTTTGCTGCCACGCCCTTCTTGCCTGACGACGCCTTCTTGGGCGTCGGCTCCATATCGGGGTCGTGATCGTCGTCTTCTTCGTCGTGCTCCGGCTCGTGCCTGGCGAGCTTCGCCTTGGCGGGCACGGCCTTTTTCTGGTGGTCCTTGGGCGCGTGCGGTGCAGCAGACTTCTTGTCAGCCATCATCAAACTCCGGTCGAGAGACCCACGGCGGGTGGGGGAGAATAATCGGAACGAGGGGGGAATGCCCTTTTTTTAGCTTCGGATCTTGGCAACCGGCGGGGTCTGGTGCTGCTTCCGCGCGGCTTGCTCTTGCGCGAGCGTCTTTTCGTGCTTGGCAATCAACTGCGTCAGCCTGGCTCTCTCCGCGTCTGACGTATCACCTGCAACGTCCATTTCGCGGGAAGCGTCGACCAGACGCTGCCGCAGCCAATCCGGTTCGACCACCTGGACAAGCGAAGCCGCGTCGAGATCGCCACGCCTGGCGTGGACGAAGGCCTGCTCGGCGAGATCGCGGAGGGAAGCGACGCTGAGCCGGGACGAGATTCCGGACGCGTCCACATGCAAGCACAGCGCCGGGGACCGGAGCATCATCGCCACGATCACAAGCTCCGTCTTCGCGGTGAGGCGGTAAAGCTCCGCAGGTGCGGGCGGAGTGGCAGACACGGTCCGCGAAGACACGGCTTTTGGGCTCGCCGGCGTGGTCCTGTCGAGCGCGGTCAGCACGTCCTGCGGGGAGGCTCCAATTTTTTCTGCCACCCGTTCGACGTACATCGACCGCGCGAGCGGATCCTTTGCCGCGCGAATCAGCCCCTCCACTGCCTTCACGACTCCCGCTCGCTGCTCTACCGAGGCATCTTTCGGCAAGTCCGCGAGTGCGTGCTCGAGCAAGAAGTCCAACGCGGGCGTTCCGGCGGCTCGCAGATCGCGAAATCCGCTCTTGGCATGCTTCAAAACGAATTCGTCGGGGTCCGAACCTTGTGGAGGCACGACCACTCTCGCGGTGACGCCTGCGGCGGAAGCTATCTCCGAGGCCCGGTGGGCCGCGCGAACGCCTGCCGCGTCACCATCGAAGATGAACGTCACCTCCTGGGCCCCCGCGCGAAGCACCAGGTCCAGGTGCTTTTCCGTCAGCGCAGTCCCACAGGTCGCGACTGCGTGACCAACCCCAGCCTGGTGCAGCCCGATTGCGTCGAAGTATCCCTCGACGAAAAAAGCGGTCAAATCCTTGCGGATGGCCGTCCGCGCCCGGTCGAAGCCGAAGAGCGTATTGCCCTTTTGATACAGAGGCGTCTCCGGGGAGTTCAAATACTTTGCGTCGCTCTCGCCCTCGATCAGGCGCCCGCCGAAGGCAATGATCCGCCCGGCCTCGGTGATGGGGACGATCAGCCTTCCGCGAAACCGATCATACAGCGAGCCCGCGCCCGCGCCGCTCTTGCGCGGCACCGCCAGTCCCGCTTCCTCGATGAGCTTCGGGTCCACCTTGGCGCGCACCAGCGACTTGGCCAGCGCGTCCCACAGCGACGGCGCGTAGCCCAGCCGCCAGGAGCGCGCCGTCTCCTCGGTGATGCCGCGCTTCTGCAGATGCTCGCGAGCGATGGCGCCTCGCGGGTGCTCCCAAAGAACGCGCTCGTAGAACCTGCACGCCTTCTCGTTGACCTCGGCGAGCGCGGCCCGGCGGCTGGCGCGCCTGGACTCCTCCGGATCGGCTGGCGCGAGCTCGACACCGGCCTCCTGCGCGAGGCCCTCGACCGCCTCGCGAAAGCTCTTGCCATCCTGTTGCATGACGAACTTGATGGCATCGCCGGTCGCCCCGCAGCCGAAGCAATGAAAGATCTTCTTGTCCGGCACGACATAGAAGCTGGGCGATTTCTCACCGTGGAACGGGCAGAGCCCCTTCCAGTCGCGACCCGACTTCTTCAAAGGCACGCGACGCTGCACGATGGCGACCAGGTCCACCCGGTCGCGCACCTCCTGCAGCTTGTCGTCTGAGATGCTCGCCAACTGTCTCGCCGCCTGCGCCATGAGGTTCAGAGCTTAAGGCTTTGCGAGAGCCGCTTTGACTGCGTCGCTCACACGCTTCCCCTCGGCCTTGCCTTGCGTCTTCGGTTGGAGCGCCTTCATCACCGCGCCCATTTCCCGTGGCGTCTTCGCACCCGTCTGCGCGACGGCCTCCTGCACCAGCGCCGCAAGCTCGTCATCGGTCAGCTGCCGCGGCAAATAAACTTCCAGGAGCGCGATCTCTGCCGACTCGTTCTCCGCTAACTCCGGCCGGCCCCCCGCGGTGAACTGCTCGACCGAATCCCTGCGCTGCTTGATCATGGTGCCGATCACCTGGAGGAACTCGGTGTCGTCGAGCGCCACGCCCTTCTCGATCTCGCGGTACTTGACGGCGCTCTTGAGCGCGCGAAGCAAGGTCAGACGCCGCTTGTCCTGCGCGCGCGCCGCGTCCTTCAGCTCGCTGTCGATCCGGTCCTGCAGCATTTTTGACTCGCGAAACGGCCCCGCGCGGTTTCGCTCGCGCGGGGCCGGAAGAGATAAAACAAAAAAGCCGAAGACGGCGGAGGCTAGGTTATCACCTTCCGCGCCTTCTTGAGGGCGCGCTTCTTGGCCGCCAACGCCTTCTTCTTGCGTTTGACTGACGGCTTCTCGTAGTGCTCGCGCTTCCTGATCTCGCTCAGGATACCCGCCTTCTCGCACTGCTTCTTGAAGCGCTTCATGGCGTTTTCGAACGACTCGCCTTCCTTGACACGCACGCCCGGCATCTTTTGAATCACCACCTTCCAAGGGCCTCGATGGAACAAGCCCCAGGGTCGAATTTTTTAAGAGCGCGGACCTATACCACCGGACCACTCGCTGTCAACGCGCAGCGGCCGGATTTGGTCTCATTCTCGCCAGAGGAATCGAGGCTGGAGCGGGGCGCTCGAAGGTCATCGAGTGCCCAAGTAGCGTTGTGAGCCGATCGCGATCAAGCCACCAGGCCGGATGGAACGCGGGGCGCGTGATCATGCCCTCATCGACGAGCGCCCGCACGGTGCCCGCGTCGTCGACGCTGAGCTTGCCGGCGAAAAAGGCGAGCACCAGCGCCTCGTCGCCGCGTTCGAGCGCGCCACGGAGAAAGTGGAACACGCGGCAATACCCGCGCTGGTAGACGGCGTCCTTGGTGAACGGCGCGCCGCCGGTGACCACCCCGCCGCGGAAGACGCGCTCGGAGAGGTGGCACGCGCGTGTCTCGCCGAACCGCTCGGCGAGCCCGCGCCAGACGGTGAGGTAGTCGGCGCCCTGCGCGGCACGGTGGACCGCCAACGTCCGCTCGCCCAGCTCGGCAAAACGGTCATTAGTCATGTTCCCGGTCAGGTATTCGCTGACGACGCCGCCGCCCTCCTGGCTCTCGGTGTGGAAGGCGAGGCCGCTGCCGAGCACGGTCAGCACCGGCTGCGCCCTGCCGTTCGCCGCGGTGAGCACATGCCAGAGTCCTTCGTGGTGGGCGAGCGCGCGCGCCTGCCGCGGGGTGAAACGCGCGTCGGACCGCACCGCGATGCTGCGCGGACCTGCTGCCGCGTACGCGGCGATCCGGCCTGACAGCTTCACCCGGCACAGATCTCCCAGCACCGGCTCGACGATCTTGCAGATCCGCTGGCGGCACTGTTCGGCGGAGAGCGACGCCCGCTCGGCGCGCGCTTTGGGCAGCGATGCCCAGCTGCGCGCGAGCGCGAGGCTCTGGTGCCCGTCCCGCGCTTGCCCGAACAGCGCGACCGAATGGCGATAGAAGGCCTTGGTCCCGCGCGACCCGAGCAGCTGGCAGGTGAGAACGAGCTGCTCGAGACAGCCGCGCAGGAGCCCCTCGGCGACGTTCTTTCCCCTCACGCGCAAACGCAGGCCGCGCAGCTCGCGCAGCTTGTCTCCGAGGTGGAAGTCGAGCGGCGCATAGCTGGGCCGCGGCAGCTCGCGCCCGTGGCTGGCCAGAAAGCGGCGGTGGACGGATCGGTCCCACGAGAGCGCGCGCAGGATGCGTACCGGGCGGCCCGCGCGGATGATGGCGTCGGACAGCTCCCGCAGCGCCCGGCGCGCGCGGCCGGCGGGCGGCGACAACTAGGCGGTACCGGTCTCGGACTTCGCCGGCTCGAGTTTGTGCTCGCGCGCAGGCTCTCCCGCGCGATTCACGCGGTCGCGCAGCTCCTTGCCGGTGCGGAAGAGGATGCCGCGCTTGGGCTTGACCGGGATGACCGATCCGGTCTTGGGATTGCGCCCGTTGTAGCCCAGGTATTCCTTGACGTGAAAGGCACCCAGCCCGCGGATCTCGATGTTGTCGCCCTTGCAGAGGGCGGCCTTCATCGAATTGAGGATCGTCTCCACGGTTTCCTCGGCCTGGTTTTGCGTGAGCTGGCGCTTTGCCACCAACGTGGCGATCAGATCGCTCTTCAGCATTTTATGGAAGCTCCGCGCAGTCGCGGTCGAAAACATTCGACGGACCAGAACTTTAACCGAGTCACCGGGGCACGAGCAAGCGCCAAGACTTCCTCCCTTCAGGCGCTCGAACCCAGCTTTGCAAGCCTTGCGGACAGCGGTTCGGGTGAAATTACGGGTTCATCGAGACGCCGGAGGAATGCGTGAACTGTTTCGGCGAGGGCACCTTCTGCCGCGCCCTCGGCCTGCGCCCAGGCCAGCGAGATGGCCTCGGCGATCTGATCTGAAGCCTGCGCGGGGAACGCCAGTGAAGCGCGCCCGGCGCCGCGAACTTGCGCCAGCGTCATCAGCGACGAATCGCGGGCCGGTAGCCAACCGCCCTTGCGCGCCTGGGCCGCGAGACCGGCGGCCTCCAGGGCGGTGAGCGCTTCGCGCAGCATGCGCCGGGTGCAGGCGAGCTCGCGGGCGAGGCGCATTTCGCGCAAGGGGCCGGTGGCCTCGCGGTGCAGCAACACCAGCAGGATCATGACCCGGGCAACGAACGTCTCCCGCGCAGCCGCGGCAACGATGGCCGGGTGCGGCTCGGGCTTGCGCGAAGCATCCAGCGCGAAGCAGAGCCGGCACCCCACGAGCGCGATGCTCCAGGAGATGTAGATCCAGGTCAACACGATGGGCAGCACCGCCAGCGAGCCGTAGATCTTGTGCACCTGCACCATGCGGGCGGAGGCGAGCGCGAAGACATACTTGGCCAGCTCCCAGACCGTCCCCGCCGCGAACGCAGCCATCGCCGCCGACCGCAGCCGCACGCGCGCGTTGGGCAACACCTTGTAAAGAAAGGCGAGGCCCACGTAGGTGATCAGGATGGACGACAGCGCGGCGGTGGCGTGGAGGATTTCGCTGTGTCCATCCGCGTTGTGCTGGTGGTGGTACTCCTGCATCTGGCTGATCTGCCAGGTCACGTAAAGCGACGCCGATAACAGTACCGGCCCGAGCGTCAGGAACGACCAATACTTGAGCAGGCGATCGATGGGCCCGCGCGGGCGCCTGACGCCATAAATGTGATTGAAGGCGCTCTCGATGTTCCAGAGCAGCGACAGAACGGAAACCAGGAGCGCGGCAAAGCCGATGGCGCCCAGCGTCTGGATCGTGGCCTTGTTGGTGAAAGTAGTGAGCGAGCCGGCGATGGCTGCGCCCGCGCCGATGCCCAGCTGCGAGTTGACGTAGTTCTCCACCGTGTCGTGGAACGGGGCCTGGCCGGAGATGAGATCGACGACGCTGTAGATCACCGCCAGGAGCGGCACCAGCGCCAGGAGCGTGAGGTAGGTGAGCGCCGAGGCGCGCAGCGTGATGGCTTCCCCGCGGAAACCGTGCGCGACCAGCAGGACGGCGCGGACGAACCGGCGCATGCCGGGACGAAGCAAGGCCTGGTCGCGAACCGCCCCGAGCCTCGTCTTCCACACCCGGTTCAGTCGCCCGCCTTGGGCTCGCTCGCGACCAGCGCGGCGGCAGGCTCGCCGGCCGGAGAAGGCAGCGCAGCGCCGCCATTCTGTCCCGGCTGCAAGCCGCGTCCGCCGCGACGGCCTTCGCTTCGCCCGCCCCCGCGCGGCTGGCCGCCACTGCTGCGCGCGGCGGTTTGCTGCAGCTCGGGCCGGGACCACTTGCCGTGCAGGTCGTACTGCTCGACGTGGTACTGCGGCTGCGGCCGGACGACGATGCTCTTGTTGAGCTTCATCATCAGGAGCCGCATCGCCTCGCGCTCCGGCCCCTGCAGGATCTTTCCGATGTCCGGGTGGCACGAGACCACCAGCTGATCTTCGCGGTGCTTGCCCGCGGCGCGCTGCACCTCGCGCATGATTTCGAACGCCATGGTGTTCTTGCTCCGGACGTGACCGCGGCCGTCGCAGATGGGACAGGCCTCGTTCATCAGGCGGCCCACGCTCTCGCGCACGCGCTTGCGCGTCATCTCCACCAGGCCGATGTCGCTGATCTTCAGCACGTTGGTCTTGGCGCGGTCCGAGGCGAGCGCTTCCTGGAGCTGCTTGAAGACTTTTTCCCGGTTGCTGCCTTTGTCCATGTCGATGAAATCGATGATGATGATGCCGCCGATGTTGCGCAGGCGCAGCTGGTAGACGATCTCCTTGGCCGCCTCGCAGTTGATCTTGGTGATGGTGTCCTCGAGCGACGCGCCAGCGCCTTTCTTGCCGGTGTAGCGGCCCGAGTTCACATCGATGGCGACGAGCGCTTCGGTCTGGTCGATGATGATGTAGCCGCCCGACTTGAGCCAGACCTTGCGGTTCTGCGCGCGGATGAGCTCCTGCTCAATGCCGAACTCGTCGAAGATGGGCTCCTCGCCCGCGTAGAGTTCGACGTGATCTTTCAGCTCGGGCGCCACCTGCTCAACGAAGGCGCGGACGCGCTCCCACTCGGCGCGGTCGTCGATGACCAGCTTCTCCACTTCATCCGAGAACAGGTCGCGGATGGAGCGCAGGATGAGGTCCAGGTCCGGATGGACCACGCACGGCGCGCGCTGCGCCTCACGCTTCTTGCCGACCTCATTCCACAGACCGAGCAGGAACTTGATGTCGGCGGTCAGCTTTTCGCTGGGCTCGTTCTCAGCGACGGTCCGGACGATGAAGCCGGTGCCCGCGGGCCGGTACTTGTCCACCAGCTCGCGCAGGCGGCGCCTCTCCTTTTCGTTCTCGATGCGCCGCGAGATGCCGACGTGATCGACCGTCGGCATGAACACCAGATGCCGTCCGGGAAGCGAGATATGACAGGTGATGCGAGCGCCCTTGGTGCCGATGGGGTCCTTCACCACCTGCACCAGGACCTCGTCTCCTTCCTTGAGGAGATCCTGAATCTGGGCCCGCTTGCCGTGAGAACCGTTGCCGTGAGAGCCGGTTCCGCCGCGTGGCTTTTCGGTCGGCGCGCCGTTCCCGCCAGCGCTGCCGCCTCCGTTGCCGTTGCGGCGCTCCTTGCCCTCGAACGTGCGCTGCGGTCCGCGCTCTTTCGACTGCTGCGGCTCGGCCGTCTTTTTCTCGGGACCTTCTCCGCCGCGCTTGCGGCCTCGGCCTCCGCGGCGACGGCCCCGGCGGCCTTCACGCGCGGCCGGACGCTCCTTGCCCTCTTGCGGAACTCCGCGAGCGCCCGCCTCGCCGGCACCCGCCGGCGCTCCTTCCGCGGCCTGCGCCTTCACTGCGTCGGAGTCCTCTGTCCCGGCGGCTCCAGTTTCGGGCGCGTCTGACTGCGCCGCCTCGGCTGCGAGCTGCTCCTCGGCTGCAGCGTGAGCGGCGTCGGCCTCGTCGAGATCTTCTTCCTCTTCGTCCTCTTCGCCTTCGCCGTCCTCTTCTTCGTCATCGAGCGCATCGTCGGCGTGGAGCTCGACCACTTCGCCCGCGGCAAGCTGGGAAAGTTGCGACGACGGCGCGGCGGTCTCGAAGGTCGCAGTCGCGACTCCGGTCGACGCAGCCGCGACTTCGGATGGCGCAATCGCGTCGACCGGGGCGGTCGCGACTCCGGTGGTGGCCATCTCGGCCGACACTCGCGTCGCCTCGGCAGGCGCGCCAGCGGGCGCGGCAACATCCGCCGCCCCGGACGGACCTTCGGCGGCTTTTGCGACCTCTTCAGGCGGGAGCTGGACCTGCGGCGCCAGCAGGTCCGCCGAGGCAACGGAGCCTGGAGCCTCAGGTGCGCCCGAGGCGACCGCCCCTGGCTCGGGAGACGGTGCGGCAACTTGCGCAAACGGCTCGCCGTCGGTCGAGTGCGTCGAGTCTACATTGCCTTGGTCCGCAGGCGGCGCGCTGGCCTCTTCCGAAGGCTCAGGCAAATCTCCGGCGTCCAGAGGATCGCCCTCGGTCGCACCCGCCTGCATGTCGAGTTCCTCGCTGAAGCCGGGGAACGACGGGTCGGCCACGATGTCAGCGACGTAGAGGAAGGCCGCTTTCTCGAGTCCGATATCGACGAACGCTGCCTGCATCCCGGGAAGCACCCGGACGACCTTGCCTTTGTAGATGTTGCCTACAATCCCTTTCTCGTTTTTCCGCTCGAGGTAATACTCAGAGATGGTTCCCTGTTCGATCAGCGCCACGCGGGTCTCTTGACCCGAGGCGTTGATCACCAAGATGTTCGACATCGAAAGATCCCTTTTCCGGGAGCGCAAGCGGCGAGCGGGCGCGCAAAGTTGGCGTGCCTGCGCGGCGAGCGCTGGTGAAACAGAAGAGTGAAGCCAGAACGGCCACGAAGCCTCTATTGAAGCGCCCTTTTGATGCTGGGTGCGCGGTAGCGCGCAGCCCCCCAGGGCGTCTTGAGGCTCCAGAAACTGCACACTTGTGCAGTCTGGAGCAGACGGTTGACGCTACCACCCCCCTGCATACATCGCAAGCATCGGAAGTGAATCTGGTCCGATAGCGCACACCGTCCGTCGGCGCCACCAGCCCTCCGTCAGGCCGGCGCGCCGAAGACGACATTCTCGCGCACGAGGCGCGTCACTCCGGGCTTCACCCACTCGGAACCAAACAGGTGCGCGAGCAGCTCGGCGGGGCGAGCGGTGGCCTCGAGTTCGCCCGCGCGCAGCGTGAAGCGGACCTCGCGCGCGCCCGTCGCATGAATCGACCCGAGCGCCGCCTTCAAGTCAATAACCTGCGATGGCTTGCCCTCGCGCTCCCGGACCACGCTGGCCTCGGACAGCTGCGCGAAGGCAGCGATGCAATCGGCGGCGAGCGGCGCACCCTCTGGCAACTCGGCCAGATATTCGATGCCACGGATGGTGCGGCTGAGCGCCAATGTGCCGGGCTCCAGCCGCTCGCACGAGAGCAGCCGGAAGCCCTCGGGCAGCTCGCGCCGCAGGTGGGCGGCCACATGCGCGGGCTCCTGCACGCCATACAGCTCGGCGTCCAGGTATTCCGCTTGCGACTCGGTGCCGACCGGACACGCCGGGCCGAACGCCACCTTGGGCTTCGGGTGGAAGCCTTGCGAAAACGGGATTGCGATGCGCGCCCGCCGGAACGTCCGCAGCAGCGCGGTCATGGTCTCGAGGTGGCCGAGCGCGACGAGGCGGCCCTCTTTCGCATATCGAATCCGCAGGAAGGTGCGCTCTTTCGGTAACTCCCGGGGCGGCTTTTTCGGTAACGGTCGATAATCTTCCGGATGGTAGACGACGGTGTCCACCACCGCGTAGTCGCAGGCCCCGCAGGCCGTGCACCGCTCTTCCCCGTAGGCGCAGTCTTCGGTGGCGGCCTCCTTCAGCGACGCCAGGCGCTCCTTCCACAGATACGGCTTGGTCACCTCGCAGTCGATGTGATCGAAGGCCAGCGTCTCGTCCTTGCCCTTCTCCCGGTGCGCGAAGAAGTGCAGGCCGACCCCGTGCTCCTTCTCGCACTCGGCGAACGCGGCCTGCCAGACGCCGAGGTCGAAGCGTTCGGTCCAGCCGTCGAGCCGCTGGCCGCTGCGATAGGCGTGCAGCACCGCGCTGCCGAGGCGCCGATCGCCGAGCGCCAGCGCGCCCTCCAACGCTCCCGACTGCGCGTCGTGCGGCTTGATCTTGAGGTTCTCGAAGCCGCGGCCGAGCTTGCGAAATTCGTCGCGGAGCAGCGCCTGCTTGCGCAGCGTTTCCTCCAGCGGGATCATTCCTTCCCACTGGTAAGGCGTGAACGGCTTGGGGCAGAAAGTCGAGACACCGACGTTGATGGAGGCTCGCGGATTGAGCTTGCGACCGCGCCGCAGCGCCGTGGCACAGAGCTGGACGATGGCGCGGACATCCTCGTCGCGCTCGGTGGGCAGGCCGATCATGAAGTAGAACTTCACCAGGTCCCAGCCGGCGCGAAAAATGCTGTCGACCGCGTGCAGCAGGTCCTCTTCCTTGTTGCCTTTGTTGATCACCCGCCGCATGCGCTCGGTGGCGGCCTCGGGCGCGACGGTGAAGCCGCTCTTGCGAACGCGGCCAATCTGTTCGGCGAGGCGCTCGTTCATGGTCTCGGTGCGCAAGCTTGGCAGCGAGATGCCGACATTCTCCGGCCCCAGCTCTTCGAAGAAGTCTTCGAGGACCCCGTTGATGCACGAGTAGTCACCGGCGCTGAGCGAGAGGAACCCAACCTCTTCGTAGCCGGTGACGGCGAGGCCCTTCTGGGCGATTTTGCGGACCTCGTTGGGGTCGCGCTGGCGAGTGGGCCGCGTGATCATGCCCACCTGGCAGAAGCGGCACCCGCGGGTGCAGCCGCGCTGGATCTCGAGCGGCAGGCGATCGTGCACCGTCTGCATGAAAGGCACGATCGGCTTTTCTGCCTGGGGCACCAGGTTCAGGTCAGGCACCACCCGGCGCACGATGGTCTCGTAACCGGGCTTGAGCGGCTCGTACCGATCGATGGTCTTATCGCTTCGGTAGTGCACCTTGAACAGCGATGGCACGTAGACGCCGGGGATCTCGGCGAGCATCCAGAGCAAGTCCCTGCGGCTGCCCTTTCGTCGCTTGTGTTCGAGGACGGCGTCGCTGATTTCGTGGATGACCTCTTCGCCCTCGCCGATGACGATGGCGTCGAAGAAGTCGGCGACGGGCTCCGGGTTGTAGGCGCAGGGGCCGCCGCCGATGATGAGCGGGTCGCTGTTTTGTCGATCCTTTGAGTACAAAGGAACGCGACCCAGATCGAGCATGGCGAGGATGGTCGTGTAGCAGAGCTCGAACTGCAGGGTGAAGCCGACGATGTCGAAGGCCTGAAGGGGCGCACGGCTTTCGATGGAGAAGAGCGGCAGGTGCTCTCTGGTGAGCGCCGCCTCGAGGTCTCCCCACGGCATGAAGAAGCGCTCGCAGGCGATCGCCGGACGCTCGTTGAGCGCGTGGTACAGCAGCCGGAAGCCGACGTTTGACATACCGACTTCGTAGGTGTCGGGGAAGGCCAGGGCCCACTTCAGTTCGACCGCGCCGAGATCTTTGTGGACGGCGTTGAGCTCACCGCCAGAGTAGCGCGAAGGCTTCTGCGCGCTGAGGATGAGCCGGTCGAGAATGGGCAGCTGCATTGCCGCGGGTCTAGGCGCGGGGGCCTGCTTAGTCAAGCGCGGCGCGAGGCCGGAGGTGGCACGTGCCTGCGGCAGCAGATGGAGCCGGCCGGCTCCCGCGGGCAGCCCGCTTTCGTGGCATTACGGGCCGGCCGGCTTCTCGACGGTCGCTTCCAGATCGTTGGAGAAGGCCGTGCCGCGAAGCCGGGGGCGCCCGGCGATCTGGTCCTTGCCCGACCAGGACGAGTACGCGGCGCGGCCAATCCACAAACCCGTCCCCGCGGGGAGGTGAACTTTCCCTTTCAGCTCCAGCCGCTTGCCGGGGGCCAGCCAGAGATAGCTCGCCTTCACCGGCTCAAAGCGGATGGGCAGGGACTCGAACTTCGTCCCCCCCGCCTCCTTCGATTCGGCGGAGTCCGGAAAGCCCGCCGAGACGAACACTTGGTCGCCCTCTGCTGGCGCATGCAGGCTCGCAGGGTGGGTGATCCACATGCCTTCCGTGCCGAGCGCGACGAAGGCCAGCGTGATCTCGACGGCCTGTGCGGCGCGCAACTTCGGAGCTATGCGCGCCTCGAGCCTCATCGCCGATCTCGGCGATTTGACCGCAGCATCCTCTAACTGCGAGATGCGCTCTAGCCAAGCATCGAGATACCTGGCGAAAGGCGTGACGGCAAACGCCACCTCAGCGACTTCTCCGGCCGCCAGCACGGACACCCGGCCCTGGAGATCGCGCGGGCCCGCCGGCTTCGACGGAGACTGGTCGAGCGGAGTCTCGCGAAGAATTTTCAGCGTTTGCTTCATCTCCTGCGGCGGGAGCCTGGCTTCAAAGGTGCCGATCGCCTCCTCGCCCACTTCGTTTCCGGAGGAACGATACGAGAGGAGTCCGTCCCCGGACAGCCGCAGAACCTGCTCCACAAAGCGGCCCCGGTGGAACGAGACCTCGACGCCGCATTGCTCAACCAGCGCGGGCTCGGCGAGCACGCGGTCCAGCACGGGATTGAACGCGGGGATCATGGGACCCTCAAGAGATCAAGGCGCCGGCTCAGGCTCGGGGCGGAGTGTCCCCTCGGCGAAATCGTAGACGAGTGACTTGTATCCCGAGAAGTGGAGAGCGCGGTTAGGTGTCGCTCTTAAATGAATTGAGCATCTCATGGTGCCGCAGCAGCGTGCGTTCGAAAAAACCGGACCGATCTTGGTCGTGTTAATGGCCAGCTCGGGTCGAGATCGAATCGATTCTTCGAATACGATGAACTTGCGTCGACTGCATGATCCGGCCTCGCGCCGCTGACCACGCGCAGGGCGGTGCGTTCGGCAGAGCTGAAAGAAGGACGACCGCTGGGGATCATCAATCCATCCTCTTTTGCTCGATCATGGATCTGAGGCCACGATGTACCACCTGATAATGCTGGCGGTGAACCCGACCGCTGCGACCGCGTCTGCATGGGACCATTGTGTGGCCGCGCCGATCGTATCTTCATGGTGGCTTAGATGATTGAAGTTCTGGGCAGCCCGTCGAATCATTGCGACCCGTTTGTGTCACCACCGGTCTCGTAGGGACCCACTTGCACCGGAATCACCGGTACCCAGGGACCCACCTGCTTCAGCGTGCATGAGCGCCTGATCGAGCCGTGCCAGAAAGTGGCGAGGCAGGAGTTCCGGGTCGAGGGTCGCGAG
>JANYKT010000102.1 GCA_025358085.1 Deltaproteobacteria bacterium | reverse complement strand
CGCGGAAGGCCTTTGAGCAGCACCTCGACCGAGTCGAGCGCGGCGAGCGAGACCTGCGCGCGTGGCGAGGCCATTTCGGCCAGCAACCGGGGGAGCCGCTCGCCCTCGAGCGCGGCGGCCCACGAGCGCAGCGCCGTGGCCCGCTCGGGGCCGGTCTCGGGGAGCAGGTCGAGTGTGGCGCGCGGCAGGTAGAGTCGATGGGCCGCCAACTCCAGCGTGGTCGCACGCCGCGGATCGTGCCGCAGGGCCGCGAGATCCTCGGCCGCGCGCGGAGCGAACGGGCCGCCGCGCCGCGCCAGCTGCGCAAGCCGCCCCTCATCGAGCAGCGCCGCCGCGCGCTCGTACGCGAGCCGATCCGCGGCTGGGTCCTTGAGCGTCCGCAGCCGCGCCTCGTCTTCGAGCACCAGCGCCTCGTCGACGTCGGTGCGGGCGAGCCGCGCGTCTGCTTCGCGGCGGTGGGTACCGTCCGGGTGCGCGGCGAGATAAGCGCGGAGCGCCTCGGGATCGCGCGCGGCGCGGTACTCCGCCTCGTCGAGAGCCTGCAGCGCGCGCTCGCTGCCGGCGGCTGACGGATGCTGGGCGAGCCACTCTTGCAGTGCCGGCGCGCCGTCATCATGCAGCGCCGCCTCGAGCGTGACCGCGGAGAGCCGGGCCCAGGCCGCCTGCGCGTGCGGACCGGACGGCTCGTCGGCGAGGAAGCCCGCCAGCGCGGAAGCGGAGCCGTCGTGCTCCGCCTCGCTCCAACGCAGGCTCTCGAGCAGCGTGCGCACCTGGGAGGCCTGATGGCTCTCGGGAAACTCCTCGAGAAAACGGCGATAGGCGAAGATGGTGTGCGCGTCGCGAGCTTCCGCGTACTGCGCCTGCTCCAGCTTTTCGCGCGCCTCCCGCGCCCGCGGCCCCTTGGGGTGCAACGCCAGCTCGCGGCGGTAGACGTCGCTCGCGCCCGGAGCGTCGGGGCGAGGCAGCGGCGCGGCACAGGCGCAGACGAAGAAAGCGAGCAGCAGCGCGATTTTCACGGCGCGAGATCTAGCATGCACTTGCGGAGCGACCGCCTCGCGCGTTACCACCCGCGCCGTGCAATCTCCTCTAGCGGTTGTGTGTGATTTCGACGGCACCGCCACGCTGCTGGACATCGGCGACGAGATCAGCAGGCACTTCGGCGGCGCGGCTCACTGGGAAGACGCGAGCGCGCGCTTCCGCCGCGGCGACCTCGACACGCGCGGCATCATCGAGACCATCTACCAGCACGTCGTCGCGACGGAAGAAGAGGTGCGCGCGTTCGCGGTCTCGGCGGCGCGGCTGCGACCCGGCTTTGCCGCGCTGGTCCTGGCCTGCCGCGATCGTGGGGCGCCGTTTGTGCTCGCCTCGGGCGGGCTTCGGCAATACATCGACGCGGTGCTTGCGGAGCACCTGCCAAAGGACCTGCGCGCGCATGTGCGGGTGATGGCCAACGAGGGTATTTTCTCTCCTGACGGGGTGCGCGTGCGCTTTCCCGGCGAGGAGGAATCGCGCGCGGAGGGCTGCGTCGTGTGCGGCTCGTGCAAGCGGGTGCCGGTGGCGCAGGTGCGGCGCGAGGGCGCGCGATTCGTCATCGGAGTCGGGGACGGCTTCGCCGATCGCTGCCTGGCACAATTCTCGGACCAGGTGTTCGCGCGCGAGGGCAGCTTCCTGCAGCGCTACTGCGTCGAGCATGGCCTGCAGCACGCCGCCTTCACTACGCTCGATGGCGCGGCAGAAGCACTACGCTCCTTCCCGCGATAGCTGCTTCCCGGACGCTATTTTCGCATGGTGCTTACGCCTGTCCAAAATGGTCGGCACGGTTCGTGCTCAAGGCGCTTCCACCGCATCCCGCGGTTCGGAAATGGACCATGCTGCTCCTGCTCACCTTGCTTCTCACCCAGGCTGGGCCTGCCTCCGCGGCTACGGCCAAGGTCGCGAGCGGGGCTGCCGCCGCCGCGCCGGATTCGGCCCACGGTTCCGAGCACGCTTCCACCGGTGGAGCGGAAGAAGACCCTGCGACTGGTGGTGATCCAACGCTCGTTCCCGGCAGCTCCGATGAACCTGGGGAACTTCCCGACGGAACCGATGGCGCCCCGTCCGAACCTGCGGGACGCGCGGAGGAAGAGCCGCATTCTTTGGACGCTTCGCTCGAAAGCGCCGCCGGCCGCATGGGTGAGCGTCACCTCGAGCTTCTGGTCCGTGCGCAGAGCGGCGAAGTGACGCTGATTGGGGGCGCGGAAACGCTCGCGAGCGATCGCGCACCAGAGCGCCGCGCGGTCATCTTCGGCGCGGAGGTCTCGCATGGTGATCTCTCGTGGGAGGTAGAGCTGCGGACGGCGCCGCAATCCGCGGGTCTCGCGCGCACGGTCGCGAAGCTCGGGGTGCATGGCGACCTTGCGGGCCTCTCGATCCTCGGCCGCGACGAGTCTCTGCATGGGACGCGGCTGCGTGCGGCGGGGCTCGCGCTCGATCTCGAAGGGCGGCCCGACTCCGCGTGGAAAGTCGCGCTCGCGGCCTCTGCGTGGGTGACCGATCTCAGCACCCCTTCGCAGGGCGGGGTCTCGCACCGCTCGCGCGATCCGTGGAGCGCTTTCGGCGCCGCCACGCTCGACTGGGCGCAGCGCTGGGAGCTGAACATCTCGGCGAAGCGCACCTGGGGATTCCTCTCCATCACGTCTGGCCTCGGCGTCGCACAGCCCGCGCAGGACGGCGCCTGGGCGGCGCAAGCCTCGCTCGGTCTCGAGAAGCAATTGGGCCCCGTGCGGCTCGGGCTCTCCGCTGCGCTCGCTCACCTCTGGCCAACCGGCCTCTGGCTCGCCGACGCGACGCTTGGCATCAGCTGGCACGTCGGCTCCGACTGATTGCTGAAGGATCCAGAGCTGGCCATTCACCTCGGCAGGCGCGCCCATGGCGGGGCTGGAAGGCCATGAAGTCCAAGCGTCGCCGATCGGACACGGTGTCGATCTGCGTGGCCCGTCTGCCCGGCCAACTTTGTGACGGAACCGGCCGTCACAAAGGTGGACTAGGCAACGCGCGGTGCCACGCTTGCACCGTCACACTTCCTGATGAAGCGGTGTTACGCAGCCTGGCCGGCGGCCTCGAGCGCGAGCATGGCCAAGGCTCGGTTCAGCAGGTGCAAACGGCGCTTTGCCGAGGCGATGGCGGCGCGTGCGCGCGGCGAATCGTCATGGTAGCGCTGCATGGTGTCTTTGAGATTTTCGTAAGCAACCTGCACCCGACCAATGAGGTGGAGCCTGTTGAGACGCGCCTGCCCGTGGTTCCGCTCTGAACGCTGCATGAGGCCTCCGTGCGCCAATTCCGGTTGGCGCCGATGACCTCGTTTGATGCACGGAGCCGGCCAAACCTTCACGGACAACGCAAATAGCTGAAATAGCTTGATTTCCGTCTGTGGCCCCTTCACTCACAATGTATCGATTTCTATCGATCGTAGCCAATTCGACAAAGCTCGCTGTCAAACCTGCTGAAACCGTTTTCCGCAATCAAGAAAATGATTCCTCCTTGTCCAGCAGCCGCGAAAGCGTCTTGCGGTCGATCCCCAGCACCTCGGCTGCGCGGGTCTTGTTACCGGCCTGCTCCCGCAGGATCCGCTCTGCGTAGCGGCGGTTGAGTTCGTCGAGAGTGGGATGGTCCCCAACCAGCGAATCAACCGGCGGGGGCTGGCTTGGAACAGGCAGAAGCGGCTGGGAAGGCTGCGTGCGGCGGGCGTGCCGAGGAGCTTGTGCACGAACGGCGTCCGGCAGATCTTCGGGAAGGATAGTGCCGCCCGGGTTCAGCGCGAGAGCGCGCGCGATGGCGTTGTCGAGCTCGCGCACGTTGCCGGGCCAGTCGTAGGCAACCAGCGCATCGCGCGCATCGGTGGTCAGCGAGGCCCCGCGCACTCCGGCGTGTCGGGCCGCGAAATACTCTGCGAGCAGCGGAATGTCCTCGCGCCGATCGCGCAGGGGCGGTAGCCGGATGGTGACTACATTGAGCCGGTAATAGAGGTCCTCGCGAAATTTTTGCGCTCGCACCAGGCCGGCGAGGTCCTTGTTGGTGGCCACGACCACGCGCGCATCCACGCGCACCGCCACCGATTCGCCAACGCGGCGGATCTCGTGCTCCTGCAAGACGCGCAAAAGCTGCGCCTGGATACGGGCACCGATATCGCCGATCTCGTCGAGGAAAAGAGTTCCGCCGGAGGCTTCCTCGAAGAGACCGCGGCGCGCGCCAATGGCGCCGGTGAACGACCCGCGGGCGTGGCCGAACAGCTCGCTCTCGAGCAGGCCCTCGGCGATGGCGCTGCAGTCCACGGCGATGAACGGTCCCGCGCTGCGCCCGGAGGCAGTGTGGATGGCGCGGGCGACCAACTCCTTCCCGGTGCCGCTCTCGCCTGCGACCAGAACGGTGGCGTCGGTGAGGGCGACGCGCGCGGCGGTCTTGTAGACCTGCAGCATCCCTTCGCTGCGGCCGATCACATTTTGCAGCGAGTACTTCTCGCGGATCTCTCGCTTGAGCCGGCGATTCTCGGCGGCGAGCCGCCGGTGCCGGAGCGCGCGGTCGACGACGAGTTTGACGGCCGCTACATCGTACGGCTTGGAGATGTAGTCGTAGGCGCCGCGCTTGATGGCGTCCACTGCGCCATCGACATTGCCGAAGGCAGTCACCAACAACACAGGCGTCTCGACTGCGTTCTTGCGGACCCAGTCGAGCACCTCGAGCCCGTCGGCTTCGACCATCCGGATGTCACTCACCACCGCGTCCCAGGCGTCGGGCTCCTGCGCGAGCATCCGGATGGCCTCGGCGCCGTCGCCGCAGGTGATGATCTGGTGGCCGTCTTCCGCGAGCACCTGCTCCATCAGCCCCCGCGAGGCGAGGTCGTCATCCACCACCAATATCCGTGCCGGACCGGTCATCGTTTTCAGTCTACAGAATATTGCGGCCGCTTCGCTTTTAGGAAGGGACCCGTTCGGCGGGGAAGCGGACGGTGAACGCAGAGCCGCGGCCCGGCTCGCTCTCGACGTCGATTCGTCCCTTCAGTGCCCGCGCGATCTCCTTGCAGATGGCGAGCCCCAGACCCGTTCCCTTGCCCTTCGGCTTGGTGGTGAAAAAAGGTTCGAAGATGTGCCGTTTCACCTCGGGCGCCATCCCGACGCCGCTGTCGGCCACGCGCAGCACCAGGTCGGGGCCGTCGCGGTGCGCTCGCACATCCAGCCGCCCGCCCTGCGGCATGGCGTCGATGGCGTTTGCGACCAGGTTGGTGAGCAGGTGCCGGACCAGGCCTGGGTCGGTTCGCACCGCGCCAGATTCGACTTCACGCGTGACCTGGATCTTCGCGCGCGCTTCCGTACCGAGCGTGAGATCGAGCGCCGCGTCGACCAGGGGCCCCAGCGGAACCTCCTCCGCCGTCGGTGTGAAGCCGCGGGTCTGGTCGAGGAAGCGACGGATGATCTGCGCCATTCGCTGCGCCTCGGCGTTGACGATGGCGACTTGAGCCTTCGCCGGATCGGAGACATCGGTTCGGCGCGCGATGAGCTGCAGGTGACCAGAGAGCGCGTTCAAAGGATTGCCGAGCTCGTGCGCGATGGTGCCGGCGAGCTGTCCCAGCGCGGCCAGCCGCTCTTTGGCGGTGAGGTCGCGCCGCGCGGCGACCAGAAGCTCGTTGAGCTCCTCCAGGGTGCGGTTCTTGCGCGTCAGCTCGGCCGTGGCGTCTTCGATCTTGCGCGTCAGCTCGGCATTGAAACCGCGGATCTGCGCGAGCATGCGGTTGAACCCGCGGGCGAGATAGGCGAGTTCGTCGCCGCCCTCCGCCGGCCCCGGCGCCACCACCGCAAGTTGCCCGCCTTCGACCGCGCGCATGGTCGCCTCGAGCGCGGAGACGCGCCGGATGAGGATTCGACCGAGCAGGATCCAGAAGGCGATCACCAGGAAGAGGCTGGCGCCGAGCGCGACCTGCAAGAGCGCGCGCCGCTCGGCCGCGACCAGCCGTTGCGCTTCGCCGAGCGAGGCCAGCAGCACCAGCCGAGCCCGGCCGCCGCGCGAGTCGCTGAAGGGCATGACCACGCGGACCACGCGGCCAGCTTCCGGATCCTCCAGCACTTCAGTGGACGTGCGCGCCGCGGGGCCGCGGGTGCGAGTAAAATCAATTCCACTGGGGCTAGAGCGCGCGACCGTGAACTCGGCGTCGATTCCCAACGCCGCCTGCCGGGTCAGCTCGGCGCGGAGAAGTCCTCGGTGCATGCGAACCGTAGCGGCCAGCTCCTCGGAAAGAAGCTCGTCGTCGGAGCCGGCCTTTTTGAGACCGACGGTGGTCGCGAAGGCGAGCTCGTCGGTGCGCTTGCGAATTTCTGTCTCTACCGAGCCCTGCGCGATGCGCAGGCCCAAAGCCGTAGCGGCGAGCAGCGTGCCCGCGAGCACCGCCGTGAAGAGCGCGACGAGCTGCAGCCGCAGCGACACTTTTACGAGGGTGGCAGCTGCTTCTTGGCAGCGGCGGTCGGCTCTTCTTCATCGACCGCGTTCAGGCCTCTCTTGAAGCCGCGGATAGCCTCGCCCAAACTGGAGCCGAGTGCGGGAAGCTTGGACGGGCCAAAAAACAGGAGTGCCAAGACCAAGACTACCAGGATCTCGCCGAAACCGAGTCGCATGACGAAGCCTCCGAAAGTGATTGCATACAGGGAACCCGGGGGGATCTCAAAGGTGAATCTGCCGCGGAGTTCGAAATTGGAGCAGGGGATCGCGAAAAAAAGCAGCGGGGATCCGGATGAATCCCCGCCGCCCGACGTACGTGCACCTTTATCGCCTACGCCCGGACAGCGGCGAAGGCGATGGCACACGCTAAGCGTCTAGTTGCTTCCGACATGCCATCACCTCCTTTGACCGACCTGTTGAGCCTAACCGGCACCGCGCCTGCGCGCCAGATTCAGCTAGGGCGAGACCGGAACCTGCAAGGCGGTGAACGCGGACAGGTTGGTCCCGATCTGGTCGAGTCCGACCGGCCCGCCGAAGGTCTCGAGCTGCTCGGCGGTGACGGCCGTGGTGAGCTTCAAGCTCAGCAGGCGCGCCGATGGGCCAGCGATCTTCCCGGAGGCGTCCGCCGCGTCGGCGAAGGGGTCGGTCAGCCCGATGGCGGACGCCGAGGGATCGGGCAGAGTGATGGCACCGCCCGCCGCGGCCGCCGGGCTGATCCAGATGTTCCAGGCAAGGCGGGCGTTGTTCTCCAGTTCGAAGCGGAAGATCTGCGCGCGCGCGTCCGCTGGTGCGCCGATCGTCAGCTGACGGCCCGTCTTGGCGATGCTGATGGAGGCGGTCGCGGGCAGGTTCAGGTACGGCTCCGGGAAGGGCACGTTCACGGCAGCGGCGCCGGGAGCGACGTAGTCGATCTTGTCCAGCGTCTGAATGAGGCCACTGACTGCCACGCGCGCAGTGGATCCCGGCGACAGCCCGTCAAAGTTGAGGGCCAGGAGCGCCACGCCATACTTGCTGCCCTCGGCGCCGTTGTTCGGCGGCGCCATCTTGAAGGGCAGGATGCTGGTTGCGCACGCGGCCGGGCCGCCGCTGGGGTCGCAGGTCGGGTCCAGCACCCTGGCCGTGTTGGCCTTGTTCGGATCCTTGGCGGAGAGGCCCGCGGTCAGGCCCAGCGGCAGGAAGCCGACCGGGTAGTCCATGGCCCCTGCCACCACCAGCGCGCCATCGAGGTACTTGCCGTCGAGCATGGGGAGGTCGGGCGACTTGGCCTGCACGCGCAGGCGCAAAGGCGTGTTCAGCGGAACAGCGACAGGCGCAAAGGTTCCCGGCCCGCCAGCAGCCGGGGGAGATGCCTGGACGTCCACGAGCGCGCCCGCCTGCAGCTTGCCCAAGAGCGGCAAAACCTGCGGAAGCAGGCTCCCTATGTCGATGTTTCCGCCGCTACTGCCCGAAAGCACCGGGCCCAGCGCGGTCACCACCGAAGCGAGGTTGATGTTGCCACCGAGGCCCCAGATGGCGCGCTTGCCCGGGTCGACGAAGGCCCGATAGTCCTGGGTGCCGAAGAGGTTCGAGCCGACGCCCAGCACCAGGCCGTACGGCAGTTCCTTGGTGATGTTGCTGCCTCCGAGCGTGATGTTGACCGAGTGAGAAGTGCCCAGCAGGGTGTCGACGGAAAGGTCCAGCAGGCTGTTGGGGATGCTGCTGCCGAAGAAGGCCAGGTGGACAGCTTCGCCCTGCCCGGCGAGCCGGGAGAAGTCGCCTTCGGGCGGGCAGACAGTGTCAGAGGGCCCGGTGCGCTGATCGCACATGTGACCGGTGAAGCCGCTGCGCCTCGTGGCCGCGATGTACGGGGTCAGCGGAACGAGAACGTCCTTCGCATTGGTCTGGATGAACGAGGTGTAGCCGTAACCCGAGGCGAAGACATGCACGTCCAGGGTCCCGGTCTCGTTGGCAAAGCTCGCGACCCCATCGGGTCCGGTGACTTTTATACTCGCGCCAACCAGCACCTGGGCGCCAGCGACTGGTTCCTTGCTGTCGATGTTGATGACGGTGACGCGCAGCGCGCCCAAAGTTTGCGCACCATAAGAGTGGATGGTTGAGGTGCAAGTGGCGGTGCCGCCGGTGACGGCCGCGCTCACAGTGATTTCGCCTGCCGCAGTGCCGGTGACGAGACCCGACTGGTCGACGGTGCCGGGCCCTCCTGGGACGGACCAGGTGTACTTGCCGTAAGCCATCCCGCGGCCGCCCGAGTCCTGCGCCAGCGCCTTGAGTTGAACGGTGGGGTTCGACGCGCCGACGCGGACCTCGGCAGGATTCGGCGTCAGGTCGCAGTGGGCAACCTGGGTTGCCCCCGGCGAGATCGAGCATTTGCTGTTGAGGCAGGACTGTCCGCTCGCGCATTGGGAGTCGCTGCCACAGGCGGGGGCCAGACAAATGCCCTCCTCGCAGACCTGGGTGGCAGTGCAGTCAGCGGCCGCGTGGCAGCGGGGGACGCATTGAGCGTTGAAGCAGGACTGTCCGCTCGCGCATTGGGAGTCGTTGCCGCAGGCGGGGGCGCGACAAATGCCCTCCTCGCAGACCTGGGTGGCAGGGCAGTCAGCGGTCGCGTGGCAGAAGGGGACGCATTGGGCGTTGAGGCAGACCTGCCCGCCCGCGCAGTCGGCCAGCGTGGCGCAGGCGGGGCCCGCGTCTGGCGGGGTAACATTAATTGAGGATCCCTTGCCGCAGGCGCAGAGCAACAAGAATGCACAGGCCGCTACGAGACGACGATTCAGCATCCGGCGTTCCCCTTCCCAGTGCAAAACCCTGGGCGATGCGTGGAAGCCCGCCCGAAGAATTGGTGCAGGGTGATGAGCGGCAGGCCGAGCGTAAAGACGCGACGTGCCAGGCAAGCCGACGCTTCCGCGTCTGACGAAAGACTCTGGCGCACGGCCCACGGGCCACGCATCGGATATCTTACGGAGCTCGCAATTTCGCGATCCTTTCTGTCAATTCCGCTACGATTCGCAGATGTCGCTTGCGCTCGTGCTGCTCCTTTCGGCGGCCGCACTCCCTTCGCAATCCCAGCTCGAAAAGGCGGCACAAGACGCTTTGGCGGGCTCATGCCCGAACCGTCCGGTCGCCTTCGATTCGGATCTGACAGTGGCAGCGCGCGCGTTCGTGAACGCGGCCAAGGCCGGCCTCAGCGACTTGAGCGGGAGCGCCCTATCCTTCTATTCGTCGCTGGAATCGAGCGAGCCTTCGCCGGTCGCGGGCGTTGCCACGGTCTCGCCGCCCTCGCTGGCCGACCGCGCGGTGGGCGAACTCTTCCCCAAGACCTGCCGCTTCAACCGCATCGGTGTTGCAGCGGCCGTTCTGCCTTCCGGCGAAGCGCTGGTGGCGGCCCTGACGGCGCAGCACTCGTCCGAACTTTCGCCAGTGCCCGGCTCGGTGGGTGCCGGCGACTCCGTGGAGATCAAAGGACGGCTGGCGGCCGGCCTCTCCGAGCCTAAATTATTCGTCACCCGACCCGGCGGCGATGTCGAAGAGCTCAAGCTCGCGACCACCGGGGAGCGCTTCTCGGGCCGCGTTTCCCTGCGCGCCACGGGCGAGCACTCCATCGAGGTCCTCGCTGAGGGTCCGGGCGGCCCCCAGGTGTTGGCGCTGCGCCGCGTGTTCGCCGGGGTCGAGCGGCCCGCGCGCCCGCCCGCGCATCGGGCCACGGGAACCGGCCTCGAAGCGGTTGAGTCCGAGATCGGCCAGCTCCGATCCGCGCGGGGCCTGCCCCCCCTGCAGCGCGACGCAGAACTCGACGCCGTGGCCGAGGGTCACAGCCGGGAGATGGCCCGCACCCGGACCTTCGCGCACGTACTCGCGACCGATGGCAACCTCGGCGACAGGCTCCGCAAGGCGGGCTATGCCTATCGATCAGCGGGAGAGAACATTGGCCTCTCGGACGACGCCATCACCGCACACGCCGCGGTCGCAGGGTCGCCCGCGCATCTCGCGAATCTGCTGGATCCGCGGCATCGGCGGATCGGTCTGGGCATGGCCCGGGGCCTCTCGCCAGACGGTGCGCCAGCGCTTTACCTCACCGAAGTTCTCGCGGCGCCGGTGGTTGGCTCCCTGGACCCAGCCCGCGATGCGCTCGATTTGCTTGCGCAGGAGCGCGCCAGGCGCAGGCTGCCGCCGCTGCAACGGAGCCCTGATTTGGACGCCGTGGCTCGCAGCGCCGTTGCCGAGGTGGCCCTCCAGGACACGCTCAAGCTGCGTCCAGATGTCACCCAGGCTGCGCTGGAAAGCGACCCGACACTCAAAAGCGTGGTGGGCGAACTTTTCGTCGGCAGTGCGCCGGACGAGGCCAGGTCCTCGCGGAATCTGGCCGACGCGCGTTGGAAGCGAATCGGGGCAGGGGCGATTTATGCGAGCTCGAAGACTTACGGACCCGGCCGGCTATGGTTGCTGATTTTCTACGCCAACTAGGCGGACTTTCGCTGCGTCGCGAAAGCCTCGATCGAATGCTCCGGAGAGCCGTCGGTGACCGTATAGTTTGGGCAACGCACGCAGGTGAAGCTGTTCCACCCGCGCTTGACGGCATCATTCAGGCACTCATCATAAACGGAGCAGAACAGGTTGCGGTGAGCCTCGACAGACATCTTGCGATTGCCCTCGAGGCTGATGGGCGTCGTCATCTCGGTCGGGTACGGCTTTGCCATGACGGCCATGCGTTGAGACCTCCTGAAAGGCGGGGGCATATAACAGAACGCGTCAACCGGCGCCACTCACCGGCAACGGCGAAGAACTTCAGCACCTCCTGTCCGACCTGCAAGTACCTGTAGGAGCAACGTGAAATCGAAGATCGGTGGGGCCGGCATCGCGCTGGGACTGCTCGTCTGCCAGCCAACAGCGAGGGCTTCCCAAGCCCCTTGGGAGGACGCGGGTGTCTTGCTTGCCGACGCAAAGCTGGACCCAGCTGCAGCCAAGGCTCGGACCTGCGCGACCGAAGATGGCCGGTGCGCGCTGATCCTTGCTCGCTCGCTCTCCCTGGGAAGCCATTTCGATGCGGCGGCCTCGGTGCTGGGGCCCTGGCTGCAGACGCCGGGCAAGCTTGCCGCCCTGGAGCCGACCGCACTGGTGCTCCTGGGCGAGGCGCGACTAAACGCCGCGCACGCTCACGAGTCGCTCGATCCGCTGAGGATGGCGATCCGGCTCGATGAGGAAGGCCCGGCCGGCGTTCAGGCCGCGGTGCTGCTTGCGCGCGGGCTGCTCGAAGACCGCGATTTCGCGGCTGCGGCGCAACAGGCTCTCCAGGCGTCGGGGCTTGCGGGGCAGACGACGGAACAGCGTGCGCAGCTGGCGCAGTTGCACGCCGCGGCGGTGGTCGAGCAGGCGCGGGCCGACCCAGCGCTGCGGCGCGATGCTGCGCTGTTGCTGCGGTCGCTCTGGTTGCAGCATCCGGACTTGCCCGGGGCCGAGCAAGCGCGCGATCAAGAGCTCGCACTGGGCGTCGCCCTGCCCGCGCCGACGGGGCACGACCTGCTGTTGCGTGCCTCCCGGTTGCTGTCGGCAGGGCATCCCGGCGCTGCGGCAGCGCAGGCCCAGGCGGCGGCTGCGGCGTCGACTGGCGAGGACGCGGCAGAAGCGCAGCTCCTCCAAGCGCGCGCACTCGCGGCGGACGGGCGGCGCAATGACGCGGGCCCCTCGCTGCTCGCCGCGGTCAAGGGAGCACCGCACGTGTCCGCGCAGGCATCGATGCTGCTGGCGCGCGATCGGGCCCGCCACGGCCGCGACCCCGAAGCCATCCGCATCGCCGACGACCTCGCCCGTCGCTTTCCCGGGGCACCGGAGGCCGAGGAAGCTGCGCTCTTCGCCGCTCGCCTGGATCTGGACGCCGGCCGGAAGCCGTTGGCCCGCGCGCGGCTGACACGTCTATCCGCGCAGCGCAGCGGTCCCAACGCCGCCGCCGCGCGCTGGAGCCTGGCCTGGCTCTCTTACGAAGACCATCTGTCCGATGCGGTCGAGCGCTTCGCCGAGTTCGCCGCCAGCGCCCAGAGCGACGAGGAGCGCGCGCAAGGAACCTACTGGCAAGCGCGCGCCGGCAAGCCAAAGCAGGCAGGGCAGCTCTTGCGGCGGGCCGCGGACCTGGACCCGCTGGGCTGGTACGGACTGCTGGCGCGCGAGCGGCTGGGCCAGACGGCCGCTGAGCCCGCGCCCTTCCCTCCTCCCCTCCCTCCGCCAGCACCGAAGGCGACCGCGGTGCCGCAGCCTCCGCGGCTGGCGCTCGCCGACCAGCTTGCGCGGATGGGCTTTCTCGCGGACGCAGCAGCCGAAGCGGACCGGTTCATCCATGAGCACGGCGATCCGGCCGACGCGCTCCCCGTCTACGAGCACGCGCGCCGCTTCGATCGATCGATGGCGCTGGGCGACTCGCTGCTCGGCGCCCGCAGCAAGTTGCCGCGGCTGGAGGCGCTTCCTTCCCGGCTTCGCGCCGCGCTCGCCGCCGCCTACCCTGCAGCCTTCCCAGCCGAAGTGGCCTCGAGCGCGCGGCGAACCGGCATCGACCCGTATCTCCTGCTGGCGGTGATGCGCCGCGAAAGCTTGTTCAAGGCCGACGCGCGCAGCGCCGCTGGCGCCGTGGGGCTGATGCAGCTGCTCCCCGCGACGGCGCGACGGGCGGCGCTGGTGCTCGGGCGGCCCCCGCTGACCGACCAGGACCTCACCGTTCCCGGGACCGCCATCGACTTGGGCGCCTGGTATCTGGCCGAGCTGTTGGGGCGCTTCGGCGACGCCACTTTGGCCGCCGCTGCTTACAACGCCGGCCCGCGCGTGGCGGCACCGTGGGCCGACCACGGCAAAGGCGAGCCAATTGATCGATGGGTCGAAGAGATCCCTTATCGAGAGACGCGCAAGTACATCAAGGTCGTCGCCGGAGCCTGGAGCGCGTACCGCATCCTCGCTGGCGGCTCGCCCCCACGGCTCTCTGCCACCGTGCCGAAGCTCCGGTCAGGCGCGGCCTTCTAGAGCAACTGGCCCTGCTGCGGCGCAGGCGCCTTGGGCGAAGGCGCCTTTAGCACCTCGAGCATTTCTGAGCCGTACTGCTCAACGCGGAATGGGTCCATCCCATCGACCGCGCCGAGAGCCGGAAGGTTGTCCGGCGCGATCCGCGCCACGGCCATGAGTACAGCGTTGGGCGCGATGACTTGCACCTCAACCTTGCGCGCCTCTGCCCGCGTCTTGCGCCACGCGCGCAGCCGCTCGAAGCGCTCCTCCACCTCAGGGGGCGGCGCACCCGGACCCCCTTTGCGCCAACGCCCATTCGGGGCGCCGGCCGCCTTGGGCTTTGCCAGCGGCTCGGCCGACAGCCCTTGCCGCACCGCTTCGAGCACGTCTTCAGCCACGCGCTTGAGGCCACCCGCCGAGACCCCGGGGACCCGCAGCATTTCCTCTTCCGTCTTCGGCAGCCGCCGCGACACCTCCGAGAGGAACAGGTCCGACAGCACCTTGAACGGCGGCCGGTTCAAGTCGCGCGCGCGTCGGTCCCGCAGCAGGAACAGCTCCCGCAGCACCGCGCGCCCGTGGCCGTCCAGCGTGCGCGCGGCCTTCATTCGCTGCCAGGCCTCGGGATCGAATTCGCGGACCCGCGGCTCCTTGGCAGTGAGCCGCGCGAACTCCGCCTGGGCCTCGCGCTCGAGCCCCTTCGCCTTGAGCTTCCCGTCGATCTGGTCGCGCAGCGGCAGCAGGAACTGCACGTCGGCGAAGGCGTACTCAATTTGCTGCGCGGACAGTGGCCGCTTGCCCCAATCGCTCTTCTGCTCGTCGATTGTGGTCTTGATGCCCAGCTCATCCTCGAGCAGGTTGTGCAGCCCCACCCGCTCGATGCCCAGCACCTTGGCCGCCGCGTGCGTATCGAAGATGCGCCCGAAGGTCAGGCCGTAGTCGCGTTTCATGCAGAGAACGTCGTACTCGGCGGCGTGGAGGATGATCTCGCGCTTCGCGTCCGCCAGCAGGGGGATGAGCGGTTTGAGATCGACCGCGATGAGGTCGACCACCCAGTCGGTGTTGGCCGTGGCGACCTGCACCAGGCACACTTTTTCGTAGTAAGCGTGAAAGCCGTTCGACTCGGTGTCGAGGCCGATGCGCTCTTCTTGCTGAACCGTCGAGACCAGCTGCGCGAGCTGCGCTCCGTCGATGACCAGATTGCGTGCGCGTTCCATCTCGCCGCTGTATCACGCGCGGTCTTCGATCTCCTTCAACAACGGCCGGAATTGTCCGCCCGCCTTGAGCAGCCGGAGGTCCTGCGCCAGCCCGGCGGCAGCCCGGTAGAAGAGCAGCGCTTCGGCCGGCGGCTTGATCGAGAGTGCCAGCCGCGGCTCGCTCTGGAACAGCTTCCGCGCCGCGACCACCATGGCGTCCGAACCGAAATCGTAGTCGTCCTTGAACGACGGCTTCTCGACGATGTCGGCCAGCCGGTCGCAGAAGTCGTACGCTTCTTCCTGGTCATCGCCGATGAAGCGAAATCCGGCGCGCGTCAGAGCCGGCCCCACTGCGGGCCGCGGCAAGCCGTTCGCCAGCGCGTGCAGGAACCCGCGGTAGACGCCCGCGAAATTCTCGGACAACCGCTTGGTGGCACCAAAATCGAGCACGCCCAGCCTGCCGTCGGGCAGCACCAGGAAGTTGCCCGGATGCGGGTCGGCGTGGATCAGCCGGTCCGAGAAGAACGGCCCCCAGATCGCGAACACCAGCAGGCGCGCGATGCGGAACCGCTCGGCGTCGTCGGCTTGCGACTCGATGGCGTCGAGCAGCGACGGACCGCGCAGCCGCTCGAGGCAAAGCACGCGCCGGCCGCTGAGTGCGTCGATGGGCTTGGGAACCACCAGCTCTGGATAGTGCCGGGCGGCGCGCGCGTATTCGCGCGCCTGCTGCGCCTCCTCGCGGTAGTCGAGCTCGCGGAGAAGTGATGCCCGCAGCTCGTCGTAGTACGGCCGGCCATCGAGCGTTTCGCCGGTGAGCGCGAAGCCTTTGACCAGCACCGACGCATTGGCGAGGTCGCTCTCCAGTGCCTTGTCAACGCCCGGGTACTGCACCTTCACCACCACGTCGCGCGAGCCGCTGCCGTGCAGGCCTTCCTTCAGCCGCGCGCCGTGAACCTGCCCCAGCGAAGCCGCGGCAAGGGGCTCCCGATCGAAGCTTTCGAACAGCTCGTCGGGGTGCTTGCCGAATTCATCACGCACCACCTGCACAACGGCTTCGAAAGGCATCCGCTGCGGCGCCTGCGAAAGCAGCTTGGCAACGATGGACCGCGCCTCGGGCGGCAGCGCGTCGGGGTCCATGGCCAGCGCCTGCCCGAGCTTGAGCGCCGCGCCTTTCAGCTCCCCCAGCGTCCCGAGGATGCGCTCCGCTGCTTTGCGCAGGTCGAGCTCGGCGTCCGTGGAGCCACCCGTCGCGCCTGCGATCTTGCGGCGCGCCTGGGCCGCCAGCAGGTCTCCGGTGGTGCGCGCGGTCAGATACGCGAGCCGTCCCATCCGGCGCAGCCGCCCCGATTTCACATGTTCTTCGTCGCTCACCGATCGTGAATAACCCGCGAGCGATTTGGAAGCGACCGTCAAGCGACCATCGACGACCGGCCAGCAGCAACGCCTGAACTCAGTACAGATAACGGAGCATCGCCGAGAAGTTGTAGAGCATGCCGCCCCAGCTGGCGCTTCCGGACGGGTTCGCCAGCTGCGCCTTCCGGTCGCTGCGCTCATTCGCGAAGATGAACTGTCCCGCGAGGTCCAGGGTGACCGGGTCGGTGAAGACCCGCAAGGGGTCGGTAAAGCGGAAGGACAGCCCGCCAGAAACGGCTTCGGTGAAGTTGTCGAGATAGTTGGTGGTTCCATTCTGGTCCGGCGTGACCGGCGGCCGCACCCAGGCACCCGCACGCAGGGTGAGCAGGTCCGTCGCCATGTACTCGACGCCAAGGTGCGGCTCGAGGATGTCGGAGAAGCCGGGGCGCGCGTCCTGTGAGCTGAAGCCGAGCAGCGCGTCGAGTCCGAGCCCCGCCAGCACCGTGCCGCTCGGCGTAACCTTCACCGAGACCTGGTCGTTGGGCGACTTGCTCCAGCGGAGGTAATCCACCTGTGCCGCGATCAGCACCCGGCGGGTCGGCTTGATGCTGATGCCGGCGCTGAAGACGTCGGGCCAGTATTGCGCGAGGCCCTGCACGTCCAGCTTGAGCGCGCCGATGTCGCCCAGATCGATGTTGGTCGGCTGCGTGTAATAGAGCCGTGATTCGCGCCGCCAGGAGAGCCCCAGCTTGATGCTGTCGGTGGGCTCGATCAAGATGCCCGCGGTCGGAGTCGGCACGGTGTTGAGGTTGACGGTGATGTCGCGGGCCTTGAAGGTGCGCGAGGCCACATCCAGCTTGAAGTCGACGCTGCCGATCTGCTCGGCGGTGATCTGGACGCCGCCACCAATGGAGAGACCATTCATGATGCGGATGGCGATGGCGGTGTTGAGCGCAAAGCGCTGGGCCTTGCTCTGGTACATGTAGAACTGCGGGTGCGACTGGTCCACGGTCTGCACGCGGATGAGCGACCCCACCGGGTGGCCGCCGCCGATGCCGATCACCACCCGGTCCTTGAGGAGCTCGCCGCCGAGGGGGAAGATGATGCCCAGCTCGAAGCGCGGTGAATTCTCCACCTGCGAACTCAAGGGCGCGGACGCAGAGTTGTTCGCCCGGTCGATGTGCAACTGCGAGATGGTGTCGGCGAAGCCGAGGCCGAACTCCGCCTTCTTGTGGCCGATCAGACCGGCCGGATTGTAGAAGCTCGCGGCCAGATCGTCGGCGACGCCGGTCATGGCCTCGCCCATGCCGATGGCGCGCGGCGTGTAGCCGAACAGCTCGAAGGGATTGGCGCGGGCAGCGGACGAGAGAAGGGACACAACGGCGACGGCAACGACGCGCTTCATTTGGAGGTTCTCGAAGGCACGGGCGGAGTGCACTGGTAGAGGAGGTCCTGGAGCAGGCTGAAGATTTCGGTGACCACGTGGCGGTCGATGAGCAACTCGACGGCGGGGACCAGCCGCTGCGCCTCGGTGGCGGTGAGCGCCTGCCGGGTCAGCGCGGCAACGGCGTCCCGCACTTCGTGCGGTTCGGTGGGGTCATCGCTGCCTTTGATGCCCTCGACCACCATCCGGAGGGTGCGCGCGGTCTGTCCGGTTGCGTCGAGCGTGACCAGCCTCGTGACCGCGCCGAGCAGCGTTGCGAGGTCGATGCCGCCGCCCGTCTCTGGCAGCGAGATCAGATCGTAAGCTGCGCCGAGCAGCTCGTCGTCGTTCTTGTCGCAGCTGGCGGGGTTGGCACAGCGCACCGCCGCACTCCCGGCGCAGGCGAGCACTTTCTGGAGCGGCGCGAGCACCAGATTGGCGGGCGCCAGCAGCGACGCGGTGTTGCTGGCGACCGCGTGCACCTCGTCCTTGAAGGTCCGCGGGAAGTTGCCGTTGTCGATCTGGTCAAGTACCGGCTTGAGAGTAGCAAGCACGTCGTCGCCGCTCTTCGCAGCCAGGAGCGAGGGGAGCAGCGCGTGCAAAAGGACGATCACGCTCTGGCGGCCGGTGGCCGAGCTCCCCTGCGAGAAAGTCCGCAGGAAGTCTTTGGTGTTCGGGTCGGCGAGCAGCGTCTGGATAGCCGCGAGCTGCTTCTGCGCCACGGCCGGCGTGAGGTAGCCGAGCAGGTTGTCGATGAGCGACCAACCCGCGCCCTGATCGCAGACGCTGGAGTCGGCGCCCGCGATACGGCCGATGCCGGTCATGAGATCGTAGTGGGCCGCGGTGAAAGGCGGCTTGCCCTGGACATAATCGAGAAGCGCGATGGTGACGCGGTGCACGTTCGGATCGTCGAGCAATTTTTGCCCGCCCTTCTGCTGGAGCAGCACGTCGAGCGCGCGGCGCAGCTCGCAGATGCGATTGCGCTGGGCCGGGAGCAAGAGGGCGGCGTCACCCGCCGAGAGGCAGCCGGGCACGCCGACCGCGCCGGGTTCGGGAGGGTTCCTGACAGGGTCTGTGACGGTGGCGAGGCCGCCAAAGGTGAAGCCGAGAATGTTCGCGAGCGGGCTGTACTCGGCCGTGCACGCGCAGGCGCCGTTGGTGCAGAGGCCGACTTGACACTGATCGTCGCTGCTGCAGGCAGCGGGCGTGACCTCGCAAACCGGGGTGCCCAGATCCTTGACGACCGCGCGCACTCCGGCGAGTGCCGGGTCGTTGCCGTCGAGCAGCTTGAAGAAGTTGGGCATCACCGCGCGCGGCTGGCACGCGCTCGGCACCGCCGGCGGCGGCTCGAGCGCGGCGCTGCCCTCGCCTCCGCAGACGAGGCCGGACAGGGCGCTGCCGTTGGCTTTCATCGTCTTGCAGTCGGAACAACCCACGAGCGAGAGCGCGGCGGCGAAAAGCGCCACAACCGATTTCTGGAATGACGACATGGCCGCGACCCTACCTGCGGCCTCTGCCTGCTGAAATCGGACAGTTGACGCTGCAAGGCCCGTGCTATGGAAACCGGGCCCATGACCGAACGTCGTCTCGGCGCCGGCAGCGCCTTCCTCGCCTACGGCGCGCTGCTGCTTGGCTTCATCGTCATCGGCGTCCCGGTGCAACAGCACAACATCGTGGCCGGGCTCTGGCTCACCGAGGCGCTCGCCATCGCGCTGCCGGCGGTCGCTGTCATCTGGTTTGCAGGACTGCGGCTCGGGCCCTACCTGGGGCTGGGCGCGCCGACCGCGTGGCAGCTCCTGGTCGCCGTCGCAGTCGCCGCAATGAATCAACCCATCGTGTCGCTGCTGACCTTTCTCGCCCACGAAGGACTGCCGGCGAAGCTGGTGGCTGATTTCGACGCCAAGCAGCGAATGCTGGACGGTGTCTTCGCCGGGCAGGCCATGCCGATGATCCTCACGGTCGCCATCGCTGCGCCGCTGGGGGAGGAGCTCTTTTTCCGCGGGTTCGCGCTCCCCGCTCTCCGGCGCAGCTTCGGCCCGCTGCTCGCGGTGCTGGTGTCTGGCGTGCTCTTTTCGGCCCTGCACCTGGACCCGGTGGGCTTCATCGGCCTGCTCGAGATCGGTGTGATGCTGGCGCTGTTGCGCGTCTGGACGGGATCGCTCTGGCCTTCGGTGGTGGCCCACGCGGTGAACAACGGCATCGCGGGTGCGGCCTTCATGATGGGGTTCGAGGACCCCGATTCGCCGCCCCCTCGCTGGGTGCTGCTGCTCGGCTTTGTGCTGCTCATCGCCTTTGTTGTGCTGGCCGCGCGGGTGCTTTGGCCGCGGCGCGAGGAGCCTCTGGTCGAGAAAGAGGCCTCGGGCCGCCAGCGCTGGGCGTGGGCCCTCTCAGCCGTCTGGGCCGTCTCTGCGGTGCTGGGCGCGCTCCAGCTTCTCAGGCACCACTAGAAGCAAGTGTCGCCGATGCAGCGCAGTTGGACCGGCCGCGCCGGATCACAGCTTCTTGACCTTCCGGACTTGCAGCTGTGGCCCAGCCATTGCGATGCCGAAGCCTTCGTCCAGGTTGCCCTCGACTTCGACGCGCGCTCCCAGCGCGGCCTTGAGTTCGGACCTCGCGCCGAGGAGCGTGGTGCGGCGGCCATCGTCGGTGATGAGCTGCCAGGTCCCGCCTTCAAGGTCACTGTGCTGGACCGTTCCGGTGAGCTTCATCGCAGCGCCTCCCGGGACAGCAGCCCGCGGCCGGCTGACCAGGCGATGACTGCGCCGCCGACAAGAAAGGCCGGCGTCAACAGCGACGGCAGCCAGGGCAGCAAGACCGATCTCCAGAGCGCGGCTTGCAGCAGGAGACCCGCCCAGCCGAACGCGAGCCCCGCCGCGAAGGCGCCGAAAGGTTGGCTCATGGGCTTCTTGGCCAGCCGTGCCGGTAGCGCGAAGAGGAGAGGAAGCAAGGGACTCCAGCCGGCGTAGGCCGCGGCCGTGGCCAGCGTAGAGGTCCCGGGAAGGCCGAGCCAATGCGCAGCCATTCCCGCAGGAGGCAGCGCCAGGAACGAGAACACCTGGATGCGCGCGAGACCGAGCGGCGCCAGCATGGTGAGCGCGCCGGCGCCCAATGCGAGGCCGCCCCAGAAGGCAGGGCCGGGCGCATCGGCCGATGAAAGCTGCCTCAGACGACGTGCGTGCTTCAGCGCTACGACAGCACCGAGCAGTGCCAGCGCGAAGCGGAAGGCGCCCCACCAGACCGTCGCGTCTCGCACCGCGGCCGCTGCGTCGAGGAGACCTTTGCCGTACTTCTCCGGGTCGCTCACCTCGGGAGCCCGCGCGTTGCCCGTGATCAGGCGTTCGACCGCGTCGGGATCGCTGACGCCCAGCGATTCGAGCAGCGCCGCAGCGCCCGCCACATGCGGTGTTGCCATGCTGGTTCCCTGAAACCAGCGGTACGCGCTTTGGCTAGCAGACCCTTCCGCGAGCGTCTCCTGCAGCACGCCGCCCTCTTCTCCCTGCGACTTGTCGCCGCCCGGCGCCGCAATGGCGACCTCCGGCCCGAACGACGTATAGGGCGCCGGCTTCGCCGTGGGCCCCACCGCGCTGACTGCGAATGCGCCTGGATAGGCGGCAGGGAAAGAGACGCCGCGTGAACCCGAATTGCCAGCGGCGCAGATGACGACCGCGCCCTTGCGTTTGGCGTAAGCAACGGCACGCTCCATGTCGATGGAGCGACCGCCGCCGCCGAGCGAGAGGTTGAGCACACGGGCGCCGTGGTCGACCGCGAAACGGATGCCATCGGCGATGCCCGCCGAGGTGCCTCCGCCGAAAGCGCTCAAGACCTTGACCGGCATCAACCGCGCGAGTGGCGCCATGCCAGCAACGCCCTTCCCGTTGCCGGTGCTCTGCGCGATGGTGCCTGCGACGTGAGTTCCGTGGCCGTGGTCATCGCGCGCGTCGGCTGAGTGCGCAATGAAGTTGAAGCCGGCGACGATGCGGCTCGCGTCGAGATCGTCTACTGGATAAATTCCGGTGTCGATGACCGCCACCGTCACGCCCTCTCCGCGCGCCGAGTCCCAGGCCGCGGACGCGCCGGCCGCCTTCAGGTGCCACTGTTTCGAAAAGTCCGGATCGTCGGGGAGCCAGAGCGCCTGGACCCGCGTGACTGGCTCGGCGAAGATCACGCTCGCGCTCTCGCGCAGCGCAGCCAGGTCATGTTCCTCCTGCCGCGGGTCGACGCGCAGCTCGATGCGCTCATCGCTTTCCCAGGGTGACTCGTCGATCAACTCATCGTCGACGATGGCGCCAAGCTTCGCAGCCAGCGCCCTGTGCTCCGGCGCGCTCCCCCGCCACTCAACGTCGATGAGCCCAGGCACTACATCGGCTGGATCCGGCGACGCAGGCAGCGGCGCGCGGCCGCATCCGGCGGCGCCGAAGAACAGCGCCAGGAGCGTTGCGCCGGCAAAGGCGAACAAGCGCTCACCGGCTGCGGGCCGCGTCGAAAGAGTGCCTGCCATCAGACGGTCCCCCAAGCATGCAAAGCATAGCGCCCTCCCCTGACATACGCGAGGGGCGCAGCGCCTATTTCAGAGCAGAACGAGCGGTGAGGCCAGACGATCTTCCTAGTCGGTGTCAAGCTCGAGCGGCGCGTCGTCCCCCGGATCCAACGTCAGTTCGCGGATCGTGCTTGGCTCTTCTTCTCTGCCTTCAAATACCCGCACTGCCGATCCGGGGCCTCCGCTCCGCAGCCAGTCCGCACACAGCTTGCCCAGCTGCGTCAGGCCGCGGCGGAAGGACGGGTCCGAGTGCGGGATGATCTCGAGCGCCCCCTGCGGGCCAGGCTGCAACAGGGCCCGATCGCAGAGTGGATCGTGGTGCGCACAGACCACCAGCGCGGGCTTGGTCAGCGTGCGCAGCGCGGAGAAGTCGGCCAGCGCGGTGGGCGGCGCGATCAGGATGATCCGCGAGAGGCGCGGGTCCTCCGCGGCCGCCATCACCACCGCCGCGCCGAAAGAGTACCCGACCGCGCAGAGGCCCGCGCACGGCCCCGCACCGGCCGTTGCGCTCGCGGTGGCGCGCAGCTGATCGGTGGCGGCGAAGAAGTCCGCAAGCTCGTCGTCGAGCGCGGAGATTTGCAGCGAGCCCGGCGCGTGCCGCGTCTGCCCCTGCGACGCGCCCACGCCGCGATAGTCAAAGCGCAAGGTTGCGTGCCCCGCGCGCGTCAACGCCCAGGCGAGCTCGGCGATCACCGGTGCGGTCATGCTGCCGCCCAGCGCCGGATGGGGCGAGGCGATCACGCACGGCGGGTCGACCAGGCCGCGGTGATAAAGCGCATCGAGCGAGACCTCGCCACTCGATACCGTCACCGCGCGCTCGAGGTACTGCCCGGCTGTCACCACCTAAGGACCCCTTGCCAATCAGTCCCCCCGGCGGAAAACGAAGAACTTCAGGTAGCGCCCCTCGGGAAAGGCCAACTGCATCGGGTGATCGACGGGCTGGCGACGCTCCTCGAGCAGCTGGAGATCCGCGTGCGTCTTCCCTGCCGCCTCGCGGACCGCGCCAAGAAACTCCTCGGGCGACACGCGCGCCGAGCACGACGCGGTAGCAAGGATGCCGCCCGGCGCCAGGACATTTAGCGCGGCCCGGTGCAGCGAAGCGTATCCGTCGATGGCGGCGGGCACGGCCTTCTGCGTCTTCGCATACGCGGGCGGATCGAGAACGATGAGGTCGAAGCGGGTCTTTTCATCCTTGCGATCCGAGAGCCACTCGAGCACATCCGCGGCGACGAAACCATGCTTCGCCGGGTCGAGCCCGTTGAGCTCGAAGTTCTTCCGCGCGAGCGAAAGCGCCGAGGCGTCGCGGTCGATCGAGATCACCTCCCGCGCGCCGCCCAGCGCGGCCTGCAGCGAGAAGCCGCCGGTGTACGAGAAGCAGTTGACCGCGCGCCCGCGGCCCTTGGCGTACTTGCGCAGCGCGAGCCGGTTGTCGCGCTGGTCGAGGAAGAATCCGGTCTTCTGCCCGCGTCGCACGTCGACGGCGAGCTGCACGCCGTGCTCCTTCACCACGATGGGATCGGGCGGTTCCTGGCCCCAGAGAAGCTGTCCTTTCGATGGCCGCTCGTCGTCATCGGAGCTGTCGTCCTCGCCCGAGCTTGAGCCACCGCCAGCCAGGCTGACAGCGGACTCCTGGTCTCGGCCATAGATGCCGTCGAGCGCCACTTCGCCCCGCAGTGCATCGAGGATGAACGAGCGGTGGGGAGCGAGGCCTGCGCTGTACAGCTTGAGCACCGCGAACTTGCCGTACAGGTCGATCACCACGCCCGGCAACCCGTCGCCTTCGCCATGCACCAGGCGGACGCAGGTGGTGTCGCCGTCGAACGGCACGTAAGCGCGGCGCAGCGCAATGGCCTTGGCGATGCGTCGCCGCCAGAAGTTCGCACCGATGGCGTCGGCCGGGTCCCGCGTCAGCACCCGGACGGCGATGGCGCTATGCGGATCGTAGTAGCCGCGCGCGACGAACTTCCCGCGCTCGACCACGTCGACGATCTCGCCCGCTTCCAGCTTCTGCGGCGGCTTTTCGATGGCGCGCGAGTACACCCACGGGTGCCCGCCGCGCAGGTGCCGCGCCAGATCTTTCTGCAGCTCTAATTTCACCACGCTCACTCCTGCCCCCCGGCCTGCCGAGCAGGCCAACTGCCTCTGACCGACCTACCGTTCTTATCACCGGACGCACTCACACCAAGGGAGGAAGTCACTATGAATAAACTCTTCGCAGGCTTCGCAGCAGCTTTGCTTCTCGCGCCTCTCGCGGCCAGGGCCGACAGCGAGTTTTCGGTGGTTCTCGAGGGGGGCGCCACCCATTACAACCAAGGCCTGTCCAGCGGCACCGACCTCGGCGGCAACTACGGAGCGCGCCTGGGCATCATGCCGACGCCCATCGTCGGCGTGGAGATCGGCTACCTGGGCTCGCAGAACAACGTCAGCCAGTCATTCAACGCCGGCCACAACGTCGGCACGCTGCGCACCAATGGCGGCTATGCCGACCTCCGCGTCAACGTGCTTCCGGGCGTGGTCACCCCGTACGTCTTCGGCGGCTATGGGCTGACCCACTTCGACGCCCCGGGCGACTCCACCAGCCTCAGTTCGCTGACCAGCACCACCACCTCGACCATCCCCTTCGGCGGCGGCCTCGAGGCGAACATCGGCGCGTTCAAGGTTGGCGGGCGCTTCCAGTACAACTACCTGTTCAACCACATCTACACGGGCAGCAGCGCGTCGAACGGCACCGCTTCGATCGACAAGGGAGGTAACGCGGACTTCTACGCGGTCAGCCTCGACCTCGGCGCCAGCTTCCGCTAGGCGCTCACGCAGTCTCGCTTGAATCGCGGGGGCCTGGAGCGACTGCTCCGGGTCCCCTTTTTTCTATCTAGAAAGCAAAGCGGAGATGTCCAATCGGGTAGACAGACTTTGCCCCGACGCCGTTGCTCGAGCTGAGCGGGATCAAAAGATCGAGCCCTGCCAGCACGCGAATGCCGTAGAGCCGGAAGGCTTCCAGCCCGGCATCGACTTTGAAGGCGAGTCCCGAGTTGCTCGAGCTGTTGCTGGTGCTGGTGTAGCCGGTCGCGCCGCCGTAGCCGACGCCGCCGCCGACGTACGGGGAGAACTCGCTGGTGAACGGGATGTAGTCGGCGCCGAATCCGAGCAAGCCCGCGCCAACACCGCCGCGGTAGGTGTATTCGCCGAAGACTTCGATGCGCCAGACGTCGGCCTCGTAGCCGTAGCCGAGTGAGAAGCCGCCCACGGTCCCTGTGCCATAGAGCGGCAGCGGCAGGCCGACGAGGATGAACCGCTCGCCCTGCTTCTTCTGCAGCTTGCGTCCCTCCTGCTCGGTGACTGTCGCCATGGTCCCGTTGTTCTCGGGCGCGCGCCGATCCAGCACCGCGTTGACCAGCCGCTCCATCACCACGTCGGCGTCTTCGATGCGCGCGGCATTGAGCGAGGCCGAGGCGATCAGACGGTCCCCGGACACTTCCTCGAACGTGAGCGGGACCTTGGCGCCGAGCCGCCCGCCGACGCGCAAGTTGAAGGTACGCGCACCCGGCGACTCCTGATCGGTGGCGGCGAGTCCGCGCTTGCGAAGCTGGGCGGTCGCGATCGACTTCAGCGCGTGCACGGTGGATCGATCAAGGCCGCCATCGTCGGCCACGATGACGATGGCGCGGTCGTCTGCCAGCGCGGCCAGGGGCAACAGCGAGAGCACCAGCGCGCTGCGGAAGGCCAGCAGGCGGAAGAATCCAAAGCTCAAGTTCATGCCCCCATGACTACGCAACCGGTGTGCCGACAAGGAAAGTACCGTGCGGCCGCGGGGCTACCACAATTCAGTGCGCTCCATCACGCGCGGATCGCGTCACGCATGTCGCGGCGCAGCCACTTTTAGCCACGCTCGTTCAGCCCCCGCGCGAAGTTCCCGATCACCAGACCCTTGCGCGCAGCCTGCAAGCGCCGGAACAGCTCGCGCATCCCCAGGGGCCGCCCCCCCGCGCCGTGCCGCTGGGCGATGGGCAGGTACTGCTCGGGGTCGATGGCGAGGCTGCGCACCTGCACTTGATCGACGCCAGCCGCCGCGACCAGCGCGCAGAGCTTGTCGACTTCGATTTCGCTGTCGGTGATGCCCGGGAAGGTGAGCAGGTTGAGCGCAGTGTATAGCCCGCGCCGCTTCGCCAGGTGCACCGACTCCTCGACGTCCGCAAAGCCGTACTTCACCGGCTGGTAGTACGCCTCGTAGAGCGGCGCGTGCGCGCTGTTCAGACTGATGCGGCAGGCGTCGAGGCCGGCGTCGATGAGCAGCGACAAGTTCTCCGGCAGCGAGCCGTTGGTGTTGATGTTGATGGAGCCGCGCCCGGTGGCCGCGCGCATCTTGCGGATGGCTTCGGCGATCACCGTGGCGCGCGTCAGCGGCTCGCCTTCGCAGCCCTGGCCGAACGACATCATGGTGCGGCCCGAGGCGTTCAGGAGGTGGGGGATTCCCAGCGCCGCCATCAGCTCGGCTTCGGGAGCGTCGCTCATGCGCTCGTGCGACGAGGGCGGGCCGTCTTCGGGCTGCTCCGAGATGCAGCCGACGCAGCGCGCGTTGCAGCCCACGCTGGCGGGGATGGCGCCTTCGTCGCGGCCATAGAAAGTGTTCTGCGCGGTGAAGCAGCGCCACTCCAGAGCGCAACGCGCGATCTGTTTCAGCAAGTGATTTTGCGGTTCGCGCGCGAGACGATCTGCGACCAGCCGTGACAGCTCCTTTGTCGAGTGTGTCGCCGGGTCCCAGTGCTTCCGCGCGTCGGTGTGCATGGCCCAGGCCACGTGGCCCTGCAGGCCTTCGTCCCAGGCGGCCGCCGTATACGCCCACTGCGGAAGGATGGGCGCGATGGCGCTCTTGCGATACGCGGGCAGCGCCGTTCGGGTCCAGCCCGGAGGCAGCACCGCCGCCACCGCGGTGACTCTCACGCTTTTGCAGCCCAGCTTCATCTCGCGGAGCTCGACGATCTGGCCAGTTCCTGGATCGAGCCCGAGCGGCCGCCGCCCCGGCAGCGAGGCCAGCTGCCCGAACGGCGGCAACGGCTCGGGCCGGTCCGCGGGAAGCGCGCCCGAATCGCCCGCGCGGACCAGCGCCAGCAGCTCCGGATGCTCGAAGACCCGGCCGCCCTCGTCGGCAAAGAGAAGCTTGTGGAGTCCCAGCGACTTCTGACTCATGGCGACTTGACCCTCGGACCATGCCTGTTATCTTGCGCGCCCCTTTTTCACAACATGCTGGAGCTCGAAATGATCGTCGGCTGCCCCAAAGAGATCAAGATCCGTGAGTACCGCGTCGGCCTGGTTCCCGGCGGCGTCGCGACGCTCGTTTCTCACGGCCACACCGTGCTGCTGGAGAAGGGCGCGGGCCTCGGCAGCGGCATCCCCGACGAGCTCTACGTCGCCGCCGGCGCTCAAATCGTCGAGAAGGCGGCCGACGTCTGGTCGAAATCGCAGATGATCGTGAAGGTGAAGGAGCCCATCAAGCTTGAGTACGCGCTGATGCAGGAAGGGCAGACGATCTACACGTACTTCCATCTCGCCGCGGACAAGCCGCTGGCGCAGGCGCTGCTCGACCGCAAGATCTCGGCGGTCGCCTACGAGACCATCCAGACCGAGGACGGGCAGCTCCCGCTGCTGAAGCCCATGAGCGAGGTCGCGGGTCGCATGGCGGTGCAGGTCGGCGCGGTCTCGCTGCAGAAGGAGCACGGCGGCAAGGGGATCCTGCTCCCGGGCGTGCCCGGTGTGCGGCGCGGCAAGGTGGTCATCCTCGGCGGCGGCGTGGTCGGCACCAACGCCGCCAAGGTCGCCTCCGGCATGGGTGCCGAGGTGGTCATCCTCGACATCTCGGTCAACCGGCTGGCGGCGCTCGACGACATCTTCGGCTCGCGGCTGACCCCGCTCTACTCCGACAAAGCCAACATCGAGCGACATGTCCGGGACGCAGACCTGGTCATCGGCGGCGTTCTGGTGCCGGGCGCCAAGGCCCCCCGGTTGGTCAGCGAGAAGTTGATCAGCGAGATGAGTGAGGGTTCCGTGGTGGTGGATGTCGCAGTCGACCAGGGCGGCTGCATCGAGACCTGCAAGCCGACCACGCACGACAACCCGACTTATATCGTGCACGGAGTGGTTCACTACTGCGTCGCCAATATGCCCGGGGCGGTGGCGCAGACCTCCACCTTCGCGCTCAACAACACCACCATCCAGTACGGCGTCAGGCTCGCCAATCTCGGCGTTGTCGAGGCCGTCAGGCGCGACAAGGCGCTTTCGCTCGGGATGAACACCTACGGCGGCCACTGCACCTACAAGGCGGTTGCCGAGGCGCTGGAATTCGAGTACACGCCAATCGACAAGGCGATGAGTTCCCGGCATTAGAATCGCCGGTTGCGGCATGACGAAACGGTTGCTCCAGGCAACCGGCAACCAGGCAACCGCTACCGCTGTCGGAATACATCTTGGTGGTCCCGGGTTTCCATCTCGACTTGGGCAGGCTAGATTTCGACCGGGCCAGGAGTCGCAGCGGTTTCACCTCCGACGCGGGATGGGGATGCTCGACTTCAAGCACACCGACAGGACCCGGCGAGACTTCGAGACCCTCTCGCTCGACCACCTTGATGCGCTCTACTCGGCAGGGCTCCGACTGACGAAGAACGAGCGCGACGCCGAGGACCTGGTCCAGGACACGTTCCTGCGCGCGTTCCGCTTCTTCGACAAGTTCGAACGCGGCACCAACATGAAGGCCTGGCTGTTCAAGATTCTGACCAACACCTTCATCAATAAATATCGCCGCAAGGTGAAGGAGCGCTCGGTGGTCGAAGGCGCCGCCCGCGAGGCCACCAGCGAGAATTTCGTCACCCGGGAGCCCACCGAAAGCGCCTCGAACCCGGAGCAGTATTTCTTCGACAAGCTCCTTTCGGACGACGTCATTCGCAGCATCGACGGGCTGCCCATCGACTTCCGGCTGGTGGTGATCCTGGCCGACCTGCAGGAGTTTTCCTACAAGGAGATCGCTGAAATCCTCGATTGTCCGGTCGGCACCGTAATGAGTCGGCTCTTCCGCGGGCGGAAGCTGTTGCAGAAGAACCTGCTGGGCTATGCCGTCGAGTCGGGCGTGGTCCACGGCACGCTGGCCATGGAGATCGGCGCCGAAGCCGAGGAGGCCGAGAACGTGCTGGAGTTCAAGCAGCGCCGCATCTCGTCCGAGGAGTGAGCGCCATGACCCCGCTCGCTTGTCGCGATCTCGAAGAGTCCTTCCTCCACGCGTACGTTGATGGAGAGTTCTCGTTCGAAGAGTGCGCCGAGGTGAAAGCTCACCTCGAGAGCTGCGCTGCGTGCACGCATGTGGTGCGGATCCAGCAAAGCTACAAAGGTTTGATGCGGCGCTCTGCCGTGCCCGCGACCCACGCCTTCCGCGACGAAGTGCGGGCGGCGCTTCTGGACGAACCACTCCCCGGCGCCGGCCGCTGGACGCGCGCCTTCCGCGAGCCGCGGTCCATCGGTGTCGCTGCGGCAGCCGCGGGCGCAGCAGTCTGGTTTCTTGCGGGCGGACTGACGCATCCCATTCTTTCGAACTGGTGGAATCCGTCGAGCGCCCAGCACTCGCCATTGCTGGAAGATGGTGTCGCGCTGCACGCGCGCCAGCTTCCGCTCGACTATGCCGGAACCGACGTCGGCTCCGCGCAGCGCTGGCTTGAGGGCAAGCTTGACTTCGGCGTCCACCTGCCGCGATTCCAGACCGGCCCCGTCCTGCAGGGCGTGCGACTGGGAAGCGTGCATTCGCGCCAGGCCGCGGTGGTGACGTATCTGCTTCCCGATGGCGACAACCGCCGCGTGTCGCTGCTGATCACCGACGATCCCGAGCCCACCTTGCCCGGCGTTGCCCGTCACATCGCGAACCGTGAGGTTTGGCTGTCGCAGTCGCGCGGGTTCAATGTCGCGTCGTGGCGGAATCACGAAATCGTCTACTCGCTGATTTCCGACCTGGACGAGCGCGACGTGCTGGCGCTCGTTCAAGCCGCAGAGCTGCGCTGATTGCGTCGTTTCGTTGACAGTGCGTTCGAGTGGCACCTAAGCTTTTGACCTCCTTTCAGCCCCGGACGCTCCAGGTGACGAAGAGAATTCTCCTCATTGATTCGGACGAATCTTTCGCGCAGGGGCTGTCTGCGGCCATGAACGCGCGCGGCTTCGCCGCCACGCTGGCGACCAACAGCGAGCAGGGCATGACACTGGCCCGGCAGGAGAGCCCCGATCTCATCATCGTCTGCGTCGAGGCGCAGCCGACCAACGGCTACATGCTCTGCACCCGGCTGAAAAAGGATGAACACCTCAAGCGCATCCCGGTCATTCTCACCAGCGCCAACGCCACGGCCGATTCGTTCGAGAAGCACAAGAAGCTGAAGACGCGTGCCGAAGAATATCTGATCAAGCCGTTCGAGCCGCGGGTGATGCTGGAGAAGGCCTCGGCCCTGCTCGGCGTATCCCTACCGCCCGAATCGCCGGCCGATGCCGAGGAGATCGTCTCCATCGAGGATGAGTCGCTGGGCCTTGGCGATCTGGTCGCTGGCGAGGACGAGCCCATTCACCTGAGCGAGCACGAGGTCGCGCAGGCGCACTCCGGCCTCGAGGACTCCGTCGTGGTGGAAGAGGTCGAGGACTTGACCGAGCAGCCGGCGGACGACTCCGGCGACGACGACCTGAAGATGTTCGACCAAGCCTTCGACTCGCTGGGGGGCCCCGCCATGGCTGCGTCGGGGAATGCTCGCGACACCGAGCGTTTTGCGGGTCTGCACGCCGTGCCCGAGCAAGAAGAGGCGCACGCGCAGCCTTCACAGGACTCGTTTGAAGACGAGCACGCACCTCCCCAGCATACCGAACTCACCGCGCCGGACGACGACGCGGTCCTGCACGGCCTGCTGCACGACGAAACCGCTCCCGAGGTCCATGACGAGCAGGTCGCGGGGGCCTACGAGGCGCAGACAGCGCTCGAGGCCCGCGTTGCGGAGCTGGAGGGCTTGCTGGCTTCGCGCGACGCGGAGCTGGAGAATGCCAAGCGCAGCTCCGCCTCTTCGGGCGAAACGCTCAAGCTCAAGGAAGCGAAGAACCGGTCCGACAAGGAACTTTTGCGGCTGAAGGAAGAGCTGCACGTCAAGGAGAAGGAGCTGGTCGAGCTGCAGGAGCAGCAGACCTCGCTCGAGGGCCAGGCGCAGCAGCTGAAGGACGACTCGGTCAAGCGTGAAGCAGCGGCCAAGGCGCTGCAGCAGCGCGCCGATGCGCTGGCTGCCGCGGCTAAGAAGTTCGAGCGCGAGTTGGTCTCCTCGCGCGAGGAGCTCAAGCAGGTCGCGGGGCTCAAGGGCAAAGCGAGTGAGCTGGAGAAGGTGCACGCGGCGCACGGTCTGCTGCAGAAAGAACATGCAAAAATCGAGGCCGACGCAGAGAAGCACAGAGCTCGGGCGGGGGACCTGGAGACCGAGCTCGAAGGCGCGCGCGATGTGCACGGCGAGCAGCTCGCGGCGGCGCGGGTCGAAGCGGACGAGGCCAGGAAGGGCCACTCCGCGGCGCAGGCCGAGGCGGAAGAGGCCAAGAAAAATTACGCCGTGGCACAGGCCGAAACAGACCAGGCGAAGAAGAGTCATGCCGCGGTCCAGGTCGACTTGTCGAGGCACGTCAATGACTTGCAAGACGCTCGCGCCGAGTTGGACGCGGCGCGCGGCGAGCTGGCGACGGGACAGCAGGAACTCGAGGCCCTGCGCGCCGAACAGGATACGCTGCGCACCGACATCGCGGCGCTGACCGGCGAAAAAGAGCTGCTCGGGGATGAGCGCGAGGAGCTGCGCAAGCAGGTGGAGGCGGCGCAAGCGCAGGCGGCCCAGAACGAGGACCGGGCGGTCAAGGCGTACCAGAAGATCAAGGGTGACGAGAAGCTGCGCGAAAAGACCCGCAAGGCTTTGCAGATCGCGCTCCAGCTCCTTGACGAAGACGGTACCGAGGGCTCCGCCCACCCGGAGAAGCAGTCCGCTTGAGCTAGCCGCTGCCCTTCTTCTCGGCCAGCTTCTTGGCGGCGGTGGCGAGGCCATGCGGAATGTTCTTGTTTTTCGCCAGTGCTTTGACCTCGGCCGCGCGAAGCGTGGAGAGAAAACGCATCGACACCGCCACCGGCACCTTGGGATTGTTTACCAATCCGACCCGGATTTGATAATTTTTCGTTAACTGCCGGTTGTTGTAGATATGCGAAAGCACCTCGTTCGGCGCCGTGCGCGAGAGCGCCACCTTGGCGATCTCCCCCTCGGTGATGCGCGGGCTCTGGATGACCGCGAGCTGCACCAGCTTGTTGGGGTCGCGCAGCAGCATCGTACGCACCTCGCGGTTGCCCTTCTTGTTCGCCCACTCCACCTTCTTCGCAACGGTCAGCCGCATGATCTGCTGCGTGATCGAGAGCCGCTTTCCCTCCTCGACCGGCTCCGGCTCATCGCCCTGCTCGGACGCGACCAGGCCCGCGGCCTCCAGCGCCGCCTCGGCCTCCGCCTGCGCAAGCTCCTGCTGGGCCGCCACCTCGATCGCTTTGGCTTCGTCTTCCGCCGCCCCGCCGTGGATACGCCGCCGGGCCGCCCTGAACGCCGGCAGGTCTTCGAGCACCAGGCCAGAGCGCACGCAGAAGTCGGTCACGCTGTCGATGGTGGAAGCCTTTACGGCCGGGTTCACCACCAGCGACCGCACGATGTTTGCGTAGCGAAGGATGCGCAGCTGGTTGCCGGCGATGATCTCGGCGATGCGCTGGTTTGCCCGCTGCGCGATGTGCGCGATGGTCTCGTCGGCCGCGGCGCCATTGAGCACGATCATCTCGACGTATTCGTCCTTTGCCGCCAGCAACTGCGCGTAGAACTCGAGCACCGGCCCCGGCATGGACTCGTCCCGCAGCGCGACGGCGAGGATGCGGTCCGGCAGCGACATCGCGCTCTTGCTTGCGGTCTCGCAAATGGTTCCGTCGCCATCGAAGGTCAACATGAACAGCGCGGTGACCATCTCCTTCGGCCCCATTGGGACCAGCGCCTTGGCGCCCATCATCCGCAGCGGGACGGGCGCCTTGGGGTCGACGTGCTTCTGGAAATTGATCGGAAGGATCGTGAGCGGCAGCGGGCAAGTCTGGATCGCGGCTTCGCTCATCGAGCAAGTGTAGACCGTGACGCTTCGCTCATGAGGGAAATCCGGATGGGCTCCAACGCTTGCGCGTGAGCTTCCAGGTCAGCTTGCCAATCCACTTGTTGAGGATGAACTCGCGCGGCAGGAAGCGGATCGGCGGCAACCGGCGAAGACCGAGAGCAACAAACTCGACACCGACGCGGGGGTCGTCCGGCGAGAGCTCTTGTGCCCGGCGCAGCGCTCGCACCGCCTGCTCCTTGTTGCGCGTCTGCACCAGAGCCCGCGCGAGGTTGACGAGCACCTCGGTGGTGGGCGGTCCGCGCCGGGCGGCCTCTTCGCAGAAGCGGATACCGCGCTGCCGATCGCGCTCGACCAGCACCAGCGTGAGCCCGAAGTTCGCCAGCACCCGCGTGTCGTTCGGGTTGCGCCGATAGGCCTTCTCGAAGAACACGTGCGCTGCCTTCGGGTCGGCCTCCAGCAACGCGCGCCCCTCGTCCACCATGCGGTCGGTCTCGGGCTTCGCGATCACCGACTTCGCCTGCGGCAGGAACGGCGCGGTCGCCACCGGCAGCCGCTTCGCCGGCTCGGACGGTTTCTCCGATACGCGCAGCGACGCGCGCAACTGATCGCGCTCCGCACCCGAGGCGCCGCGCGGCAACTCCGGATCTTTCGGGTCCTTGTCGCTCATTGGTTTCGCTGCCAGATGATGCGCAGTCCGTCGAGGGTGAGCTGGTCGTCCACCAGTTCGATCTGTTTCGAGACGCTGCCGATGAGCGGTGCGAGTCCGCCAGTAGCGACGACTTTCACCGGGAAACCGAGCTCCTCCTTCATACGCACGCAGAGGCCGTCGGTCAGTCCTACGTAACCGTAGACGAGGCCGCTCTGCATCGAGGTGACGGTGTTGCGGCCGACCACGCGTTCGGGCGGATCGAAGGCGACGCGCGGCAGCTTCGAGGCGCGGTGGAAGAGGGCCTCCATGGAGATGGCAATGCCGGGGCAGATGGCTCCGCCCAGGTACTCGCCGTCGGGCGTGACCGCGTCGAAGGTAGTCGCCGTGCCGAAGTCCACGATGATCAGCCCCCGCGGCCACTTCTCGTAGGCCGCCACGGCATTGACGATCCGGTCGGCACCGACCTCGCGCGGGTTGTCGTAGAGCACCGGCATGCCCGTCTTGACGCCGGGGCCGACGAAGAGCGGCTTCTTCCCGAAGAACCGCTTGCTCATCTGCTCCAGCGGAAAGACCATCGGCGGAACGACGCTGGAAACGATCACGTCCTGCACGTCTTTGATCTTCAATCCAGCGAAGTCGAAGAGCGCCTTGATCTGCAGACCATACTCGTCGCCGGTGCGATCCTTCTCTGTCTGCACCCGGAACGAATCGCGCAGCGTGCCCTGGTCGTCGAAGAGCCCGAGCACCGTGTTCGTATTACCGACGTCGATGGCAAGGAGCATGGCGGTTGCAATTATCGAGACGGCAGCCACCGCGCGTCAATCTTTCAGCAGGTTAAGCTTGACCCACAGCGTGATCATTTCAGCCCGGCGGCAGCTTTACAGGACGATGCAGTGCTCGATGTCGCCGGCTACCACGCGAAAAACCGCGCCGGCGTCGGTGCGGACCAGGAGCGCGCCGTCGTCGGCGAGATCGACCGCTTCTCCCTCCACTGCAGCCGCGCCCTCGACTCGCACCCGGCGGCCGAGCGTGCTCGACAGGGCACGCCAGCGCTCGCGCACCGGAGCAAAGCCTTCCGTCTCGTGCAGCACCAGCCACTCCTCCAGGTGCTCGAGCACGCGGGCGCACGCGAGCGGCCGCGCCACGCTCGAGCCGCCGCGCTCGATGCGCAGGCTGGTGGCCGCGAGCCCTTGCGGAAATTCGCCGGCTTCCGTCGACACGTTCAGTCCCACCCCGAGAATGGCGTAGCGGACCCGCTCGGCGTCGGCGCGAAGCTCGGTGAGCAGCCCCGCAATCTTGCGGCCGCCGCACTCGATGTCGTTGGGCCATTTGATGCGTGCATCTTCGGCGCCCAGTTCGCGGGCCGCCTCGCACAGCGCGACCGCGGCGACCAGCGTGATCTCCGGCGCGCGCGCGGGAGAGAGAGACGGCCGCAGGATGATGGAGAAAGTGAGCGAACTCCCCTTCGGCGCCACCCAGCTTCGGCCGCGTCGCCCGCGCCCGTGCGTCTGCCGGTCGGCGATGACCACCTCGCCGTGCTCTGCCTCGGCGTGGTCGGCGAGCCGGTGCGCCTCGTCGTTGGTAGAGGCCACTTCTGCAAAGGAGTGGATGCGGCGGCCCAAATCGCTGGTGGAGAGGAGCGGCGCGATCTCGGCCTCGGAGATGCCGTCCGGCAGCGGCCCCAGCCGGTAGCCACGACCGCCGCTCGCGTCGATTACATAGCCGCGCGTGCGCAGGGAATCGATGCGCTTCAGCAATTCGTTGCGCGGAACGTCGAGCTTGTCGCAGAGCACCTGGCCCGCGACGAAGTCGTCGTCGGACTCGAGCAGAAGCCCTAACACGATGGAGTCCTGGTTGACGTCCGTCCAGTGGCTCTCTGCTGGGCGAGGCAGAAGCCGCGGGCTCAAGCGTTCGTCTCGATGAGAAGGCTCAAGTCGACGGCGACTGCTGAATGAGTGAGAGCGCCCACGGAGACGTAGTCTACCCCGCAGGCCGCGACGAGGGGGAGGCGGGTCAGCGTCATGCCTCCGCTCGCCTCGGTGGGTACCCGGCCCGCGACCTGCCTCACCGCCGCGGCGAGCTCCTCGTCACCCAGGTTGTCGAGCAGGAGCATCTGCGCGCCGGCCACGAGCGCTTCTTCGATCTGTGCAGGCGTTGAGACCTCGGCCTCGACCAGCAAGAGCGGCGAGGCGTGGGCCCTCGCGCGCCGCACCGCCTCGCCGATGCTGCCGGCAGCCGCCGCGTGGTTGTCCTTGACCAGAATGCCGTCGAAGAGCGCGCCGCGGTGATTGAAACCGCCCCCCGCGCGCACCGCGGCCTTCTCCAGCTGGCGCAGGCCCGGCGTGGTCTTGCGCGTGTCAAGCAGCCGCGTTCTTGTTCCGCGAAGCGCGTCGGCGAAGAGCCGCGTCTTGGTGGCGATTCCGGAGAGGCGCTGCAGCAAATTGAGCGCGGTGCGCTCAGCGGTGAGCAGCGCCCGCAGGCTGCCGCGCACGCGCAGGACCCCGGCGCCGGGATCGAGCGAGTCTCCCTCTGCCGCGAGCGGCTCGAGTTCGCACTCCGGGTCAAGCGCACGGAAGACGCGCGCTGCCGCCGCGAGGCCCGAGAGCACCAGCGATTCCTTGACGACGATGCGCGCCGTGCCGCGCGCATTCTCGGCGACGCAAGCCTCGGCAGTGCGATCGCCCGGGCCGACGTCTTCCTCGAGCGCAAGCGCGATGAGGCGGCCGACAGCGTCGTCAGGCCGCCCCAGGTCGAGCGCCACGGCTACCGCTTGCCCTTGCGCGGTGCGGGCTTCGATTTCTTCGCTGCGCCCTTGGTCGCCTTGCCGGCCTTCCTGGCTGGTCCCTTGGCCTTCTTGCCAGTTTTCGCGCTGCCCTTGGGGCCGGGCTTCTTTGCCGCCACCTTCGACTTTGGCGCCGCCTTCGCCTTGGGCCCAGGCTTTCCCTTGCCCGTCGGGCGGTTCTTCGCCGCGGGCTTCGCGGCCGCCTTGCTGGAGGCTGACTTTTGGGCCGGCTTCGAAGACTTCGCTGCGGCGGCTTTCGCGGGCTTCTTCGAGGACTTCGCCGGCGCGGACTTCGCCGCGGGCTTCGCAGACTTGGCCGCAGCAAGCTTCGCGGCCACGGGCCTGGCACCGGGCTTTGAAGACTTTGCTGCAGCGGGCTTGACGGCCGCCGTCGCCTTCGGAGGCACCGCCGCCTTGGGCGCAGGCTTCGCCGCCACGATCTTCGCAGCTGCCACCTTTGCCGCCGCGATCCTGGCCGCAGGCTTCGGCTCAACGGCAGACGCCTTCCCGGGCTCATCACCCTCATCGTCCGAGGCCGCGCTCGCCTCCTCTGGTTCCCTGGACATCACCGCACGCGCGATCGACTTGACCTTGCTGATGGCCTTCGACGCGAAACCTTCTTCGCCCTCCTCGTCGCCGTGCTCATGGTCGTCGCCATGATCGTGGGTCGGAGCCGCCTCGGCCGGCTTCTGCTCCTGACCGCCCGGTTGCGCGCCGCCGGTCTGGCCCGCGGGGCCTCCGTGGGTGCCCATCTGGTCCAGGCTGCGATGGCCCTGCTCTGGCGTCTGGCCTGCGGTGTCGCTGGCCTGCTTGTTCTGCGGGTTCTTGTCTTCCTGCATTGCACCCTCCCGGCTGGTGACGCGCGCCAGATGGCGCGCAAGCTTTTCCCGCTTCGCTGCGAGTTCGTCCGCGCGAGCGCGATCCTTTTCTACGACTTCCTTCGGCGCCCGCTCGACGAAACCGGCATTGCCGAGCCGCCTCGCGATGCCGGCGAGTTCGCCTTCGAGCTTGAGCAGCTCCTTCTCGACGCGCGCCTTCTCGGTCGCGAAGTCGATCAGGCCCGCGAGCGGCAAATGCACCTCGACCTCGGGCTCGACATGCACGGCCGCCTGCGCCGGCCGCGGCGCTCCGGGCTGCTCGAGCCGCACCGGCTCGGCGTTGGCGAGGTGACCGAAGGCCTGCGCGTGCTTCTCGAGCAACGCCCGCGCCACCGGATCGCGCGGAATCAGCACGATGGGCACTCGCATGTTGGGCGGCAGGTTCACTTCTCCGCGCACCGAGCGGGCGCCGTCGATGGCGCGCGCGACCAGGTCCATCTCAGCTTCGGCCTGCGGATCGAGCAACTCCGGATTCGCTTGAGGGAACGGCGCGATCATGATCGAGATTGGAGAGCCGTCCTGCTTCGGAAGCCTCTGCCAGATCTCCTCGGTCACGAACGGCATGAACGGGTGCAACAGCCGCAGCGCGCCCTCGAGCGCCTGCAGCAGCGAGGAGACCGCACCGGCCCGCGCCGCCGCGCCTTCGGGAGCGCCATTGTAAAGCGCCGGTTTCGACAATTCGATTCCCCAGTCGCACAGCTCATTCCAGACGAATCGATAAATGACCTGCGCCGCATCGCTCAGCCGCAGCTCGTCGAGCGCCTGCCGCGTCTCGTCGGCGCAGCGTTGGTAGCGGCTCAGGATCCAGCGGTCGTAGACAGAGACGGGCGGCGCCGGGTGCGCGGGGTCGTGGCCGGCGGCGTTCATCAGGACGAACCGGGCGGCGTTCCAGATCTTGTTGGCAAACGATCGATAACCGCCGATGCGGTCTTTCGACAATTTAATATCGCGGCCCTGCCCGGCCATGGCGGCCAGAGTGAAGCGCAGCGCGTCGGCGCCGTAGGTAGCGGTCAGGTCCAGCGGGTCGATGACGTTGCCGCGCGACTTCGACATCTTCTCGCCCTTCTCGTCGCGCACCATGGCGTGGAGAAAGACGGTCCTGAAAGGCACCTCGCCCACCAGGTGGAGGCCGAGCATGGCCATCCGGGCGACCCAGAAAAAGAGAATGTCGAAGCCCGTCTCCAGCACGGAGTTCGGATAGAAGGTCCGCAAGGCCTGGGTCTGCTCCGGCCAGCCGAAGGTCGAAAACGGCCACAGGCCCGAGGAAAACCAGGTGTCGAGGACGTCGGGGTCCTGCTGGAGTTGGGCGCTGCCGCACTCGGCACAGGCCGCGGGAGCCGACCGCGCCACGGTCACATGACCCTGGTCGCAGAACCACGCCGGAATCTGGTGGCCCCACCAGAGCTGGCGCGAGACGCACCAGTCATGAATGTTGCGCATCCAGCGAAAGAACTCGTCGCGCCAATTCTCGGTCACGAACTGGATGCGGCCCGCCTCGGTGGCGTCGATCACTTTGGCTGCGAGCGGTGCGGTCTTGACGAACCACTGCTTGCTGAGAAGCGGCTCGATCACGCTGCCGCACCGCTGGCACTTGCCCAGCGCCATCACGTGCGGCTCGGTGCCGCGTTCGAGGCCCAACCCGGCGAGCCTCGCCTTCAGTGCCGCGCGCACCTTGATGCGATCCTGCCCCGCGAACTCGCCCGCGTTGCCATTGAGCGTGCCGTCGGGGTTGAGGATATTGATCAGGGGCAGCCCGTGGCGCTTGCCGACCTCGAAGTCTTCGAAGCTGTGCGCGGGCGTGACCTTGACCGCGCCGGTTCCAAAGGTCGGATCGACCAAATCGGCGTCGGCGATGATTGGAAAAGTGCGGTGCAGGATCGGGTGCATGACGCGCTTGCCGATCAAATCTTTATAGCGGGGGTCGTCCGGATGCACCGCGATGGCCGTGTCGCCCAGCATCGTTTCGGGGCGGGTAGTGGCGACGATGATCTCGCCCTGCCCATCGACGAGCGGATAAGCGAACTTGTAGAGCTCGCTCTTCGCGCCCTCTTCGTGATCGACCTCGAGATCGGAGAGCGCGGTGCCGTCCTGCACGCACCAGTTGATCAGCCGTTCGGCCCGGTAGAGCAGGCCATCCTCATAGAGGCGGACGAAGGCCTCGCGCACGGCCCGCGACGACTGCTCGTCCATGGTGAAACGCTCGCGGTCCCAGTCCAGCGAGGCGCCGAGCACACGGTGCTGCAGCGCGATGCGTGAACCCTGCTCTTCCTTCCAGGCCCAGACGCGCTTGAGGAACTCCTCGCGCCCGAGGTCGTGGCGCGACTTGCCTTCCTTCTTTTGCACATCGCGCTCGACCACCATCTGCGTGGCAATGCCGGCGTGGTCGATGCCCGGCAGCCAGCAGGCGTTGTAGCCGCTCATGCGCTTGAAGCGGATGAGCACGTCCTGCAGGGCGACGATGAGTGCGTGGCCGAGGTGCAGCGAGCCTGTCACGTTGGGGGGCGGCAGGACAATTGAGTAGGCGGGCTTGTCGCTTTGATCCGCGGCGCGAAAAAGCCCCTGCTCTTCCCAAAAGCGTGCCCAGCGAGCTTCGACCTGGGCTGGCTCGTAGCCCTTGTCGAGCTCGGGCGCGGCCGCCGCCGGCTCTCCTCCAGTTACCACCGCGGTCGGAAAAGCTGACTCGGTCATTTCCCTTACCAGCGAGCGCAAAAGCGCGTTGCGTCCCTCTAGGGAACGCGCCGGGCTAGATACCATAATCGAAAAGCAAGTGCGCGCGGGTTACGCGCCGCGCTCTTTAATCAGCCGCTCGAGTTCCTCACGAATGATGGTCTCGGCGAGCTCGGGAACGACCTCCCAGGCGATGCGCTCGATCACTTCGCGGCTGGCCCTGGAGAGCGCCTCGCGCAGCACGGCTTCGCCGCCATCGGCGCTCGGAGCCTTCGCGGCGGTCGAAGGAACCACCGAGAGGCTGGGAGGGGGCTTTGATGCTTGAGGCGGCACCGAGCGCAGCGTGGGCGGCGGAGCCGGTGTCTCGACCGGCTCGTCGTCCATGATGATCTCGTCTTCGAGATCTTCCACGGGCGGAGCCGCGGGCCTGGCCGGCGGCGGCCTCGGCGCGGGAGCCGCTGGCCTTGCCGCTACAGGAGGAGCAGCCGGCCCCGGGGCGGCAGCGGCAGGAGGCCGGGCAGCGGCCGGCGGGGGCACCGATGGACGCGGCGCACCCGGAATTGACGGTCGCAACCCAGCGGGAGAAGTCAGGCCCGGAGCTGGAGGACGCGGGGCAGCGGCGGGAGCCGGCAACCTGGCTCCTGGGGGAGCAGAGGCAGGAGCACCGGGTACCGAAGGCCGTGGGACCGGCGGCATCGAAGGCCGGGTTGGAGCTGGAGCCGGTGCAGGCGGGCGCGCCATCGGGGGCATCGAGGTCGCGGGCCGAGGCGGACCGCCGGACGCCGGCGCGAACGACGCGGGACGCGGAGCACCGGCCGGTCCGGCGGAGGGCGCGTGACGGATCGCTCCCGCCGGTATCGTTGACGGCGGGGGACGAGGCGGGCCGCCAGCCGGCACGGTGGATGAAGCCGCGCGAGAAGGGCCTCCGGGGGGAGCAGCTGGAGGAAGGCGCGGCATCATCAAGGTGCCGCCGCTCGCACCGGGAGCAGCAACCGGGCGGGGTGCAACTGGCGCTGGAGGTTTGGAGACCGCCGGAGCAGGTGAGGGTACCCGCGCAGCCTGCGGAGGCATTGCCGGTGCAGCCGGTTTCGGCGCGGCTACCGGTGTTGGACCGGCCGCGGCCGCCGGGACGGCTTGCGGATTGGCCAGGATATGCTTCACCTGATCGATAAACTTGGTGGAGTCGAACGGCTTTGACATCTGACCGTTCGCCCCTACGGCAATCGCCTTGGCCAGATCGACCGGAGCACCACCTCCGAGCAGCAGCACCGGAGTGTGCCTCAGCCCGGCGTCGGCGCGGATCTTCTGGCAGAGCTCGTAGCCGCCGATTCCGGGCATGCTGACGTCGGCGAGGATGAGGTCCGGCTTGAGTTCCCGCGCCCGTGAGAGCGCTTCCTCGCCGTTGTCGACCGTCGACAGAGAGACGTCCTCCCGCGCGAGGATCATGCTGACGACCTGCTGGATGGTGACGGAGTCGTCGGCGAGGAGCAGAGACTTGGGCATGCGAGAGCCGCCTCCTAAAAGCGGCCCAAGCTGTACAGGGTCAGAAAGGCAGAGGCAAGTTTCCCGGACGGAGGGCGCTGGCTAGTAATCCAGGTCGTCGCCGCCGCCGTAGTCCATGCCGCCCATGCCTCCCATGCCTCCCATTCCGCCCATGCCCCCCATCCCGCCCATGCCGCCCATGCCGCCGCCGCCGCCACCGCCAGCCGCCGCCTTCTTGGGCTTCTTGGGCTTTTCGGCAACCATGGCCTCGGTGGTCAGCAACAATGCGGCCACGCTGGCCGCGTTCTGCAGCGCGGTGCGGGTCACCTTGGCCGGATCGATCACGCCCGACTTCACCAGATCTTCGTACTTGTCGGTCCGCGCGTTGTACCCGTAGGCGCCCTCTCCTTCGAGCACCTTCTGCAGCACGATGGAGCCCTCCAGGCCCGCGTTTCCGACGATGCGGCGCAGCGGCTCCTCCAAGGCCTTGCGCACGATTCGCACGCCAACTTGTTCTTCTTCAGCCAGCTTCAGCAAGTCCAGCGCCTTGGCTGCGCGGATGAGCGCAACGCCGCCGCCTGGAACGATGCCCTCTTCCACCGCGGCGCGCGTCGCGTGCAGGGCGTCTTCCACGCGCGCCTTTTTCTCCTTCATCTCCAGCTCGGTGGAGGCGCCGATCTGCACCACCGCAACGCCGCCCGCGAGCTTTGCCAGGCGCTGCTGCAACTGCTCCTTGTCATAGTCGCTGGTGGTGTCCTCGACCTGCGCGCGCAGCTGCTTGATGCGCCCCTCAATCTCGCTCTTCTTGCCCGCACCATCGACCACGATGGTGTTGTCTTTCTCGATGGTGATGCGGCGGGCGCGGCCCAGATCGGTGAGCGCGGTCTGCTCCAGCTTCTTGCCCAGCTCTTCCGAGATCACCTGCCCACCGGTGAGGATGGCGAGGTCCTTGAGTAGCTCCTTGCGGCGATCGCCGAAGCCCGGTGCCTTGATGGCGGCAACCTTGAGCGTTCCGCGCAGCTTGTTGACCACCAGCGTTGCGAGCGCCTCGCCCTCGACGTCCTCCGAGACGATCACGATGGGCTTGCCGGTGCGGACCACCTGCTCCAGCAGCGGGACCAGGTCCGCCATGGCCGAGATTTTCTTTTCGGTGATCAGCAAATAAGGCTCTTCCAGCTCGACCACCATGCGCGCCGGATCGGTGACGAAGTAGGGCGAGCTGTAGCCGCGGTCGAGCTGCATGCCCTCAACGACCTTCAGCGTCGTCTCGAGGCCCTTCGCCTCCTCGATAGTGATGACGCCTTCCTTGCCTACCTTCTCCATTGCCTCGGCGATGATGTTGCCGATGGTCTCGTCGCCGTTAGCGGAGATGGTGCCGACCTGCGCGATCTCGGTCTTGCCCTGCGTCTTGACGGCGAGCTTCTTCAGCTCGGCGACCACGGCAACGACTGCCTGCTCGATGCCGCGCTTGATGGCCATGGGATTGTGGCCGGCGGCAACCAGTCGCAGGCCTTCGCTATAGATGGAGGCTGCGAGAACAGTGGCGGTGGTGGTGCCGTCTCCCGCGTGGTCAGAGGTCTTGGTGGCCACCTCGCGGACCATTTGCGCGCCCATGTTCTGGAAGCGGTCTGCCAGGTTGATTTCCTTGGCGACGGTGACGCCGTCCTTGGTGATGGTGGGCGCGCCGAAGGACTTCTCCAGCACCACGTTGCGGCCCTTGGGCCCGAGGGTGACGGCCACGGCGTCGGCGAGCGTCTTCACGCCCTTCAAAATTTGATCGCGCGCTGCCTGGTGAAAAGAGATCTCTTTGGCCGCCATGAAGTGCCTCCGGAAACGTTTGGGGGCGCGAATGTAGACAGGAAGCCTTGCCTGTCAAGGGCGCATGTTCTACCAAGACGCCATGACAGCTCTTGTCGCAGCCTTGCTGGCCCTGGTTGCCGCAGCAGACAACGCGCCGGCGGGAAAGATCGGTGGTCGGATCACGCTGGGAGGTTTGCCGCCCAAGCTCGCCGACCTGCCGGTGACCAGAGATTTCAAGATCTGCGGGACCAGCAAGCCTGAGGAAGCGCTCGAGGTCGGCAGTGGCGGAGGGGTGAAGAACGTCGTCCTCTGGCTGCCCGAGGGACCGAAGCCGCTCGCTCACGAGGCTGCGCATAAGAAGTTGAAGCTGGACCAGCAAGCCTGCCAGTTCGTGCCGCACGTCCTCGCTGCCGAGGTCGGATCTACCCTGGACGTCATCAACAGCGATTCGGTCCTGCACAACGTCCACGCCACAGAGAAGGAGGCCAAGGCGTTCAATTACGCGATGCCGATCAAGGGTCAGGTGGTGCCGACAAAACTCAAGACCGTCGGCGTGCTCAAGCTCAAATGCGACGTGCATCCCTGGATGCGCGCCACGGTGCAGGTGCTGCCGACCAGCGCCTTCTCGGTCAGCGGCGAGGATGGCAGCTACCTCATCGACGGCGTCCCGCCTGGCCACTGGAAGTTGCATCTCTGGAGCGAACGCCTGGGTGAACGCGACGAGGAGGTCGACGTTTCGTCCGGACAGACCACGCAGCACGACGTCGCGCTCACGCCGCGCTGATGGCGGCGCAGCTCGAGCCGAATTTCCTCGTCGCCTGGGTACGCGCCGAGCTTGCCGCCGCGGGCGAAGAGCCGGTCATGAATGCGCTCGCGGCGCGCGCGCTGCAGGACGGGCTCGACGAAGAAGAGGCGCAGCTCGATGTCGCCGGCCAACTTGCCGAGCGGCGCGGACTGCTCAACGCGCTGGAGACCGCGGTGGGCGATCTCTGGCTCGCCGAGGTGCGCGAGGCGCGCGGGCACAGCGAGCGGCTGGAGAAGGCTGGTCCCTCGTGCATCGCTTTCTTGCGGGCCACGCCCGGCGCGTCCGTCCGGCTCGCCCAGCTCGCCGAAGCCTTGCAGCGCGACCCCGGCAAGACCGTCGCGGAGTTCACGGTGCTGGGCGGGACCCCTGGCTGCTCGACCCGCTGACCGGTCCACGGGGAGCGGCACGGCCCGCTGATCAATGCCGCTGCTCCTGCGGGCGACGCGGTAGACTACTTGCATGATGAGTGAGCCCTTTTCTACCGAGCCGAGCGACCCCGCCGCGTCTGGCCAGCCGGGCGAGCCTGCTGCGCCGGAAAGGGTCTCCGCGACGACGCCCCCCCGGCCCGACCCCGCGTACAGCGGGACCTATGGGCCCTTTGCGCGATTCGTGTTGCATGCGCTCTTCCATCCGGTCGCGTTCCCGCACGAGGCCATTGAGCCGCTCCGCGAACTCTCAAAGCGCGCCACGCTTGTCTATGTGTTGCGCTCATCGGCCCTCTTGCATTTGCTCTTTTTCAATTGGACGTTTTCGCGGCTCGGCCTCCCGCTCGCGCGCGCGGCCACCGGGCTCGGCTACCGAATCTTCGCGCCCTTCGCGCGCTGGTATCTGGGCGGCTCGCAAGTGAAGGCGCCGGCGGGAGCGACGGTCCAGGTCATCAAGGCAGTGCGGCAAGGAGAGGCGGCGCTGGTCTTCCTGCGCATGCCGCGCACGCTGCCGTCGGCGGTTGCCAGGCTCGCCGATCCGTTTCCCGCGTTGGTGGAGTTGCAACGCGAGCAGCCCGACCGGCCCATCGTGCTGGTACCGCTGACCTTCCTCTGGCGCAAGCGTCCGCGCCAGCTGCGCGGCGGCGTGCGCGACTTGCTCTTTGGCGATCCCGAGGAGCCCGGCGCCATCCGCTCGGCGATTGGTTTTCTGCTCAACCGCAAGAGCGCGTTCGTCAAGGTGGGCGAGCCGGTCGAGCTTCACGGCGTCAACGCCATGCAGCCTCTCGCCGAGTCCGCCAAGGTGGCGCGCCGCGTGCGCGGGTTTATTCACCAACTCCTCGCGCGCGAGACTCGCGTGGTGACCGGCCCCCCGCTGAAGCCGCCGGACCGCGTCATCGCGGAGACGCTGCGCGACCTGCAGCTGCGGCGCACGCTGGCCGAGATCGCTCGCGAGCGCGGCGGCGCTGCCGCCAATCCTGAGTCTCTGCGGTCGGTGGAGCGCGAGGCCCGCCGCGACCTTCGTGAGATCGCGGCGCGCTACAGCCCGTTCGCGATCGATTTCCTCAAGCGGCTTCTCCACATCATCTTCAACCGCATCTACGACGGCATCGATGTGGATGAAGGCGGCATGAGGCGCATCGTCGAGGCGAGCGCGAAGGCGCCGATCATCCTCTGCCCGTGCCACAAGAGCCACATCGATTACATGGTGCTCTCGTACATCTGCGACGATTACGGCCTGCAGCCGCCGCATGTCGCCGCGGGAGACAACCTCAACTTTTTTCCGCTAGGCCGGCTGCTGCGCGCAGGCGGCGCGTTCTTCATCCGGCGCAGCTTCAAGGGCGACCGCGTCTACCAGGCCACCATGGCGGCCTACGTGAAGAAGCTGCTGCGCGACGGCTTCACCCAGGAGTTCTTCGTCGAGGGCGGCCGCTCGCGCACCGGCAAGCTGTTGCCGCCCAAGTTTGGAATGCTGGCGCTCGAGGTCGATGCCTGGCTCACCGGCGTGCGGCCCGACGTCTTCTTCGCTCCCGTCTCCATCTCGTACGAAAAGATCGCTGAAGGAGCGAGCTACCAGCGCGAGTTGCTCGGCGGCGAGAAGCAGAAGGAGGACGCCAAGGCATTGCTCTCGGCGACCAAGGTTTTGCGCAGCCGCTACGGCCGCATCACCATCCGCGCCGACGAGCCGATCTCACTGTTGCAGCTCTTCCGCGAGCGCGGCGTCGAGCCTCTGAAGGCCACCGCCGAGGACAAGCGCAAGCTGGTCCAGGCGTTGGGGCTGCGCATCGCCGCGGGCATCAATCGGGCCACGCCGCTCGCGCCCATGGGGCTCGTCTGCGCGGTGCTGCTCTCGCACGATCTGCGCGCGCTGTCGGAGGACGACCTCTTTGATCGCGCCGAGTTCCTGCACGGAGCGGCGCTCGACCTGGGCGCGCACGCGACGCCGTGGACTCGCGGGCTGGGTTTGCGCGCCCTGGACTCTCTCTGCGCGGACGGATCCCTCAAGCGCCACGAGGCAGGCGGCGAGCGCTTCTACGCCGTGCCGGAAGAGCGTCGCATCGCGCTCGACTACCACAAGAATTCGATTCTCCATTTCCTGGTCGCGCCGGCCATCCTTGCCGACGCGCTGCGGTCCTTTCACGGCCAGCCCGCGCCTCTTTTCGAGCTCATGCGCCGCGCCAAAGAACTCTCGCGACTCTTCAAGTACGAGTTCATCTACGAGCCCGGACGCAGCTTCGAGGTGACCGTGGACGAAACCTTCGCACGGATGCTGCAGTGGGGCGTCGCGGAGAAGAGGGAGGATTTCATCCTGCCCACCCCTGCGGGAGTGCGGATGATCCAGCTCCTGAGCGAACTCCTGCGCCCTTTCGGCGAAGGAGTGTGGACGGCGATGGATTCGCTTTCGCTGCTCGAAGCGGGGCCGCTCGAACCGAACGATTGGCTGCGGAAGGCGCTCGACCGCGGCCGCGCTGCTTACCTGGCGGGCCGGATCCTGCGCAACGAATCGCTCTCCAAGGCGACGTTCGAGAACGCGGTCGCGATGCTACGCGACCGCGCAGTGCTGCTGCCGCAGACCGACTCCGGCTCCAAAACGCTAGAGCTCGCGCCCGGCTTCCGCGAGCCGGCGAAACTGTCGGCGCTGGCCGACGAGGTCGATCTGTTCTTGCGGTGATTCGTCAGCGACAGGCGAGAGCGAGAGCCTGTCGGTGCACGATGATGACCTGGGAGGGACCGAAGGTCAGGCTGGGGTCGAGCGTCGTCAGGTCGACAGCCTCGAGGTACAACTGCTTCTGCTGCGGGTTGCAGTCGATGGTGGGAAGGGGTTTGGCAGTAGCGCAAGCGCACAAAGCCGCCAGGGCAAGCACAAACGGAATGGAGCGTCGCATCATGTCCTCCTTCGGATGAGGCACGAGTCTACGCTTAATCGTGGCGCATGGCCACCCGGTGCAGTTTCAAGCGCCCGCTCGTCAACATGACCTCGCGATTTTCTTGAAGCCATCGGGGCCGGGGGCTAGGCTGCGCACCCGACCTTGACAGGAGAAGCACCATGGAGATGACGTCGCGTATCCGCGAGATTCTGAGTTGGTATCCGTCCGACACCCCGGGGGTGAAGACCAACCTCGCGCGCATGCTGAATCATGGGCGGCTGGCGGGCACCGGGAAGATGGTGATCCTCCCCGTCGATCAGGGCTTCGAGCACGGTCCGGTGCGATCATTCCAGCCCAATCCGGCGGGATACGATCCCGCCTATCACATCCAGCTCGCCATCGACGCGGGGTGCAACGCGTACGCGGCGCCGCTCGGCGCGCTCGAATCGGTGGCCGGGAACTTCGCCGGTCAGATGCCGTTGATCCTGAAGCTCAACAACAGCGACACGCTCTCGAAGGGGGCCTCGCCCGAGTCGGCCGTAACCGGCTCTGTGAAAGACGCCGTCCGGCTGGGCTGCTCGGCCATCGGCTACACCATCTATCCTGGGTCGGCAGCGCGCAATCACATGTACGAAGACCTCCGCGAGCTGATCGCCGAGGCCAAAGATGCCGGCCTCGCCAGCGTGGTCTGGAGCTATCCGCGCGGCGAGGGCATCACCGACAAGGCCGGCGAGACCGCCGTCGACGTCGCTGGTTATGCCGCGCACATCGCCTGCCAATTGGGCGCTCATATCGTCAAGGTGAAGCCGCCCGCCGAGGCGCTCTACCAAGCCGAGAACAAGAAGGTTTTCGAAAAGTTCAACATCCCGATCAAGACCATGGCCGACCGCGTCCGCCACGTCGTCCAGGCCTGCTTCGCCGGCAAGCGCGTGGTCATCTTCTCGGGCGGCGAGGCCAAGGGCACCGAGGACATCCTGCAAGAGGTCCGCGGCCTCCGCGACGGCGGCGCCTTCGGCTCCATCATGGGTCGCAACTCTTTCCAGCGCCCGCACGACGAGGCAGTCAAGCTGCTGCGTGACGTGATGGACATCTTCGCCAGCAAGAACTAACCCGAACTCTGCTGCCGGACGGCGGTAGTCTCATTGCGGGGAACCGGCGTCGGCAGGCTCGGGAGCGTCGGGCTCGGGTGGCGGCCGGACGAAATCCCACTGGGCAGCCGTCGGAGAGAGAACGGCGTCTACCTGCTCTCCCACGCCGGCAGTCAGTTCCTGGGTGCAAGGCTCAGCAGCGCAGTCGAGCACGGGGTTCGCTACGGAGCCTTCATACTCGACCTCGGGGCGCACGAGGCCGGCGCGGCAGGCGCGGCCGTGCGGCAGCCAGAGAACGGCGCGGCCGTCGAGCAGGCCCGCGCGGGATTCCCACGACTCGACCGGCTCCCCAGGGCAGACCGCGCGGACCGCGACCGACGCGCGCGGGGAGCCAGCGGGTCGCACCACGCGCACGTTCAACCGGCCCGGCCGCTCGATGGTCGCGAGCCAGACAGCTGGATGTCGCGAGACGACCGTCGCGATGCCGCGCGATTGCCCAGCGTGAAAGCGCTCGGGCGGCGTCACCTCGCAGCGCCACGGGCCCTTGGCGAGACCCGGCCACTTCGCCTCGCCGAAATAGTCGGTCTGCCCGGCATAGTGAGTCTTGCCATCCGGCGAGGTGCAGCCCACGCGCGCCTCTTTGATGGGCTCGTGCAAGTCGTCGTTGACGTGGACAACCAGAGGACCGGGCATCTGCACCAGAATCACCATGATGGAGAGCACGCCGGCAAAGACGATGATGACGATGGCCGCTTCAATCTTTGCAATCCAGCGTCCGCTCCAGAACCAGGGCGTAAACTTCTGCGGGCGTTGCGGAACTCGCGTGCTCCTCAAGGAACGAACTCGGCGCGGTTGTTGTCGGTCTCGAAGACTTCGACCTTGCAGATGCGCACGCGCGCGTCGTCGAAGCGGGCCGCCAGCTTCTCGCAAAGAAAGCGTGCCAGTTCCTCGGCGGTGGGATTGAGTCCACCTTCAATGAATGGAACAACCTCATTGATGTTGTGGTGATCGAAGCGCTCGCACTCCTCGACAGCCGCTTTTTTCAGCGCGGCAAAATCGATGACATAGCTGGTGGGGTCGAGTTCTTTGGCCTCGGCATGCACCAGCACTCGATAGTTGTGGCCGTGCAGCTTTTCGCACTCGGTCTCGGAGAGCCGGACCTGGTGCGCCGCGCAAAACCAGAGCTGTTTGGAGACTCGATACATCGCAGCGCTTGGTAGCGCCCCGCGGCGCCGGCTGCAAGGCTTTACGCGGCCTCGTCCAATTGCCGGAGGAAGCCCCAGCGCACCAGGATCTGCTTGCCATTCATTTCCAGCAGCCCGCGCCGGGTAAAGTCGTTCAGCGCGCGGGAGACTGTCTCGCGCGAGGTGCCGATGAGCCCCGCCATCTCTTGCTGCGTCGGTCGTTCGCGGATGAGCAGCCCGCCGTCCGCGGGCTCGCCCTGCGTCTGCGCCAGGTCGCGGATGGTGCGCGCCACCCGGGCGTAGACATCGAGCAGCGCGAGGTTGCCGATCACCTCGTCGGCGTGGCGCAGGCGGCGCGACATCTCGGCGAGGATAGCGAGCGCGGTGGAAGGATGCGCGGTCAGATGAGTCTGGAAGGCGTCGCGGTTCAGCCCCAGCAGCTGCGACTCTTCGACCGCGACCACGTTGGCCGAGCGCGGCTGCCGGTCGAGCAGCGACATCTCGCCGAAGAAGGCCCCGCTGCGCAGGATGCTGAGAATGATCTCGCGGCCGGTCTCCCCGTACAGGACCACCTTGACCTTGCCGGAAGAGATGATGAAGAGCGCGTCGCCAGGCTCTTCGTGGTTGACGATGACCGAGCCCGCTTCGGCGGTGCGCTGCCAGACTCGCTTGCTCAGATCGGCGAGCGTCTCTTCCGGCAGCTCCCGAAAGATAGAGACCTGGCGCAGCAGCGCAATCGTATCCAAGAAGCACCTCCGCCCTCACTCTGGCGTACGGCTCGCTTGACCGCAAGGGTACTCGCGCCTATCAGACAGCACGATGCGCGCGACGGTGAATGGGGTCGAGCAGGAGTTGCCGGACGGGCTGACCGTCGCCGCGCTGCTCGATCATCTGGCGCTGCGGCGGGAACGCGTGGCGGTGGAGCGAAACGGCGCGGTGGTCAAGCGGGCCCAGCACGGCGACGAGCGCCTCGCGCCTGGCGACGTGCTGGAAATTGTCTCGTTCGTGGGCGGCGGATAGGCGATGAACAACTCGGGAGAAGCAATGGACGGACTGGTTCTCGGCGGACGGACGCTCAAGTCACGGCTCATCGTGGGTACCGGCAAGTATCGCGACTTTGCCGGCATGAAAGCGGCGCTGATCGCGTCCGGTGCGGACATGGTCACCGTCGCTGTGCGGCGGCTCGACCTCACCGCGCGCGGTGAGGCGTCGCTGCTGCACTGGATCCCGGCAGGCATGGTGCTGCTGCCCAACACCGCTGGCTGCTTCACCGCCGAAGACGCGGTGCGCACCTGCCGGCTCGCGCGCGAGCTGCAGCTCGGCGGTGAGAATCCGCTGGTCAAGCTGGAAGTGCTGTCCGATCCGAAGACGCTGCTGCCGGACACCGAGGAGACCATCAAAGCCGCGCGACAGCTGGTCGGTGAAGGTTTTCAGGTGCTGCCGTACACCAGCGACGATCCGGTGGCGGCGCGCAAGCTTGAGGACGCTGGCTGCGCTGCGGTAATGCCGCTCGGAGCGCCCATCGGCAGCGGACTCGGGCTGCGCAATCCCTACAATCTGATGATGATCCTGGAGCAGGCGAAGGTGCCGGTCATCGTCGATGCGGGCGTGGGCACGGCCAGCGACTGCGCCCTCTGCATGGAGCTCGGCGTGGCGGGCCTGTTGGTCAACACTGCCATCAGCGGCGCGCGCGATCCGGTCCTGATGGCCACCGCGATGAAGCTCGCCACCGAGGCGGGGCGGCTTGCGTTCCTCGCAGGACGGATCCCGCGCAAACTCTACGGCAGCGCCTCGAGCCCCATCGGCGGAGTGATCGGCAGCGCTTGACCTCGTCTCGCCTCGCCCACTCTCCGCCGCTGGGGCTGGGCCCCTCGCACGGGGGTCGTACGGTTCGTACGAAACGGCTCGTCAAACGGCCCGTTTTCGACCGGTCAAACCGCTCAGTTCGTACGATTCGTACGACCGCCGCCAGAGGCTCCACCCGCCCCCGGCGGCAAGCACGCAGACAATCGTGACAATCGTCGAAAAAGAGGCTCGTGGTAGACGAGACGTCGTGGTGCGGATCTATCTCATCGCGGAGATCGCGCAGCTGCCGGCGGCCCGAGCCGCGCTCTCCTCCTTGCCACGAGGAGCAGCGGCCATCCAACTGCGGGACAAGTCGGTCTCGGCGCGTACGCTGCTCGCGGCTGCGGGCCCCTTGATCTCCTTCGCGCGGCCGCTCGGCATCCCCGTGCTGATCAACGACCGCGTCGACGTAGCGCTCGCGGCCGGCGCCGATGGAGTTCACCTGCCCGCGCACGGTTTGTCGCTACGCGACGCGCGCGCGCTGCTGGGACCGCAGGCGCTCATCGGGATTTCCTGCCACTCGGCCGAGGACATGGGCCGGGCGAACGGCGCCGATTTCTGTGTCTTCGGCCCGGTCTTCGAAACGCCGGGGAAACAGGCGCAGGGCCTCGCCGCTCTGACCCGGGCCGCGCGCGCGACCGCACTGCCCGTCCTCGCGCTCGGCGGTGTCGATGCGACCAACGCGACGACTTGCATCGACGCGGGGGCGCGCGGCGCCGCTTGCATCCGCGCTGTGCTCACGGCACGCGATCCCGCAGCGGCCGCCGTCGCTCTCTGGAAGTCGGTGCAGGCGTGAGCCGGTGGTCGTGCGCGTATGCCGGCTCTACTCGTGGCCCGCCGCTCGCAATTCTGAGCCTGGTGGGCCTGGTGGGCCTGGTGGGCCTGCTGGGCCTGGGAATCCTGGGCGCCGCGGCCGCGCGGGCGGACGATTCGCGCTACCAGGATTTCCCGGTCGGCTCGCGAGCCAGCGCGCTCGGCGGCTCCTTCGTCGCCCTGAGCGACGACCCGAGCGGCCTCTACTACAACCCCGCCGGCATCTGCGACGCGCGCCGTCTCAACGTGAATGTCTCGGCCAGTCTCTACGGCATCGAACGCCAGAGCCAGGGTGCCATCCAGCTCGGCCGCGGGACGATCTCCCTGGCCACGCTGGATACACTCAATGTCATCCCCGGCGAGGCAGGCCTGATCAAGGGCGTGGGCAAGCTCGACGCGCGGGGCACTCCCTTCGCTTACGGCTTCGACGTCACGGTGCCGGCGTTCCGCTCCTACGGCTCCGACGCGACCGCGCCTTTCGAGACGCACACACGCGTCAGCGATCGCACTTTCGACCTTGGCGCGGGGGTGGGCTTCCGCTTCAACGACGAGCTCAACCTCGGCTTCGCGCTGCACTACGTCCTGCGGCTCTTCGAGACCTCGGAGGACGCGCTCTCCGTGCAAGGCGGGCCGCTCAATCCGGCGCTCGGCGTCTATCACGCGAATGCCTCCTTCCAGAACGCGAACCTGGTGGGGCTGCTCGGGGCCAAGTACCGGTATGGCGAGCAGTGGGTGTTCGGGCTCTCGCTCGGCCTGCCAGGCGTCCCGCTCTACTCGGCAGGCTCGGTGCACGTGCAGGACGTCACCGCCGACAATACCGGGCACACTTCGGCCACGCTCAGCGACACCACGAACGTCAACAGCAGCACTACCGTGCCGGCGATGGCGCGGGCCGGCGCCGCCTGGATCCTGGCCCACCACTGGACGGTCACGGGCCAGCTCACCGGTCACCTTGGGACCAGCTACAACCGCTTCAACGTGGACCCCGGCATCGCCTCGCGGCTGCGCGTGCAGAACCACATCGAGCGGTTGCCGGTGATCGATTTGAACATCGGCGGCGAATATCTGGTCAGCCCGGATGTCTCGGCGGCGCTGGGCTTTTTCACCGACCGGAGCGGCGCCCCCGACTTCCAGGTGAAGAGCACCAACGAGCTCGTAGCCGGCACCAGCCGGCAATCAAACGTTTCGCTCTATGGCGGCACGGCCACGCTGGGCCTCATCGGCAGCCACTCCATCTCGCGGCTCGGAGTCTCGGTCGCGTACGGCTCCGGCGACGATGCGGTGCCGAACGACCCCACCGGCATCATCGACCCGGAGGGCTACCGGCGCGTGGTGGTCAAGCAGCTCTTCCTCTACTTCTTCCTCGCCTCGACTTTTCGCTACTGAATCGCTCAGCGAAACTTATCGACTCGCGCCCACCTGCTCGAGGAACGCGGCCGAGCGCAGCCGGTGGCCCAGATGGTGCGCCACGAATTCGCCCAGCGGGCGCGCAGCCTGGGAGGCCGCGTCCTCGAACGCGCGCGCGTCGGCGGGCCGGCCAGAGCCGTCGGCCGACAGCGGTGCGTCGGCCGCCGCGAGCCCTCCTCTTTGCAGCTGCCGGAGCGCGGCTCGCGCGGCATGCGTGAGCAGCAGCGCGGATGGCTGCGCGCAGCGAGCGCAGACGATGCCGCCCGCGTCGGGGTCGAACGCGGCGCGGCCGGGAGCGAGCGGGTCGGCGCAGCGCGCGCAGGCCGAGAGCTCGGGCGCAAGGCCTCCATTTCCGAGCGCCAGCAGCTCGAATGCGCGCAGCCGCGCAGAGGTGGCGGCCCCGCGTGAGAGCCGCGCGAGAAAGCCGAGCAGCAGGTCGAGCATCGCATCGGCCGGCTCGCCGGCGCGGGTCAGGTCATGGACGAGTTCGCAGGCGTAACCGGCGTGGGCGATGCGCGGCAAATCCTCGCGCAGCGCCGAGTGTGGCTCGACCACGCGCGCCTCGCGCAGTTGGGAAAGATCCTGGCCCGGGCGCTCGGCGAGCAGCATTTCGATCAGGTGAAACGGCTCCAGCGCGCCGCCGAACCTTCGCTGGCTGTTCCGCGCCCCGCGCGCGAACGCGGACACCCGGCCCTTCCCGCGCACGAGCAGGTGCGCCACCAGATCCGACTCGCCATAAGCGATGGTCCGGAGCACGACCCCCTGCACCGCTTCCGCACGCGTATCCACTTTGGCCATCCTGGCTCCGGACCGTCTCTTCGCGGTCTGCGCTGTTCAGGGCGAACCCAGGTCCTTGAGCATCCTCGCGCACTCGGCCGCCACCGGCTTGTCGCGGTCCGTGTGAGCGACTGAGCACTGCTTGAACTCGGCCTGCGCGTCGGACGCACGAGAGAGCCGCACCAGCACTTTTCCGCTCTGCAGATGGGAATCGGCCACTTCGGGGCAGGACTCGGCGTAGTGCGCGAAGGCCGCGCGCGCATCCTCGAGCTGGTTTTCCTCGGCGTAGATGCTCCCGAGTTGCCGCCAGCCGATGCAAAACTTCGGCGCCAGGGCCAGCGCGCCTTTCAGCTCGCGAATGCCCCGCTCGGAGGCGCCGGTCTTGTAAAGAGCCCAGCCCAGATCGGTCTGCGCGATGACCCGGTTCTTGTACAGCGTGTCGGCCGCCGACGCCTCCAGCAGCGGGACCGCCTCGGCAAAGCGCCCGCGCGAGATGTAGAGCGCACCGAGATTGGTGCGCGCCTCGCTGAAGTCAGGCTTGAGCTTCAGCGCCTGCTGAAATTCGCGCTGCCCCTCGTCCGGCTGGCCGAAGGAGTAGGCGTAGATCAGCCCCAGGCCGTTGTGGGTGTCGGGCAAGTCGGGGTCGTTCTCGACCGCCTCGCGATATTCTTTCAGCGCGCCCTGCGCGTCGCCCGCGTTGAGGAGGTTGGTGCCGAGGTCGTAGTGGATCTCAGCTGCTTTCGAGCGCTGCTCGGCGGACATCCCCGTGCAGGCGGTTATCGAAATCGATAAGAAAATCGTAAACGCGGCGAAGAGTCGGGCCACCGCGCCGATGGGATCGGTGGCTTTCGCGCGCTCGGGTGGCGCCGCGGCCGCGCGCGCCTCTCCCGGACGGAACGCGGGCAGGCGGTTCAGCAACTCGCCGCGGCGGTCCTGATCCAGATTGGACCAGCCGGTCGAATCGAGCATGAAGCCCATGCTCTCGGCAAAGTCGAGCGCTCCCTCGAGCGCGTGCGGCAGGTCCGCCTCGCCCTGCGGCGCGTCGAGCACGTAGACGACATTCTCGCCGGTCTGCGTGAGCGTGAGCGCGACCAGGACCTCGTAGCCCGCGGGACCAGACAGCCCGACCACGACGGCCTGCGCGGCCTGCGCGCCGCGGCCGGCGGGCTGGACCGAAGGCTGGTTGACGGACTCGTAGAGCGCGATGATGCGATTCGGCTCCGCTTCGACATGGGTGCGACGTGGATCTTCTTGCAGCATCACCGCCCCTGGATGGTGAATTCCTCGTTCACGTTTTCGGTCTCGGCCGCTGTCCGTTTGCACTCGACCAGCGGGTTGTCGATCAGGACGTTGTTGCCGCCCGACTCGCCCTCGCCGACGATGACCTTGAGATACGCGCTGGCCGCCGTGCTCTTGCGCCCCGCCTCGACGTGCTTGGTGGCCGCGAAGAGGATCTTGTTCGGGCCCGGCGCCAAATACTTGGTGATCTCGAGGACGATCTGCTCCTCGCCCGCCTTCAGCTTTCGAATCCATTTGGAATTGATGAAGACGTCGAGATCGTACTGCGCGGCGCCAGCCTCGGTCTGCTCGGTCACCAGCCAGTAATGCTTGGTGATGGCAGCGGGGGCTGCCTGCGCCGCGGGAGCTGCCGGTACCCCGACCGGCGCCTCAACCTGGTAGCCGGAGCAGTCGAGGTGCACGTCACCCTTGTCGTCGATGCGGACGGTCTTGCACTTCTCGAAGCTCTGACCGCGCAGGCCGTCGATGTTGACGCCATTCAGGAAGACCGACGCGATCAACAAAGGCAGCATCATCGAAGCGTCGTCCGAATGGTCAGTGCGGTCAAGGTTTTCCGAAGCTGACCGCGGCGTACGCGCTGTGTGCGTGGATGCTCTCGAAGCTCTCGGCCTCGACGTTCCACCGGGTGAAATTCTTGTCCGCCCTGAGCCGCGTGCCCGCCTCGCGCACCAGATCTTCCACGAAGCGCGGCCGCTCATAAGCCCGCTCGGTGACGAACTTCTCATCGGGGCGCTTGAGCAGCGAATAGAGCTCGCAGGAGGCGGCGTCCTCGACCAGCGCAATCAAGTCTTCGAGCCAGAAGAACTTCTTGAACCAGACCCGCACCGAGATGAGCGAGCGCTGGTTGTGCGCACCGTGCCGGCTGATGGCCTTGGAGCAAGGGCAGAGGCTCGTCACCGGCACGTTGACCGCGACCCACAGGTCCGACGCGCCTTTCTCAAAGACGCTGGCGCCGAAGGTGCACGAGTAGTCGATGAGTCCCACGGACCTGGTGACCGGGGCGGCTTTCTCGATGAAGTAGGGGAACTTCACTTCGACATGCGCGGCGCGGGCGTCGAGGTCCTGTCGCAGCTCGTCGGCGAGCGCACGAAATTTCCGGATGTCGATTTCGCGCCGGTGCCGATTGAGCAGCTCGACGAAGCGGCTCATGTGCGCGCCCTTGCGCTTCTGCGGCAGCGACACGCTCATGTCGATTTCGGCGATGGTGTGCTGCTGGCCGCGCTGCCGATCGAGCACGCAGATGGGGTAGCGAAGTCCCTTCACGCCCGCGCGGTCGAGCGCCATCTTGCGCTTGTCGCGCTCGGCGTGGACGTCCTGCAGCAGGTCTTCCTTGCGCGGACGCGCAGTGCGCAACAGCGCAGCACTCGGGCGCGCCGCTGCGATGGTGGCTCCGGCGGCGAGTCCCGCGCGCTTCATCGCAGCTCCAGCTCGCCGCGCAGCACCGTGGTCGCACGGCCGCCAATCCATGCGCGCACATCGCCGGGGGTGGCCTCGGGGCGCAGCTCGACCTCGACCCGGCCCGGCCGCGCGACCTCGTCCCCCTGGGTGAAGACCAGCCGGCGCGGGAGTTCCTCGGGGAGCAGATCCTGGAGCAGCAAGCCGAGCTGTCCCGCCGCCATGCCGGTGACCGGATCTTCAGGGATCCCCTGCGCCGGGAAGAAGCAGCGCATGGCCGCGTCGACGCCCGGCGCGGGCCTCGCGACGAACACGCAGAAGCCAAAGACATTCAGCGCGCGGCCCGCCTGGATCAGCGCCGCTTCATCGGGGCGGATGCGCGCCAGAGCCTCCCGGTCGCGCACCGCCAGCCAGAGATTGCTCTCCGCGCTCTGGCTCCGTCGCGGCGCAAGCGTGGGGTCGAGCACCTCGGCGACGAGGCCCAGCGCGGCCAACACGGCCGAGTCGACCGGCTGCGGCTCGAAGGAGCAGCGCGGGGTCTCGATGAGAATGCGCGAGGTGCCGTCCACCATTGAAAGCTCCGCGCGCAGCTTGCCTGCCTTGCAGGTGAAGGCGAGGTGCGTAGTCTTTCCCTCGTGCACGCGCAGGCGCTGCGCCTCGATCAGCACCTGCAGCGCCGCCAGCGTGGCGTGGCCGCAAAAGGCGACCTCCACGGTGGGCGAGAACCAGCGCAGGTGCAGCTGCGCGGTCGGATCGCGCGCAGGCAGAGGGAAGGCGGTCTCGCTGTGCTTGAGCTCCCTGGCGATGCGGCGCATCTGCTCGGAGGTCAGGTCGGCCCCGTCGAGCACCACGCCCGCAGGATTGCCTGCGAAAGCATGCCCGCTGAACGAGTCCACGATGAAGCAAGGCTTGCGCATCTACACTCCGCGCGCGGACGCGCCCCAGATGAGCTTGTGCAGCTGGAGCTGCAGCCGCGCCGGCTTTCCGCTCGTCAGCACCCAGCGCGCGAGGTCCACCGGCTCGACCTGCCCCGACGAGGGCGAGAAGAGCACCGGCACGCGATTCCAGAGGTCCAATCGGTCAATCACCTGCACGGCCCAGTGGAAGTCGGCTTCGTCGCAGACCACGACCTTGAGTTCGTCGCCCGGCTGCAACTTCGATAGTTCGGTAAAATCGGTGTGCGGCTCGCGCGAACCCGGCGTCTTGAGGTCAACGATCTTGCGGACGCCGCGCGGGACGCGGTCGAGCGGCCGCTGGCCGTGCGTTTCGACAGAAACCTCATACCCGCGATCGAGCAGATCCTGCGCCAGCTCGGGCAATTCTTTTTGCAACAGCGGCTCGCCGCCCGTGAGGCAAACGAAGCGCGCGGGGTGCTGCTGGATGTCAGTCAGGATCTCGGCGCGGCTCATCTTGCGGCCGCCATAGAAGGCGTACTCGGTGTCGCAGTATTGGCAGCGCAGATCGCAGCCGGTGAAGCGCACGAAGACACAAGGCTTGCCCGCGTGGGTGGACTCGCCCTGGATGCTGAAGAAGATCTCGGTGACGCGCACGCGCGGGTTCTAGTCGGCAAGAGGCCGGACATCAAGGCCACTGTGCGAACAGCCAGCGCTCGCGAAGCGCCTTTTGCGAGGGCGTCGGCTGCGGGTCCGGGAAAAGCGTGACCGTGTCGCTCGGCGCAAAAGCCAGCTGGACCTGCGTTTCGAAGAGCTCGTCCATCCGGAAGAGGGTGAGGCGGACGGTCTGTCCCGGCGCCGCGCGCGCGAGTCGCTGCTTGAGCTCGCCCCGGAAGCCATCCAGCGCGACCACCTCGTCGCCGGCCGCGACGCCGCCGACCTGCGCGGGCGAACCCTCGACCACAGAAGCGACCTCGAGCGCCCCGCTCTTCTCGCGCAGTTGCGCGCCCAACCACGAGCGCGACTGGCCGGGCGCAGTCAGCTCCTGATCGACGCTGCCCTTGTCGTCGGGCCCTTCTGCCGGCAGGAGTGCGGCCTGCATTCCCACGCCGGCCAGCGCTGTCTCGTAGTCGAGTTCGTCGGTCGAGCGGATGGCGCGCTCGAACCACGCGTGCAGGCCATCGCCACCAATGAGCGCGACAGCCGCCTTTTCGACGCCGTCCTCCGGCAGCCCCGGCGCCGTGCCGTGCTTCTCGAAGAGCGCCTTGACCAGGTCGTCCAGCGAGCGCGCACCGTCGCTGCGACGCCGCAACTCCAGGTCGAGCAGGAAGCCCACCACGCTTCCTTTGAGGTAGTAACTCACCGTGGTGTTGGCGGTGCTCTCGTCGGGGCGGTAGTGCTTGATCCAGGCGTCGTACGAGGCCTGCGCGAGCGAGGTGCGCAGCCGGCCCGGCGTGCGGAGCAGCTGCGTCAGCCGCTCGGCCCAGATCTCGAGAAAGCGCTGGGCCGTGATCAGCCCCGCGCGGCGCAGCGCCATCACTTCATAGGTGCTGGTCAAGCCCTCCATCGCCCAGAGCAGGCGCGTGTGGTTTTCGCGGGCCCAGTCGTATGGGGTGAAGGCGGCGGGGCGCAGGCGCTTGACGTTCCAGAGGTGGAAAAACTCGTGCGCGACGAGCAGGAGGAAGTCCTCATAGGCGAGCTTCTGCACGAAGGAGAAGCGCGGCACCAAAAGCGAACAGGAGCGCCGATGCTCGAGGCCACCGCGGCCGCGATCGTTGAGGTGCAGGATGAACAGGTACGGCTCGCTGTAGGGCAGGCCCCCGAAGATGGCTGCCTCGGCATCGATGATCTTCACGATGTCCGGGACCACGCGGCGGGCGTCGAAGTCGCCGCGACCCCAGACCACCAGTTCGTGCTCGACGCCCTGGGCCTGGAACTTGTGAGCGCTGTGCGAGCCCTCGGTGCCGAGCTCGAACGGGCTGTCGGCGAACTCGTCGTAGTCGTGCGCGCGGAAGGTTCCGCCCTCTTGCGGCAATGCGACCCAGGCGCGCCAGCCGGGTCGCAGCTCGAGCCGAACGGTGCAGGGCTCGCGCTCGCGGCCGACCACGAAGGCGCAGGCGGCGCTGGGGTTCAGGAACGCGTGCGTCGCGTCGACGTGATTCGTGCGGACGGTCAGCTCGAAGCAGTGCAGGCGATATCCAATGATGACCCGCTCGGCGCCGCCGGTGGTGATCCGCCAGGTGTTCTTGTCGATCTTCTCGACCGGGAGTGCCTGGCCCTGCGGGTCGGTCGCGCCGAGGCCGTCCACATGACGCTGGTGTTCGCGGACCAGATAACTGCCCGGCGTCCACACCGGCAGGCGCAGTTCGAGGTCGCGCTGGCCGCGCGCGTCGACGGCGATCTCGACCTCGATCCGGCGGGCCTCCGGCTGCGGAATGCGGAGCGTATAGGCAGTAGACATGCGACCTTGGACTCTATGCCACGCAGTCCAGCGGCGCCTCTACTAGTACTTGACCCGCCCGGCCCGGGCGGCTGGACCGAAAGGGCCTAGTTCACCCGCGCAAGCAGCAGCTCGCCCTGGGTATCGCGGCCGCCATTCGACATGCGGACAAACCGGCGATACTCCTTCATCACGCGGCGCGGATACTCACGCAGGCGGTCGGGGACCTCGCCTCCCGCACGCTTGTACTCTCGCACTCGCCTGGGCCCGGCGTTGTAAGCCATCAAGGCTTCATCGCGGCTGTGAAAGCGGCGCTCCAGCCAGCGGAAATATCGGACAGCCAGGCGGACATCCACCACCGGATCCTCGCCGGTCGCGGAGTCCTCGCCGCCGGCGTCGGGCTCGCGCGCCGAAATCCAGGCAAAGGTGCTGGGCTTGAGCTGCATCAGCCCGCTCGCCCCGCGTTCACTGCTGACACTCAGGCGAAAGCGGCTCTCCACTGCGACCAGCGCCAGTACGAAGAGCGGGTCGTAGCCCGCGCGCGCGGATTCGGTCAACACGGTGTCGGCCAACTGCTTGCGCAGGCCCGGATCGAGCCCCTTGCCGACCCGGGCCAGCAGGACTTCAAGGTCCGGCTGGGACAGGGTCTGCCGGATGGATTCCTTCAGCTGCTCCGACGGCTTGGGAACCGCGCGCGGAAGCAGAGTCACTTCGGCGGCGGCGCCAGCGACGATCAAGGCCAGACAAGAGCCCACGATAACGCGCCGCCGCACCTTCATCGTTTGAGCTTCTCCTCACGAAAGAAACGCTGGCGGGTCATGCGGTCAAGCACCTGCAGGTCTCTTGAGGGAAGGTTCATGAGAGCAGGCTAACAGCCCCTCCGGCGAGCGAACAAGTGTCCAACCGCCGGAGGGTCCGGCACAATCACCTACGTCCACCTACAGCTCTAGTTCGCGGGCGGCTGCACTCCCGAGTCCGCGGCCTCTTTTTTCACGGGAGCATGATCCTGGACGAGCCCTTGGAGTTTTTGACCAGCGCGAACAAGCTCCCGCCCGAGCTGTGCAAGCTGGTCTTTCGAGGAAACCTGGGCCTGCACCACGCGCAGCTTGAGTTCTGCTTGTGCGCGGTCGCCTAGCGTCTCGAGCAACTTCTGTGTTGATTGGAGTGCGTCATGCAACTTCCCCTGAACTTCCTTCATTTGCTCATTCGTGAACATATTTTCTCTCCTCGCCGAGCTTTATCGAACCGAATAAACCAATAACGCATCGCGTTGCGATGTCAAGCGACAGCGCTGGCAGGTCCGCGGGCCAGCGTGTTATGTCCGCGCACCATGGACTCCGGCACGACCACGGGCGGCTCGCCGCTCCCCGCGAACCCCACCCCCTCATCGGGAACCCCGATGGTCGTGGCCGCGCCCATCTCGCTGACCGTGGTGCCGCCCCCCGAGCCCTTGGCGTCAGTTGGGCCATCGTTGAACGACGCGCGCTGGTTCATCAATCGCGAACTCTCGTGGCTTGCCTTCAACGAGCGCGTGCTCGAGGAGGCCAACGACCCCCAGGTCCCGGCTCTCGAGCGCCTCAAGTTCCTCGCCATCACCAGTTCGAACCTCGATGAATTTTTCATGATTCGGGTCGCCGGCCTCAAATCTCAGGCCTCCGGCCATGTCGAGGAGAGCGGGCCTGACGCCATGAGTCCCGGCGAGCAGCTAGCCGCCATTTCCGCGCGCTGCCACGAGATGGTGGCCCGCTGCTACCGTGCCCTGCTCGGCGACGTGCTCCCCAACCTGGACCGCGCCGGCGTCCGCCTGCTGCCCACCAGCCAGCTTTCTGCGGAAGGCGATCATTTCGTCGCTGACTACTTCGCCCGCGAAGTTTTCCCGGTGTTGACGCCCATCGCCCTTGACCCTGGCCATCCCTTCCCGCACCTGCGCAACAAGTCGCTCAACCTGGCCGTCCGCTTCGCGCCGCCCGCACCCGGCGCGCGGCTGCGGTACGGCGTCGTGCCAGTGCCGTCGGTGCTGCCGCGCCTGGTTGAGATCCCCCAGCAGGGAAAGAAATGTTACGTCCTGCTGGAAGACGTCATCGGCCGCTACGTAGCGCAGCTCTTTCCGGGCATGCCCATCGAAGGCTGCTGGGCGTTCCGGGTCACCCGCAACTGGGACCTCAGCATCGACGAGGAGGAAGCGGAGGACCTGCTCGTCACCATCGAGCGGGAGGTCCGCCGCCGAGATCGGGGCAGCGCCGTCCGGCTGGAGATCTCTGCTGCCGCCGAGCAGAACCTCTCTGATTATCTGGTCCGCGCGCTCAAGCTGGGCAGCAGCGACGTCTACCGCATCGACGGTCCACTGAATATCCCGGACCTGCTGCCCCTGCTCGGTCGCATTGACTCCAAAGAATTGCACGACGAGCCGTTCCTGCCGGTCATTCCTCCTGCCGTCGGGGATGGCGAGCGCGACTTCTTCCGCCTCATCCGCGAGAAGGACGTGCTGCTCCACCACCCCTACGAGTCGTTCGATCCTGTTGTGAGCTTCGTCGAGGCAGCCGCTGAAGACCCCGCCGTGCTCGCCATCAAGCAGACGCTGTACCGCACCGGCAAGGACTCGCCTATCGTCCGCGCCCTCCAGCGTGCCGCCGAAAACGGCAAGCAGGTCACCGCGCTGGTTGAACTCAAAGCCCGCATGGATGAGGAGGCCAACATCCTTTGGGCGCGCGCGCTGGAGCAATCCGGCGTGCACGTCGTCTATGGCCTCATCGGCTACAAGACCCACTGCAAGGTTTCGCTGGTGGTGCGGAAGGAGGCAGGCGGCCTCAAGCGCTACGTCCACCTTGGCACCGGCAACTACAACCCTACCACCGCCAAGTATTACAGCGACCTGTCCCTCTTCACCGCACGGGAAGAGTTTGGCTTCGACGCCACCGCGCTCTTCAACCTCCTGACCGGCTACTCCAAGCCCGCGCAGTGGAAGAAGTTCCGGGTTGCGCCGCTCGGTCTCAAAGCCGGCGTGCTGGAGTTGATCGAACGCGAGACGGCCATCGCGCTGGCGACCGGCAAGGGGCGCATTGTTGCCAAGATGAACTCGCTCGCCGACAGCGACGTCATCAAGGCGCTCTACCGCGCCTCGCAAGCGGGCGTGCAGGTAGAACTGCTCATCCGCGGCATCTGCTGCCTGCGGCCGGGGGTGCCGGGGGTCTCCGAGCGCATCCGCGTTGTCTCCATCGTCGACCGGTTCCTCGAGCACACGCGCATCTGGTTCTTCGAGGCAGGCGGCAAGCGCGAGGTCTACCTGGCCTCGGCCGACTGGATGCCGCGCAACTTCATCCGCCGGGTGGAGCTGGCCTTCCCTGTGGAGGACCCGGCGCTGCGCGATCGCATCGTGGACGAGATCCTTGGCATCGCCCTCGCGGACAACGTCAAGGCGCGCGTCTTGAAGTCGGACGGCACCTACGAGCGTGTGCAGCCCGGGACCGGCGGAACCGGCCTCGCGCCATTGCGGAGCCAGGAGCGCTACATGGCCCTGGCTCGGCGCGCAAGCGTAGTCGCCGAGCCGTCTCCCGTCTCGACGCACGAGATCTTCACGACCGGCCAGCGGCCCCCGTCACGACGTCGCAAGAAGCGAATCTGATGACGCTCTGGCTGCTCGGCTTCGCCCTCGCCGTCGCGCAGCCTCCCCTGCCGACTGATGCGGTGGCGAGGTCGCTCGGTCCGCCGTGGAAGGAGCTGGCGCCCGGCGTGGTGACGGCAACCGTGGCGGACCTCGGCGGTGACGCCAACTGGGCCGCCAAGGTCGTACTCGCGGACCCGCAGCGCGCGACGTTCGCGGTTCGGTACGACCCTTCGCGGCCGACCCTCGCTGCCTGGCGCGCCCGCTACCCGAACGCTCTCGCCATCGCGAACGGCTCCTTTTATTCGACCGACGGCCCACCCGGCGCCGAGGTCCGACCCACCTGCGACGTGATCTCCGCCGGACGGCAGGTGCGCGGCGCTGGCTGTCATCGGCAGGATGCGCTGTTCTTCGCGGCCAGCGCCGCAACATCGAAGTCGTCGCCGCCGGCTAGCACGGTGAAAGCGGGGCCGCAGATCCTCGCTCCGGCCGACTTCCACGCCGCGGACTGGGCTGAAGCGCTCAAGAGCTTCCCCGCGCTGGTCCACGGCAGCACCGCGACCTGTAGCGGCGTCCATTACTGCGCCGAATCCTCGCGCACTGCAGCCGTTGCGCAGCTGCGCGACGGCCGCATCCTGCTGTTCGCCTCGCAGTGGCCAGCGGTGCGGCGCGAGGTCGGCAAGTGGCTCGCCGACGAACTGGGCGCGGTCGAGGCGCTCAACCTGGACGGCGGTCCGGAAGCAACGCTCTCGCTGCGCGGAGAGCCGCTCGAAGACAGCATCGGCAGCCAGGGCGTCGGGCTCCCGATGGTCATCGTTCTGTTGCCGCTGGCCGGTGGCCGGTAGTCCGACTGCGGCCATCGTGCATCAGACAATTGGCAAGCCGATTGCAAACCCGCTCATCTGGGGGTAGTTGAGCGCCGAACGGTGAGCCAAGCCCTTGTCAGCAATGGAATTGCGGACCGATCCAATTCGTGAGCGTGACCGTAGCAGAGAGAGGAGAGACCCTGCTGCTTCTACCGATCACTGCTTCCTTCGCCTGCCTGCTCGTGGGCTATGCCGTCCGCGTTCGCCTTTATGGGCGGTACGAGTCCGCGCGCGCCAAGAAGGAGCCGGGAAGCATCTTCATGAGCCGGGTGCTCATTGAATTCGCCTACTGGTGCTTCGACCCCGTCGAGGCTGCTCTCCTCAGAACGAGCATCACTCCCAATCAGTTGACGGTGGCTTCTCTCCTGGCGGCGTTCGCGGGAGCGGTCGCTTTTGCGCTGGGCAAGCCAGCACTGGGCGGGGCCGGCGTCCTTGTGTGCGCAATCCTCGACGCGCTCGACGGCATGGTGGCACGCGCGCGCGGCATCTCGTCCGATGCAGGCGAACTCTTCGATGCCGCGGTCGACCGCTACGCCGAGGTCGCTACTTTCGCTGGTATCGCCGCTTATTATCGCGACTTTCCGCCCGGCTTCTGGATGGCGCTCTTGTCCCTGGGCGGCGCCCTGCTCGTCTCGTACGCCCGCGCCAAGGGAGAAATCAGCGGCATCGACGCCCGGATGGGCTCCATGAACCGCGGCGAGCGCGCTGTCTACATCGGCATCGCCGGCGTCTTCGCACCTTCGCTCGCCAGCTGGTACGAACCGGGATCGTTACACCCCCTGTTCCACCTGTTACTGGTTGCGCTCGGCCTGATCGCCGTCATGGCCAATGTGACGGCGCTGCGGCGCTTCATCTTCATCCACGCCGAGCTTCGCAAGCGCGATCCGCTGCCTGTCCAGACGGCGCCAGCCACTCGCGAGGAGGAGCTTTCGGGGTGGTTCCAGCGAGCTTGGGTCGCCTCGGCCATCGCCACCGTCATCGACTACGGCACCTTCGCGATCTTGCTGGAGGTGATCGGGATCTACACCGGCACCGCGCGAGCGCTGGGCGCGCTGATCGGCGCCGCCACCAACTTTACCGTCAACAAGCTGTGGACTTTCAAGACGCGCGAAAACTCGCTCTGGGTGGAGCTGCCGCGTTACGCCGCCATTTCGCTGACCTCGCTGCTCCTCAACACGGTCGGCGTCATTCTCTTGACCGAAGGCCTGCGCTGGAATGCGCTCGCCGCCGCCCCGCTGGTCGGGGTCGTGGTCTCGCTGGGCTGGAACCTGCCGCTGCACCGCATCTTCGTCTTTAGCGAGCAGACCGGAAAGCCGCGCCCAGGCCTCGCCATCTTCGGTGCCGTTGCGTCCGGTCTCGCAGCCATGGCGGTCCTCTTCGTGTCCTACGGTGACCCCTTCGCCGCCGAGCAGGTCCACGGTTTCAGTGTCGCCGCCCCCGACGACGGCAACGTCACGCAGACGAGCTTTCTGCCCAAGCTCCGGCCCGAGGCGTACTACTCCGAGAGCTACTCATTTCTCTTCTCCGGCGAGGACGGCTCATTCGCGCGCGTCCAGTTCCTCGTCTCCAACGCTGGTCTCGCTGGACACGGCAAGGCTGCTGTCCGCGCGGTGGTGGTCAGCGCCGACGGCAAGAGCACCGAAGACTCGGACACCTTCGAATCGGGCCAGTGGAGCGTCATCCCCGAGGGAGCGATCGAGATGGGCGGCTCGCGCCTTACCATGGGTCCCGATGCCAGCCACCATGTGCATTTCGCCGGCAAGAAGCTGGTGGTGGACGCAACAGTGCTGCCGGAAACGCAAGCAGTCCGTCCGGGCGGCGGCCGGGTTGTCTTCGACGCCGGAGGGCACGCGGTCTTCGACCAGACCATCTTCGCGCTGCGCTCGCGCTTCGACGGCACCATGTGGAGCGTGACCCAGGGCTCCAAGCGCATGAAAGGCTTTTGCTACGCCGACACGTCTTACTCGACCATGCCGGCTTACAAGAGCGCCTCGCTCTGGTTCAAGATGGAAGCGTTCGACGACCATGCGGGAACCACCGCCGCTCTCGCGGTGCTCTTTCCCCCAGTGGGCTCGCGGCTCCCCCCGCAGGGCTGGCTCTATACTTCCAAAGACGGCCACACCGAGGTGCGCTCCACCGACGTGAAGCTCGCCTTCGAAAGCCCGCGCCACGAGGTCGGCGGCCACTTCGAGTACGACGTGCCGCAGGGCATCGTGGTGGTTGCGAGGGGCTCGCAGGGCGAGACGCTGACCGCCCGCATCGACGCGAAAAGGCTGCTGTACAAGCAGGACGTACTCAGCGAGATGGGCCCCCTCTCGCGCCTCCTGGTCAGCACCGTCGCCGCGCCGATGACCTACACGTATGAAGACCACTACTCGCTGAAGATCGAGCGCCCCGGCCAGAAAACGGAAGAGCGCAGCGGCCAGGCTCTCAGCGAGTTCGCTTATGCGAACAAGCCTGCCTCCCTGCCCGCTTTCTAAAAAGCTTTAGTTTTTGCGTTCGACGGTGCCCGCGCGACGAATCCCGCGGTCCGGAATCATAGCCAGCAGAGAGAGGTCATTCCAGAGTGAAAGCTCCGCACATCCAGACCGCCATCCCCGGCCCCAAATCGCAGGCGCTGGTGCGCCACGAGCAACAGCACCTTGCGCCCGGGATGCAGGGCTTCGCGCTCTCGAGCGGTATCGCGGTGGAGCGCGCGGAAGGCAGCGTCATCGAGGACGTCGACGGCAACCGCTTCGTCGATCTCATTGGCGGCATCGGCGTCAACGCCCTGGGCCATTCGCACCCTGAGTATCGCAAGGCCATGCACGCGCAGCTCGATAAGGTTTCCGTCGGCTCCTTCACCAGCGCGCCCCGCGCGGAGTTGATCAATGAGGTGGCCAGGCTCACGCCGAAGGGCGTCGACCGCGTCCAGCTCTACTCGAGCGGCGCCGAAGCGGTGGAAAGCGCTCTCCGCCTGGCCAAGAATGCAACCGGCCACCATGAGGTCGCGGGTTTCTGGGGAGGCTTCCACGGCAAGACGCTCGGTACCCTCGCGGTCAACGGCGCCGGCAATGCGAAGTCCTATGGCCCGCTCCCCGCGGGCGGCCATGTCCTGCCGTTCGCCAACTGCTACCGGTGCCCGCTCAAGCTTGAGCCGACCCATTGCGGCCTCGCCTGCGCAGACCTTGCGCGCGACCAGCTCAAGCATGCCACCACGGGCTCCCTCGCGGCGGTGATCATGGAGCCGCTGCAAGGGACCGCCGGCAACGTCATTCCCCCGCCCGACTTCATGAAGGCCATGGCCGAGATGGCTCACGACCACGGCGCGCTCTTCATCGCCGACGAGATGATTACCGGCTTCGGCCGCACCGGCCGCTGGTTTGCGAGCGAGCGCAGTGACGTCACGCCGGACATCATCACGCTCGGCAAGGCCTTCGGCGGCGGCTTCCCTATCAGCGGCGTGGTCGCGCGCAAAGAAATTGCGCAGGCGAAACCGTGGTCCAACCCAAGCGGATCCTCGTCCTCCTATGGCGGCAATCCGCTGGCCGCCACGGCGGCGCTGGCGTCCCTGCGCATCCTGCAAAACGAGAACGTCCTGCAGAACGTGCTCGAGGTGGGGGCCGCGATGCTGGCCGAGCTGCGCACCTGGCCGGATCAGCTGCGCTGGGTCGGTGACGTCCGCGGCGAAGGACTCTTCCTCGCGGTCGAGCTGGTCTCCGACCGGAAGACCAAGGAGCCGCTGGCAAAGAAGATCTGCGACGAGATCTTCCAGGACGGCTTGCAACGCGGTCTTTTGGCCATGAGCTACACGCACGCCATCCGCTTGCAGCCGGCGCTCACCATCGATCGCGACACGGCGCTGTCGGGCCTCTCGCTCCTGCGCGAATCCATCGCCGCCGTCGCCCGCCGCCACGGCGCGGCCTAAAGGCCCCTAGTGAACGCGTTCTGGAATCGCTGGACCTTGCTTTCAATGCGCAGGCCGGGAACCATCGCCATCGCGGGACTGCTCGCGTTCGGCCTCTGCGTGCCCGCGACAGCGCGGCTCTACGGAGACCTGCGCACCGATCTGCGCGAACTCCTGCCGCACGGCGCGCCGGCCGCGGTCGGACTCGAAGAGCTGGAGAAGCGCGTTGGCGGCTTCTCGTCGCTTGCCATCGTGGTGCGCACCGATGACCTCAAATCCGGCGAACGCTTCGTCGACGCGCTGGTGGCGAAGCTCCAGCAGCTCCCGCCCTCTACGGTGGCTCGCATCTTCTGGCGCGTGGACGCCGAGCGCGCCTTCTTCGAGTCGCACGGTGCGCTCTTCGCCGACACAAAGGACCTGCTTCAAATCCGGGACTCATTGAAAGCGCAGGTCGCCCGCGTCAATCCGCTCCTGGTGGATCTCGACGACGACCACGCCGCCACCGGGCAGGCAAAGAGTTCCGCAAGCACCGATGCCGCGCTCGCTCGGCTGCGCGGGGCCTTTGCGCGGATCGACCGATACCCGGACGGCTACCTCGCCGGCGAAGGCGGCCACACGTTGGTGGTTTCCGTCTTTCCCCCAGGCGCCGCGGTCAGCCTCGACGACGATCAAATCATCTTCCGCGCGGTCGAGCAGGTGGTGCGGGAGGTCGATCCATCGAAGTATGGCGGCCATATCAAGGTCGGCTACGGCGGGGAGATCCGCAGCGTCATCGAGGCGCAGGAGGCATTGGTCAGGGACCTGCAGATCACAGGCGTGCTGGTGCTGCTGGCGGTCGGCCTCGCGCTGGTGCTGTACTACCAGACCCTGCGCGCCCTGCCCTTGCTGGTATTGCCGCTTTTTACCGGAGTCTCGCTGACTTTCGCTCTCTCGCGCGCGGTCATTCACTATCTGAATCCCAATACCGCTTTTCTCGGCAGCATCATCGTTGGCAATGGAATCAACGCCGGTATCATCTTGTTGGCGCGCTATCTGGAGGAGCGGCGCCGCGGCAAGGCGCTGCCCGACGCTCTTCCGCTCGCATTGCGCGGGACCTGGACAGGCACCTTCGTCGCCAGCGCCGCAGCGGCCGCGAGCTATGGGTCCCTGGGATTCGTCAGCTTCCGCGGGTTCAATCAATTCGCCTTCATGGGCTTCTTTGGAATGCTGTTCTGCTGGCTTTCCACCTATTCGTTGATGCCTGCGCTCATCGTGCTGGTCGAGCGACTCTGGCCCTTCCACGAACTCTCCACCCGCAAACACCCCGCGGCGGTTGGCTGGATCGCCGGGCGCTTCGCAGCGCTGGTCGTCCGGCGGCCGGCGTGGGCCGTGGCCTTGACCGCGGTGCTCGCCGTCGGCTCGGGCTTTGCCATGGTGCGATTCCTCGAAGATCCCATTCAATATGACTTTCGCAAGCTCGGGAGCCGCTCGGGAATCGACAGCGGCGCCGGCTACTGGGACAAGCACGTCGACGCAGTCTTGCAGAGCTACCAGACGCCCACCGTGGTGCTCACCGACTCGGCCGAGAGCGCGGAAGCCGTGGCTGCGTCGGTCGACAAGGAACGCGAGTTCGAGGGCCCCCAGGGCACCATCGAGTCGGTCACGAGTCTGCAGAAACTCCTCCCGGTTGATCAGCCGCGCAAGCTTGCGCTCTTGAGCGAAATCTTCGCCATTCTCGATCAGAAGCCCTCGGCGATGCCGCCCGAAATCGCCCGCCTGCGCCAGAGCACCAAGCTGACGCCGGTCGGCATTGCCGATATTCCCGCGCGCCTCACCGAGCCGTTCTTCGAAAAAGACGGCCACAGCGGAAGACTCGTCCTGGTATTCCCGACTTTGTCGACCGATTCGGCCAATGGCCTGGCGCAAATCGCCCATTCGCGGGCCGTGCGCGAGGCCTCCTGGAGGGTCGACAAGCGCGCGCGTGTCGCCGGCCAGATTGTGCTCACGACTGATATCGTCGGCGCCATCACCAGCGAGGGTGGCCTGACGGCACTCTTGAGTTTTCTCGCGGTGTCCCTGCTGACTTTGTTGGTGTTGCGCTCACTTCGCGACGCAGCCTGGGTCATCGGCTCGTTGACGCTCGGAATGCTCTGGATGGCCGGTTTGATGAGCCTCTTGTCTCTCAAGCTCAACTTCGTTAATTTCGCAGTCTTGCCAATCACCTTCGGTATCGGCGTCGATTACGCGGTCAATCTCTACCAGCGCTACAAGCAGACGAGAAGCGTCGAAGACGCACTCGGCACCTCGGGCGGGGCGGTGGCGCTCTGCTCTCTGACCACCATCATCGGTTACGCAACGCTGATCGCCGCCGACAACCAGGCCATCCAGAGCTTCGGCCTCACTGCCGTACTCGGCGAAGTCACCTGCCTCTCGGCGGCGCTCTTCGCTCTGCCCGCGCTCCTCAGCCTGCGCGACCGGAAGGCCCCCGTGCTGGTGGACACCGCGCAGCACCAGGGAGCCTGATGTTGTCTCTATCTGAGCGGGTCGCTGCCTATCGCCGCGCGCCCGTCGTCTACCGGCGCGAGTTGCCGTTGCTTTGCCTGATCTATCTTTTCCTCGCCCGCTTCGCCGCGCACGACCTTCGGCCCGAGCACCTGCTCGCCGCCGGACTGGCATTCGGCCTTGGCTTCTTCAGCGACGGTTCCCGCAAACTCGCGCGGGTTGGCCTGCCCTTCATCCTCTGGGTCAGCGTCTACGATTCAATGCGCTGGTACGCCGACGCCATCCGATCACCTTTGATTCACATCCACGAACCGTACGACTTCGACTTGCGGTTCTTCGGGATTGCCGGCCAGACCCCGAATGAATGGCTGCAGAAGCACACCGCGAACGTGCTCGACTTCGTCTGCGGCCTCTCCTACACGCCATTCTTCTTCGTCGGCGAGTCCATCCTGCTCGCCATCTGGATGCAATTCCACGGCATGGAACGCCGCGCCCAGCGCTTCGCCTGGGTCTTCGTCATCGCGAACTTCGTCGGTTTCAGTTTCTATTACATCTATCCCGCCGCCCCGCCCTGGTATGTGGCTGAACATGGCTTTCTCCTCGATTTGAGTGTTCGCGCTTCCCCCGCCGGCACCGTTCGCTTTGATCAACTGGTGGGAATGCCCATCATGCAAGGCTTCTACAGCAAGAGCGCCGACGTCTTCGGCGCCATTCCCTCACTACACATCGTCTACCCATTCCTTGCGCTGGTCTATTCAATCCAGCTCCGCCGCTTCCGTATCGTCGCGCTGGCGTATTGGTTGTTGGTCTGCTTCAGCGCCGTCTATCTCAATCACCACTATGTACTCGACCTCTTCGCCGGACTCGCCATCGCCATCACGGTATCGCTCGCCTTCCGCGCCGCCTTCGGCCCCCTCGGCGCGCCCAATCCTGTCGCCGCCGCGGGGACGATCCCCGCTGGCGAACCCGCCTGACTTGGCGCATCGCGTAGCAAGACTTTTTGGTCTCAGGCCGTCCAGACTTCGGTGCCGCGGGGGACTTCGAGGTCGAGCGGGCTGCGGGCGATGAGGAGCGGAGTTGGCGCGCCGGGCTTGCGGCCAAAATGGGCCATGCCGGCGACGCGGGCGACCACGCAGACGCCGTTGGGGAGCTTGAGTTCCACGGAGGTCGCGCCGCCCAACTGGATATCGGGAGGAACACCGGGGAGCAGGACGAGGCCCTGGCCGGCGAGAGGGGAAGAGTCTTCGACGGTGAAAAGATGGCGGCTCATAAGGCAAGTTCCTTTGCGTCGAGTCCAATGGCCTGCGAGAGCGTGAGTTGGTCGCGCTCCAGCAGGCGCGCGAGGCCGGACGCGACGGCGCGGGCAACGCCGGGGCCTTCATAGATCAGTGCTGTATAGAGCTGAATCAAAGAAGCTCCGGCACGAATGCGTGCATAAGCATCCTCGGCGGTAAAGATTCCGCCCACTCCAATCAATGGCACGCGAGGGCCCAATGCCAGATGCAGCCGGGCGCAGGCCCGCTGCGCGGCCAGGCGAAGCGGCGCGCCCGAGAGCCCGCCCGCCTCGCCCGCGCGCGGGTGACCAGCAACGTCCGAACGCTCGAGAGTCGTATTGGTCGCAATGATTCCGTCGGCTCCGGCTTCGACGGCAGCCGCGGCGATCCTTTCAATGGAGGTCTCGTCGGGAGACAACTTGACCAGCAATGGGATCCGGCGCGGCAGCGCGTCGCGCTCGACAGCGACGGCGCGAACAAGTGCGCCGAGATCCTGCTGCAGCGCGCGCAAGCCCGGCGTGTTGGGACTGGATACATTGATGGCCGCGTAATCGGCGAGGGGCGCGAGCGTGCGAAAGGCCGAGACGTAGTCCTCCGCGGCCCGCTCATTGGGAGTGTCCTTGTTCTTGCCCAGATTGATACCGATGGGCCCCGGCTGACGGGGTAGCGCGCGCAACCGGGAAGCCACCGCGTCGGCACCGGCGTTATTGAAGCCCATTCGATTGATCACCGCGCGCTGCTCAATCAAACGAAAGAGCCGCGGCCGCGGATTGCCGGGCTGCGGGCGCGGGGTGATGGACCCGATCTCGACAAAGCCGAAGCCCAGTCCGAACCAGGCGGGAGCGACGACCTCGCCTTTATCCATCCCCGCGGCGAGACCCACCGGAGAGGGAAAGTCGAGCCCGAAAACAGTCTGGCGCAAAGACGGCCACGGCGGCAGCACAGGTCGCGGGCGCAGCCGCGCGGAGACTCGCAGCCAGGCGCCCGCGAGCGAGTGCGCGCGCTCTGCCTCGAGGGAAAAGAGCAGCGGGCGGGCAAGCTGGTAAAGCGTACGCACGGGCGCAACCTACCGCGTGGCGGGCGCGCGTCCAGCTCCAATGGGCGAGCCCCTGCACCTGGACCTTCGGGTCAGGACCTCAGTCGCGGCAGGGCAATTCTCTCTCTTGCGCAGCGGGTCGCCGCCACGCACAATGCGCCGCCCTCATGCTCCTCCCCTCGACTAAAGCGCCCCCCCAGGGCACGCAGGATCTCCTCTTCGAGGCGGCGCGCCGGCTGCGCCGTTGCGAGGCCACGCTGGCGCAGCTGTTCGAAGCCGCGGGCTTCGGGGAGGTCATCCCGCCGTCCATCGAGAGCGCCGATGTCTTCGGCCCCGAGGCCTTCCGCGCGCTCGACCGCAGCGGACATCTGCTGGCCCTGAGGGCCGACTTCACCGCGCAAGTCGCGCGCATCGCGGCCACCCGGCTCGCCGGCGTCTCGCCGCTGCGGCTGTACTATCGCGGCAGCGTGGTGCGTGAGGGCGCGGCCGAAAGCGGCATTCCGCGGGAGCGGCTGCAGGCCGGCTGCGAGCTGGTCGGGGCCGCGGGGCCCGAAGCCGACGCGGAGATCCTCTCGCTTGCCACGCGATCCCTGCATGCGCTCGGCTTGGCCGACACGCGCGTCTCGGTGGGCACGGTCGGCTACTTCGCGGCGCTCATTTCAGCATCCAAGGCGGGCGAGCGGCTCACCAGGGCGTTGAGCGACGCCATCGACCGCAAGGACCTGCCGACGTTGAGAGGCCTCTGCGAGAAGGAAGTCGCGCCGGGCAAAGCGCGCGACGCCTTGCTGCTGCTGGCGCGGCCGCCACGCTCGCAGGAGGACGCGCAGTCGCTGTTGCAGAAGGCCGCCCAGCTCGCCCCGTCCGCCGACGCGCTGCAAGCGGTAGAGAGGCTCGCCGCCACGCTCGCCCAGGCGAAGAGTCTTGGCGCCGAGCTTGAAGTCGATCTCGGCGAGGTCCGAGGGCTCGGCTACTACACCGGCCTGGTCTTCAATCTCTACGCGGCGGGTGCACCGCGGCCCGTCGGCGGCGGCGGGCGCTACGACACCCTGCTCGGCCGCTTTGGCGACCCGCGACCGGCGGTCGGCTTTTCGCTGGAGCTCGACGCGTTGGTCCCGCTGGCGGCCGTATGTTGACCATCGCCTTGCCCAAGGGCCGGCTGCAGAAGCCCGCGCTCGAGCGCTTCGCCGCGGCGGGAATCGTGCCCGATGAAGAGCCGGGCAGCTCGCGCAAGCTCATCGTTCCGGCCGGCGTGAGCGCGCGCTTCCTGGTGCTCAAGGATGGGGACGTCCCGCTTTATGTCGAGCGCGGGGCAGCCGATATCGGCGTCTGCGGGCTCGATCAGGTGCTGGAATCCGCGGCAGATCTATTGAGCCCCATCGACTTCGGCTTTGGCCGTTGCCGCCTCAGCCTGGCCGCACCACGAGACAGCCGCATCGCGCGCGACGCGCTCGCCGACGCAGGGGAGCTGGGGAGATCGTTGCGGATCGCGAGCAAGTATCCGCGACTGGCGGCCCAGTTTTTTGCCCGCAAGGGAGTGCCGGTCGACCTGGTCAAGCTGTCGGGCTCGGTCGAGCTGGCGGCGGTCTCGGGACTCGCCGACGCTATCGTCGATCTGGTGGAGAGCGGGCGGACGCTGGAGGAGAACGGCCTCATCGTCGTCGAGGATTTGCACCAGATCACCGCGCGTCTGGTGGTCAATCGCGCTTCTTACCGGCTGAAGCTGACGACGCTGTTGCCGCTCCTCGACAAGCTGGAGGCTCCTTGATCCGAATTCTCGACGCCCGGGAAGCCGGGTCCTTGCGCGCAGCCGGCGTCACGCCTGCAACGGTCGCGCCCGCTGTCGCCGCTATCATTGCCGACGTGCGGGCGCGCGGCGATGCGGCCGTGCGCGAGCTGACCGCACGCTTCGACGGGCCCACCCTGACCGATCCCTTCCTCGACGACTCGTCGTGGGACGCACTCGCCGCCGCCTGTCCCGCGGAAGTCCGCGCCGCACTTGAGGTCGCTGCCGCACGGGTGCGCGCTTTTCACGCGCCGCAGGTTCCGCCCAGCTATTCGCAGTCGCTCGATGCGGGCGGCACGGTGCGCTGCCTGACCCTGCCGCTCGATCGCGCGGGCTGCTACGTCCCGGGCGGCCGCGCGGCGTATCCCTCGACGGTGATCATGACCGCCGCGGTTGCGCGGCTCGCGGGGGTGCAGGACGTCATCGTCGTCACGCCTCCGCGAAGAGACGGATCGATCCTGCCCGAGGTCGCGGCGGCCGCGCGCATCGCCGGCGCTACCCGGATCCTGCGGGCTGGCGGCGCGCAGGCGGTGGCCGCTCTCGCCCTCGGCACCGAACGCATCCCGCGCGTCGACGTCATCGTCGGACCCGGCAACGCTTACGTGACCGAAGCGAAGCGGCAGCTCTCGGGAGAGGTGCGCATCGACTCCCTGGCGGGTCCGACCGAAGTGGTCATCGTCGCTGACCACAGCGCCGACCCCGCGCTGGTCGCGGTCGATCTGATCGCGCAGGCCGAACACGACCCGCTCGCGCTGGCTATCTTGATTACGCCCGATGCGGCGCTCGCGCGGGCGGTGGTCGCGGCGCTGGGGCAGGAAAAGATCGGCGCGGTCGCGGCCGAGGCTCTGCAGGCGCGCGGCGCAGCCATCGTCACGCGAACGCTCGAAGAGGCGCTCGCGCTCGCGAATGAGCTCGCGCCCGAACACCTGGAATTGCTGCTCGAAGACGCTGCTGCCGCGGTTGCAAAAGTCCCGCGCGCGGCGGCGGTGTTCGTCGGCCCGCACGCGCCGGTGCCGGTCGGCGACTATCTCGCGGGCCCGAATCACACGCTGCCGACCTCGGGCACGGCGCGCTTTGCTTCTCCGCTGAGCGCGTCGGACTTCGTGCGCCGGCAGAACGTCATCGAATATGGCAAGGAGCAGCTCGCGAAAGACGGCCGGGCCATCGCCGCGCTGGCGCACGCCGAGGGGCTGCACGCGCACGCACGCGCCATCGAATTCCGCGTCGCACACAGCGCAACGCCGGGCGCTTCAGGAAGTCAGGACCAATGAGCCCGCGCACGCCCGAGAGCTTTGTCCGCGAAACCATCCGCCCGCTCGCAGCCTACGGCCCGCCGCGCGATCCCGCCCCGGTGCCGCTGCACCTCAATGAGAGCCCGTACGACCTGCCCGAGGAGCTCAAGCGCGAGCTGACGGAACGCGTGCTCGCGACCGACTGGTCCAAGTACCCCATCGCCGACGGCGCCGCGCTGGCGCAGGACCTCGCGCGCGCCTACGGCCTGGGCGCGGCGAGCGTGCTGGTCGGCAACGGGTCCAACGAGTTGCTCCAGTTGTTGCTGTTCTCCTGCCTCTCTCCGGGGGACGCCGTGGTGATCGCGCAGCCGTCCTTCTCGCTCTACGCGCTGCAGGCGAGAGCCCTGGGCGCGGACTTGCGCGAGGTCCCGCTGCGCCGTGGAGCTGAGTTCCACTTCGATATCCCTGCGCTCGTGCAAGCGGCGCGCGGCGCGAAGCTGGTGCTGATCGGCTCGCCCAACAACCCGACCGGGACCACGCTTGCGACCGAAGACCTGCGCCTGCTACTCGACGGCACCGACTGTCTGGTGGGCGTGGACGAGGCCTATCGCGATTTCAGCCGCCAGGACTTCGCGCCGCTGCTCGCGCGCAATCCGCGGCTGGTGTTGTTCCGCACTTTCTCCAAGGCGCTGGCAGCGGCGGCGCTGCGCTGCGGCTGCATGCTGGCCGACTCCAGGCTCTGCGCCGAGCTGCGCAAAGTCCAGCTGCCCTACAACCTGAGCGCGGTGACCTGTCTGGTGGCGCGCGAGCTGATTGCGCGGCCGGACCTCGTCACCGAGCGCGCGGGACTGGTGCAGCGCGAGCGCGAGCGGGTCGCGCGCGGGCTCACGGATCTGGGGATGACCGTGCATCCGAGCGGCGCGAACTTTCTCCTCTTCGAGCAGGAAAAGCGGCCGCCGACCGAGCTGCATGCGGCGCTCTTCAAGCACGGCGTGCTGATTCGGAACGTCTCGACCGCGCCCGACCTCTCGCGAGCCTTGCGGGTCAGCATCGGCGCGCCTGCGGCCAACGACGCCTTCCTCGCCGCGCTGCGGGCCGAAACGTGACCGCCGGACTTTCGTTCCCGGATCTGACCGCCGTATGCGCTGTCATCCTCGACATCGATGGCGTGCTGCTGGACGCGACCGCGAGCTACCACGCCGTCGCGGAGGAGGCCGCGCGCCGGGCCATCGCCAGCCTCGTTGGTGAGGACCAAGCACGCGCGGTGCCGTTCAATCGCGCGCTCGAAGTTGCTGCGTTCAAGGCCGCGGGAGGCTTCAACGACGACTGGGAGATGGCGCGGGGCATCGCCCTCCTCCTTTACCTGCGCGCACTCGGCGCGGCCCCTTCGCTGACGCACTTTCTCGGGAGCGCGGACGGCGAAGGCGTCGAGGGCCTCTATCGCCGCGCCTTCAGCCAGGAAGTGCACGCAGCCCTCGACGCCCCGGCAATCACGCGCACCTGCAATGAGCTGTACGGCGGCGATCGCTGCCGGCAACTCTTCGGCTTCGACTGGACCGGCGAAGGCTACTGGCAGCGCGAAACGCTCCTCGCCGATGCAACACTGTTGCAACAGTGCGCAGAAAGGTTCCCGCTGGCGCTCTTCACTGGCCGCAATCCGGGCGAAGCAAAGCTGGCGCTCGAGCGCACTGGCCTCGGTATTCCGGAAGCGCTCAGCTGGGTCGCCGATGGCCGGCCGCGCAAGCCCGACCCGGCGGGCCTGATCTGGCTGACGCAGACGCTGCTCAAGGGCGCGCCCCCAGGCGCACAAGTCCTCTTCATCGGCGATACGGCCGATGACCAGACCGCGGCGCGGGCGGCGCAGGCGCGCGGCGCAACACCGATCATCTACGCTCACATCGCGGCCCCCGGGGACACCTCGCGCGTACTCGGCCAATTGTTGGGAGAGAAGTCATGAACCGCACCGGCAAAATCGAACGCGCAACCAAGGAAACCCAGCTCGAGATCACTCTGGACCTCGACGGCACCGGACAGGCGGACGTCTCGACCGGTATCCCCTTCTTCGATCACATGCTCGAGACGCTCTGCAAGCACGGCGCGCTCGACGCGAAGATCCACTGCAAGGGTGACCTGCACATTGACCAGCATCACACCGTCGAAGACACCGGCATCGCTCTTGGCACCGCCATTGACCAAGCGCTCGGCGACCGCAAGGGCATCGCGCGCGCGGGCCACTTCTATTTCCCGCTCGACGAGGCGCTGGCGCGCAGTGTGGTCGACCTCTCGGGCCGCAGCTTCCTGCACTGGAACGTCGCCGTAGAGCAAGGCCAGGGCCCGCGCAGCGCGATGGACCTGAGCGTCCTCGAGGGCTTCTTCAAAGCCATCGCCGACAACGCGCGCTGCAACATTCATATCGATCTTTTGACCGGCCGCGACTTTCATCACGCCGCCGAGGCGGTCTTCAAGTCGTTCGCTCGAGCGCTGCGGCAGGCAGCTTTGCGCGACCCGCGCATCACCGGCATCCCCAGCACCAAAGGCGTGCTGTGATCACGGCCGGTCTCACCGCTGCGCGGACCAGCGTGATCGACCTCGGGCTCGGCAACCTGGGCTCGGTGCTGCAGGCGCTGAGGCGCGCCGGTGGCGAGCCTGAGCTGACGAGCGATCCCGCGGAGCTCGCGACCGCGCGGCGCATCGTGCTGCCGGGAGTCGCCGCCTTCGGCCTCGGAATGGAGCGGGCGGCGCGCTTTCGCGAGGCGCTGGCCCAGGCGCTGTCGCGCAGCGTCCCGGTGCTGGGCATCTGCCTCGGCATGCAGATCCTTTTCGAAGAGGGCGACGAGGACGGCACGCGACCCGGGCTCGGTTTTCTCCCTGGCCGGGTGACGCGGCTGCCGGCGAGCGTGCAGGTGCCACACATCGGCTGGCAGAAGCTGGAGAGAACCGCGCCTTCACCGCTGCTTCCGGAGCCGCTCGCCGGCTGGGCCTATTTCGCCAACTCCTACCGCTGCGAGGCGCCGGCCGAGATCGTCCGGGCCGTCGTCCACCACGGCAGCGTTCCCATCGCCGCGCTGGTCCAGCGAGGGACGCTCTTCGGCGTGCAGCACCACCCTGAAAAGAGCGCCCGTGACGGTGAAGCGCTGCTGCGACGATTCCTCGCGCAATGACGCCCCTCCTCTTTCCCGCCATCGACCTGCTCGAAGGCCGCGCGGTGCGGCTGCACAAAGGCGACCGCAAGACGGCGCGCGTCTACAGCGAAGACCCTGCCGCGCAGGCGCGAGCGTTCGTCCAGCAAGGCGCGAGCGTGGTGCACGTGGTCGACCTCGACGCGGCTTTCGGCGGCGCGCGGCAGCTCTCGCTCATCGCTGCGATCGCGCGCGCGGCCGCGCCAGCGCTGGTCCAGGTAGGCGGAGGCATTCGCGACCTGGCCTCCGCGCAGGCGACGCTCGACGCCGGTGCGCAGCGGGTCATCTTCGGGACCGCGATGATTGAGCGGCCGGCCCTCGCAGGCGAAGCGGTGGCGAAATTCGGCCCGGACCGTGTTGCCTGCGGCATCGACATCAAGGACGGCCGCGCCGCCACCCGCGGCTGGACCGAAGCGCGGGGACCGGCCGCCCCGGACCTGGCGAGAGAACTCTCGGGTCTCGGCGTTCGCTGGATGGTGGTCACCGCCGTGGCCCGTGACGGCACGCTCGAAGGCTTTGACCTTTTGCTGCTGCGCGCCGTCAGCGAGGCCGCGCCCGACTGCCGGCTGATCGCTTCTGGCGGCGCCGGTGAGCTCTCGCATCTGCGCGTGCTGGCCGCTGCCGGGCTGTCCACACTGGCAGGCGCCATCGCCGGAACCGCGCTCTACGAGAACCGCTTCTCGGTGCGTGAGGGCCAGCGCGCGCTGGACGGTCCATGCTGACGCGCCGGATCATTCACTGCCTCGACGTCAAGGACGCCCGCGTGGTCAAGGGCGTGCAGTTCGCCGCGCTGCGCGACGCGGGCGACCCGGTCGAGCAGGCCAAGGCGTACGGCGCGGCGGGCGCGGACGAGCTGTGCTTTCTCGATATCGCGGCCTCGCTCGAGAGCCGCGGCACCCTCGCGCAGCTGGTCGAGCAGGTCGCTTTGGAGCTGTCGATTCCGTTCGCAGTGGGCGGCGGCGTCCGCAGCGTGGCCGACGCCGAGAAGCTCCTGCGCTGCGGCGCCGACAAGGTCTCGATGAACAGCGCGGCCATCAACGATCCGGCGCTGATCACCGCCGTGGCGCGCCTTGCCGGCAGCCAGAGCGTGCTGGTCGCCATCGACGTGCGGGCCCGCGGTCCGGGCTGGGAAGTGCGCTCGCACGGCGGCACGCGCAAGACCGGGCTCGACGCCATCGACTGGGCGCGCGAGGCGGTCGATCGCGGCGCCGGGGAGATCCTGCTCACCTCGATGGATCACGACGGGGTCGGCCGCGGGTTCGCGCTGGAGCTCCTCCGCGCCGTTTGTGCCGCGGTGCCGGTGCCGGTGATCGCGAGTGGCGGCGCCGGCACGCCCGGGCACTTCGCCGACGCCTTCGAGGCGGGCGCCGCGGCGGCCCTGGCCGCAAGTGTGTTCCACTTTGGCACCCTGACGATCGCCGCGGTGAAGCAATGCTGCGCCGAGCGCGGCTTTCCGATGCGGATCGACACTTTATGATCTCTCAACTAGCGATCTTTCAACTAGCGATCTCGATGAATCAATCCAGCCCTCACCCTCCCGTGTGCCTCTCGCTGCTCGAGCGACTAAGCGCGAGTGGTGCGTGGAGAATCAGTTGAAGCCCGACGAGCTGAGCTGGGACGCGCAAGGCCTCATCCCCGCCGTGGTGCAGGACGCGCGCACCGGCGAAGTGCTGACGCTCGCGTGGATGTCGCGCGAGAGCCTGGCCGCGACGCTCGCCAGCGGACAGACCACGTTCTGGAGCCGCAGCCGCAAGGAGCTCTGGGTCAAGGGCGCGACCTCGGGCAACACGCAGGCGGTCCGAGCGCTGACGACGGACTGCGACCAGGACGCGGTGCTGGTCCGCGTAGATCCGGCTGGCCCCGCTTGCCACACTGGAGCGCGCTCCTGCTTCTTCGAGCCGATCGACGGCGCGCCCGTGGCTCCCGAGAGCGCCTTTGTCACGCTCGGCCAGCTGGAGAAGACGCTCGAGGGCCGCCGCGCGGACCCGCAGGCCCTGGCGACCGGATCGTACACGGCGAAGCTCTTCGCCGACGAGGCACTGCGGCACAAGAAAATCGGCGAGGAGTCGGCCGAGCTGATTGTCGCGTCCCTGCGCGGCAGCCGCGACGAGATCGCCCACGAGGCAGCCGATCTCGTCTACCACGCGCTGGTGCTGCTCCAGGCGCACGGCATGGGCCTTTCGGACATCGCCGCGGCGCTGCGCACCCGCGAGGGCAAGCGCCGCGCGCCTTGACCACTGCGAGGAGAGATGAGTCTCCTTGCAGGCGTTCCCATTAGTCCAGCAAGGCCGCGGCCGCCCGCTACGAAAAGACACCTCGCGCGCAACAACGACCTACCGCGACGGCTTGCGCAGCTCTTTCACCATCACGATCGCATCCTCGCCTTCGTCCGCGTAGTAGTTGGGCCGCACGCCGACGGCGCGGTAGTCGAACGCGCGGTAGAGATCGAGCGCGCCCAGGTTCGATCGGCGGACTTCAAGCGTCATCAGCGACGCATCG